>NZ_JBPCEP010000005.1:0-353524 GCF_050971705.1 Niallia sp. M35
TCCAGCTGCTTTAAGACTTGCGGCATTATCGTTTATCTTTGCTAATAGGTCATCGGCTCGGCTGTTTACGCTAGCAAAATCATCTATTATTTGTGACTCTAATTCACTAGCTTTATTAATAGCATTTGTTGCGCTTTGTTTCGCTGTATTAGCAACATTAACTGCATCAGCAGCTATACCATTAACCGCGTCTGCTTTATCGAATGCTTCTTGTGCTATATCAAAAGATTCTTGTGCTTCAACGATAGCCTTTTGGGCATTTTCGGTTGCTTCATTAGCTCTGTTAAAAGCATCCTCTGCTCGTTCTGACGCTTCTGCTGCTTCTTGTTTTGCTGTGTTGACATCTATATCCACGATAAGCTGCCATTGTTCTCCATTCCATCGATACGTTTGTGTATACTCTCCATCGATTACCTTAAACCATAAATCGCCTTCTATGAACTCTCCGACTGGCTCTACTGCACTGTAATAGTTTTTATTTTTCCCATTAGCTGAGTCGATTACTTTAGTAGCTTTATCCCAAATGCCAGAGCGATCATTGATTTTGCGTTCTAGCTGGTCAATACGATTATCTATCTCCGTGTCATATAAATTAATAAACTGTCCAAGTTCGACTTTTCCACTGTTATCTGGATCCGCAACATCATACTCAAACGAAATTACCCTTTCTTCTGCTTCAATTGGTTTGGCAAAAGAACGATCTATAGCTACTGTAATATCCCCTAAGCGAACTTTCTCATGTTCATATCCCGTAAGTTCTTCCATTAAAAAAACATCCATTTCATAATTATCGAGTGGATGCTTCTGTTCTTGAAGTGCGTTCCAGGTTTCTAATAATAATTGGGCTGGGTCTTCCTGTTCACTGGATTCGAAAATTCCGAATCGATGGCGAAAAGTACCGTCTTTATTTGGACGGCCATGAATACTTAAAGCTTCCGGATCACCAACCCACTCCTGTCCTTTCGGCTTGTCAACTGGATCTCCTTTAGCTTTTTTCCATTCTACATCGGCAAAAGAAATTTTCCGAGAATATCCACCAGTTGCATTGCCGTCCCCATCTTCTAATTCAAGTGAAGCACCACGGCCATAGAGAGCCGTTTTGGGATAGGATTGTACTTGGTGACGGATACTTAGGATATCTTTATCCATTTCCCAACGCTTACCTGTGTTCGTTCCACGCATGGTTAAAACATCAATATATCTGCCTACAATTCTATTACCCTGTATTTCCACTCTATCGCGGATTTCTCCACCCCAAGTGTTAACGATATTCTCTATCGCTTCTGTTACACTTATATAATAAAAGTTTGTAGAGTTTAATCCAAAGCTATCACTGGTTTGTCCGACTTGCCATCGTACTCCGTTTAATGCTCTCGCAAGCGCATCTCGTAAAGTTGTATTAAACGGTCTTACATCTGTGATAATCTCGTCATTTAGCTCAAGCATAGCAGGCTCACAAATGGCGTGTATCTCTGGTCCATATTCTCCATTGATGCGCTCTGGTTCTTTTATGACAAAAAGCCGAAATGCGCCATCTTTATCCATAAATGCAACTTGGTTTTCAGCAATGATGTATTTGGAGTCTTCATGCGTTCCATCCGCCATAAACTCATATGTTGAGCCTTGATTGATCGCCTCTTTAAAAGGAGCATCCCAAAATGCACATGCTTCTTCGGCTTCATTTGATAAAACAGCAAGCAAATTGTCTGCAGGATCAAATATTAATAAATTGGACATAGGTTTCCTCCTTTCTTTGATATTTATTTCATCATACTATAACCATCTCGGGGTATAGGTTATAGTTGTGGTAGCGACACTAGAAGGCGTAACCGTCAATTTGTTTTCTCCTGGTCTCAATTCAAACCAGTTACTGCTAAAATCTAAACTTGTCATTCTTACAGTATAATTAATCGTGATTTTCCGTTTCTTAAAATCAACCACTAACTTATCACCTGCAACAAATGCCCATATTACTCTAACAAACTTTCCATCTTCATTCTGGACACGAAATTCATTAGCTGCAGAAGTAAATTCGACATTAAAAATCGGTGTACATGGTGCAGATCCCTCGTTAAAGATGGTTGTCGAAGCTGTCATTTTTTCTTGGCCATATTTTAATGGATCAGGACAAAGAAAAGGTAGGGTTCCCCTACCTCTAAAAACAATCTCATCCCATTCAGGATTTCCATTCATTAAACCATAATAAGTTTTGTCTGGTTCATCAGAAAAAATAATCGGTGATGGTTCTGTAACATATAAAACACTATTTAAGGCATCTATTATTTTTCTCGTTTGACTTAATCCCCTACTTGGCAACACAAAATCAACAGGTATCTGTCTTTCTATTAATCTTCTCTTTAAAAAATAACTACCTGGGGAATTGGGTTTAGATTGGCCGATAACTTCTTGATGAATAGGACCTCTTCCCCCAACTTGTCTGACTTTAATAGGGAGAATATGTCCATTAAAAGTAATATTAAAACTCAATATGAAACACCCCCATTAAAATTTCTTTTATCTCTTTTTTTGTTATTACTTTGTTGAGATGAAATATATTCAATCAATCCTCTAGCTTGATATCCTGCAATATTTATCACAGCTTCAACCTTCTGAGCAATGTTTGATTTAGTGTCAGAATTAGAAGAATTATTAACCGTAGCACTTCTAACACGATTTCTTGCAGATAATTGATTGTTTAGCCCAATACCGTTAATACCTACAGCACCTTCTGCAGTAAACTTAGGAATAGATAGCATATTCTTCATCGATTTTTCAACTCTGGATGCATCTGCATCTATTCCGACAGCTACACCCGCAGGAATCCATTTACCGATTTCATCTCTCATAACTCTAGATGGAGAGTGTATACCTAGAACGCTGGAAGCCCAATCTGTAATTTTTCCACCAAGTGAGCTAATTTTATCCTTAACCCATCCAAATCCATTTCCTATTCCTTCTACAATACCTGAGACTATATCCTCACCGATTGAAACCATCTTAGAAATGGTGCTAGTTATACCATCAACAACTTTTCCTGTTATTTCTTTTCCTTTGTCCTTGATTTTTGAAAGCTTATCACCTATCGCTTTTGCTAATTTTATAATCAAGTCTGCTCCTGCTTTTAGCAAAGTACCTATAATACTTAAGATTCCTTGCACAAGCATCTTTAAAATTCTTACTCCTGCAGAAAGAATTTGTGGTAAATTCTTTATTATTGCACCGGCTAAAGTAATGATTAATTTTAAGGCACAGGCAATTAATGCTGGTATCAGCTGAACAATTCCTTGAATAAGAGCATTTAGAATTTTTATACCAGCTGAAATGATCTGCGGCAAAGCTTTTATCAAAGCAGTAGCAAGAGTAATAATTAAAGTGAGCGCAGTTTCGATAAGCATAGGAAGAATTGAAATAATTCCATCAATTAGGGCCATCAGTAATTCAATTCCAGCCTCTAAAATTTGTGGTAAATTGTTTAGAAGAGCTGTTGCTAAAGATATTATAATCGTTAGGGCTGCTGTAAGTAAGGCAGGTAAAGCAGCAATTAATCCGCCAATTAGCGCATTCAAAATTTCAACTCCAACTGATAAGAGTGTTGGCAAGTTATCGATCAAAATACCGAGTAAAGAAGTGATAATTAAAATTGCTGTATTGATAACCTCAGGAAGTACAGTTAAAATACCTTCCAGTAAATTAGTAAGAATTGTTATTCCAACACTAATGATTGTTGGCAAATATTGAGCGATTGTATCCACAAGAAAAGTCACTATGGAAATAATTGCATTAATCATAATCGGCAAATATTGAACTATTCCATTTGCTATTGCTGTGATGATTTGGAGACCAGTTTGAATAATCATTGGTAGATAAGTTGTTATCGCTTCATTAAGCATGTTCATTAATTGTCCTGCGACAGAAACCAATTTTGGAATGCTTTGAGTAATCCCTTCCATCAACTTAACAATTAAATCGGCTCCGATTTTGATAAATTGTGGAATTAAGACTAGTGCTGTATCTAGGATTCCCATAAGCATTTTACCAATATCTTTTAAAGCATTATTTATTCCTTCCGCTGAAAAACCTCCCATTTTAAGGAGTGTAGCAGCGAACGTGATAGCTAAAGAAATTACTAATCCGAGTGGGCCAGTTACTCCTATAAATCCTAAGGCTAATCGACTTAAGAAAGGCACAAGAGTTAATAAAACGTTCGTAATATTTTCAAAAGATAGTTTCAAAGCATTTAAAACTGCTTGTCCGACAGCACTGTTTGCTAGATAATTAAAGAATGTCGAAATTGCATTTCCAGCAATAGTCATTCCTGTAGCAATTGAATTTATTGCTTTTACACCAACAGATCCTAACCATGCAAACCCAGCAATTAGTTTATCTGCTGACCAACTACCGAATGCTTGGAGTGCTGGCATTATCGAAATTAAGGCGGTTTTTATACCATCTATTGATTTTGAATACATGTCAGTAATAAATGCCCACGTTTTCTGAACAGCATTTCTAAATGTTTCATTCGTCTTATATAGAGTAACCAGCATAACAGCTAAACCAGCCAATGCTGCTACAATGGCCACAACTGGATGTGCATTTATTGTAAATAACAAACTTGCAATAGCTGTACGCAAACCAAAAACAGCCTTAGTCAATCCCATATAAGCACTAAATATTGCAAGAGCAGTTACTACTCCTAATAACGCTGGAGATAGTAATTTCAAAGCGTCTACCATTCCTCTTAAACCATTCGCAAACGTTTCACTACCCGTTACACGAGCTACAGCTTTAAAAGCATTTGTTAGACCTTTTAAGGCATTGATAATATCGCCTTTTAATACGTCTGCAACGTTGGCCATTATTTTAACAATCGCAGTTCTCATATTACCGAATGAACCAGAAATTGTGTCTCCTGCTGTTTTGGCTAATCCAGCCATAGCAGCAGTACTTCCTGCTACGCCATCTGTTCCATGCTGGATACCTTCAACAAGCATATCGATTGCTTCGTTTGATTCCAACAAACCTTTAGATGTGTCTTTCTTAATATCAGCTACTGATTGGTTGGTTTGATTAGCGAGCATTTGCCATGCTGGTATCCCAGCATCTACTAATCTATTAATATCATCTGCATAAACCGTCCCAGCTGATTGCATGGAAGCTATAGCGCTTGTAATTTGGTCTATAGATTGAGCGCCATCACCAACTCCATAGGCAGCATCTGCGATGGACTTGAAAACAGGTTTTACCTTTTCAGCTTTCATCCCTGCAGCCACCATTTTCTTTGCTCCAAGGGCAACATCATTTAACGCTATTGGTGTACCGTCAATTGCATCTACAAGGTCGTTCATGACTAGCTTTGCATCTTCTGCAGACCCTGTAAGGACTGTTAATGATTTAGTTGCAGTATCTATCGTATCTACACGACTTATAGCCCGCCCCATTAAATTCATGGCTCCGGTTATTCCAGTTATTGTTGCTGCCATTTTCAGCATGCTTTTAATTGGACTTTCTACAGTACGATCTAAAGATGAGAATTCTTGTCTCATGCGACTGATTGAGTTGCTTGCTGCAGTTCTCATACGACTGAACGCATTCGAAAAACCGCTTGTCATCCGAGAAGTTATACCTCTAGTTGCTGATTGCAATCCAGTAAACATCGAACGAAAGGGATTAGATCGGGTAAATGTATTACGGATTGAGTTGGCTGCAGCGGAAAAAGTATCACTAATGCTAGTTCGTATTTGTCCTAGACTAGTACGTATTTGTCTCATGTTATTACGAAAAGTTTGTGGAAAGTTACTTCCTACACGGTTAAAGTCACGGTCTATATCTCGTATCTGACCAGATACGTCTGAATCATCAAGGGATATCTCAATAACAACTGATCCATCTGCTGCCATCTACTCACCCCTCTCAGCCATCTTTTGTTTGATGTAAGCTTGCTTCTCCGCCAAATCCATTGCCTCAAACTCAATTTCTTCTTGGGATTTCTTTAATGCATATAATTTTTTAAGTTGCATAAGATTGCTTTTCTCTTCAGCAGTCATGTGTTTATTTGGCTTACGTTGTCTAATATCAATAACCCGCTTAAACATCGTGTCATCACTTAAAGAAGCTAACAGTGCATTAAACTTAAACCAATGCATCTTCCCTTGTTGATCGATCAAGTCAATTTGATAATCATATAAAAAAGACGCATAGATATACTGTGCGTCTTCTTCTAGGCTATATAGTTTTTTGTCATCCTCGTCTTCATCAATAACATTACCGGCAAGATCTCTTTTAACCTCTTGCTTTTTCCCTTGAAGTATAACTGTTTCCATAATTAATGTATAAAGTTCCACCATTTGTTCATCTTCAAGTTCATGTGGCTGGGTTAATAACAAATCCATTACCACATCTACTTTAAACAAGTCATCAATATTTTCATCTTTTAGCACATCAAACACTAAAAGGACATTATCAAAAGCTAAATTCAATTTGTAAGTAACGCCATTATAGTCAATTGAGTTCTGTAATTTTCGAGCAAGGGAAAACATTGCCCTCACCTACTTACTTTTTTAGATTTGCTACATAATTATCTTTTTGTTCTCGTCTTGTACGTTTTTCGTACTCGGCCATTACACCATTTGCAACATCGATAAAACTATTAGACAACAAAGTTACATCTGGATACTTGTTGTAAATCTTATCAAAAGCACCTTCCCCGAATAGCGGATCATAGATGCTTTTTAATATAGATTTGGTTTCTTCAATCGCTTTTGTAAATGACTCTTTATCTTTTACTTCACCGATATCTGTATTTCGATTTTCAAATTCTTCGATTAATCCCATTAACTTCTGTTTACCAGCATCTGAGATATCTACATTAAAATCAAACTCCCCAAATCTGACGGGGATAATGGATTGGTTACTTAAATTAATATTAATAGACATATGTTACCTCCTAATTATTCTTCTGTTGTTTGTGTTCCTGTTTCACTAGGCTTTGTATCAGTTGGAAGACCTTTAAACGTAACTGTAAATTCAAAGGTTGCACGAGCATTCGCATCACCACCATGAGGAGTGATATCTTGTAATGTTGCAGGACCTTCAATTACACGTCCATCCGGCTCTGTTACTTGAAAATACACTTCTCTACCTTGACCAAGCGTAAATAATTTGTTTCGAATCAATTCTTGTGCAGGATCATCAGCGTATTTACGGTTACCACTGAATGCATAAGAAGAAGTTAATCCAGTAGTTTCTGTTTCTGTTCCGCCTGCTCCATCATAATAGCTGTATTCTTCCGTAGATTCCTCATTTGATGGATCAACAGTAGAGATACCTGCAGCTAATGGTAATAGTTCTTCTTTTGTTTCACCGATTTTATAGGTAGTCAAATAGTTTAAATGAAATGGCATTGTTAATCCCCCTTGTAAACTAGTAAATTTGCGCTTAGTTGCGCTGTGAAAATGTAATACTTATCATCCTTCATAAGAAGGTTTGGGCTTGTTTGTATGTCTATTCCTTCAAATTCGTAGGAGTTATTTTCACTAGGTATAGACTTTCTAGCCTTTAAAAAATCAACAATCAATTGGCATGTATTATAAGCAACTAATTGTTGATCGTGCTTTGTGCTGATTTGGAAAGCATATCCTTGGCTATATGATCCATCCATGTAGTATTGATAAGTTCTCGAAGGTAAAGTTGTTACAGCAATACTATTACCTGTACCAAGGATTGGAGATAATACTGTTGAGTAATACTTTTGGGCATCTAATAAATAAACTAATCTTTCTAAAAAATCCATTGTCATAGGTTATCTTCCATTTCTTTTTGTGCAAGTCTAGTCCAGTCATCTCCATATGCTGCTTTAGCACGTTCATGCCATAGACCACCCGCTTTTGGATTCTTATCCAAAGAAAAGTTATATTGCGGGTTATAGTATAGATTTCTTGCGTATGGGGTTGACCATTGCAATATTCCTTGCCCAATAATAGAACCACGTATTGAGGAATCACGTAAATTCCATGTATCTGCTGGAATGAATTCGTTATCGTCTTTTAAAATCTGATTATCCAGTGCGTATTGGGTTCTTTGTTTTGCTCTTGATATTTGTCTAGCTATACCGTTTAAATTAGTTCGAATTCTGACCCTACTCATATCAAATTCACCTCATAATGGTGTGGTATATCTGGATCTAATGCATATAAGCTATCGCATTGAATAACTCGATAATCCTTTTCTTTAAATCTAACCTTGGACTTTTCTTTCAAAGGCTTAAAATTTGGTGTGTTCACCGCGTCTAAAAAGATAACTCCAAGCGTTTGGACTTCTTCTCCATTACCATCCCTTCGTAACTTACTGGATGGTTGCACCAATACAAAAGAGATGGTCTCAACTGGTGAAAATTCTTCACCAAACGAGCCATCTCTTACAAATTCCTCATATTCTATTGTGTGAATCAATAACTTTTTAGGAATTGGTTTAACTTTAGCCATTTACATCAATCCCATTATAGAGTAACCCTGTTGGTTTTAAATAGCTTATAACTGCAGGAGACGTACGTAATTGCTCTCTTGTTAACCTAGTAGGGTTTTGCCCTTCGGAATAGTTAAACTTTCCAATAGTGACGCTGGAAATGTCTGAATCACCATGTTCTACTCCTTCACCTTGCAGAATCATGTATTCCACTTGTGCAGCAGTAGCTTTTTTTACTTGTTCTTTAAAGAATGCGTTTAATTTATCGAATGGGAAGGCTTGTTTTAACTTATATCCTGTTATTCCATCAACAATTTCGCTTCCTCTTTCTGATAATCTATTGAAAGTTACTTCGTCCACTTCTGCCCCTTTATAGACATCTTCATAATACCGCTTATCAATGTAAGCCATGATTATTCACCAGCTTTTTCTTCTAAAGCCTTCTTTAATTTTGTGTTTTCTGTTTTTAATATTCTGATTTCCTTTTTCGCCTCTTCTAATTCTTTGGCAGCACCATCACTTTTTAATGATTCTAATTCCTCAACAACTTTATTATACTCAGCTAAAGACACTGATTTGCCACCAGTAGCTTTTTTTACTATCTTTCCCTCTTTATTAATCTGATCAAATCCTTGCACTAAATAACTTTCTAACCGTGTATCTTCAATATTTAACACTTTATTGTTTTTTCTTACTGTTACTTGTCCCATTAGATTACCTCCAATTAATTAAGTAACAAGAGCGTTAAGCCCCTGTTCCTGCCTCTGTAACGTGGATTTTAACACCAGGTACTTTCTTTTCGAATAAGAACACATCCCAATACTTACGCTCGAAGTAGTAGTACTTACCACCAGTTGTTGCACTTGGTGCTGCAAGGTCCACGAAATCATATTTTTGTGGTGTGATAATAGCTGATGGATGAATTAAAATCATATTAATTTGTCCTGCACCAGTAGCTGGGACCGCACCACTTGTAAAGTTATAAGCTGTCTTCATTCGAGAAGTTGGAACAGAAATAATTGTAACCTCATCTAATGAACGAAGATTTCTATTAGCATCATTTGCTGCTGATCCTTTAATGTCCATGTTACGTTGGATTTTTTCAGCGTTTTTCAATAACGTTTTTACTGGAGAAGTAACGTATAGTTTACGACCTTCTTGTGGTACTTCCGCTTCATCCATGTCTTCCATCATTTGATCAAAAACAGTGAGAATGTTATCTACTGTTAATTCTTCTGTTAGAGCCTGTCCTCCATAGTTTGTATACTCACTATAAAGTTTAGATGCTAAGTACTTATCCATTTCTGGGATTTTTTGCTCTGTGTTAAATACTCTTGTGATATTAGCGATAGATAAAACTGTGTTTGTTTCATCTACGTCTTGTGGATCTACAAACATTGGGAATTCACGATCATGTGCTAATGTCTTAGGTTCCCAATCATTATCTGCACGACGTGCAAAATTGCTAGCTACATCTCTATCAACATCAATAAAACCACCTACTGTGATTCTTGGAATTTGAATCGTTTTAGCACCTGTCCATTTAATGTTTTGGTTATTTGGTGTTTCATATAAATCTCGGAAGTAAAGACCTCCAAAGTATGCTTGTTGTACAGCTTGTTGGTATTGTTCAGCGTAATTTACTGGCATTCATATCACTCCATTTAATTTATTGTTTTTTAACTCCAAATGCTTCTAACCAAGCATCCATTTCAGATGATGGTTGTTTTTCATGCTTTCCAAGAGAGAAAGATGGCTTAGGCTCATCTACTTTCTCTTGTTTCTGCGCAAAATGAGGATACTTCTCAACTACCTTTGCAATAGCAGCATCCATGTCTAAATCATCACTTACCATTGTTTTAGCAAGCGTAACTACATCTTCGACCGATTCAGCAAGGACACCAGCTTTCATAGCACTAATTTGTGCTTTCAAAATAGCATTCTCATTGCTTGTATTTGAGTAGTTAGCCTCTAGCTCTTTTAATCTCTCTGCTTGCTTTTCCGCTTCAGTCTTTTGTGACTCTTGCCATTCTTTGAACTTGGTAAGCCCCTCTTTAGCATTGTTAAAATCCTCGACCCCAAGTTGCTTTAAAAGCTTTTCTTGTGCCTTCTTCGCTTCCTTTGCAACAAGGTTATTTACATCTTCTTGTGTAAATGTCTTTGATGGTGGTTCAGGATCCGCTGTCTTTGGTTCGGTTGGTGGTGTCGGTTCAGCAGGAGGAATAGGTTCTCCTGGTGGTGTTGGTTCTGGGTCCGCAAATGTTTGTAAATTTAATCTCAATAACTTCCCTTCAAGATTAGCTGCTTGATCAGCTTTATTTAAAAAACACATATTAATAACCTCCCGTATGGGTAATAATCTTCTGTTTGATTTATAGCGTCCACTACAGATAAAAGGACAAAGAAAAAAGCCATCAAATTTTAGATGACTTCCCAATAACTTTTCCAAGATTCATAAATTCTCCCTTTTAGTACTTAGTTGTTGTATAATAAATCAGTTATTAAAAAAATAGATCTAGGTGATTGCTATGTCAGACGAGAATAACTACAAAGGTTACGACACATCAATAATTTATGACTACAAAGAATATCCAGATGTGCAGGCAGGAATCTGCGATAACTGCGGTAATGCTCAATTCAAAAGTTCAGTTAAAAATTACGTCTTTCTAAGAGAATGTCGTAAATGTGGTATGAAGAAAACTATATGACCCATATTCGGGTCTATTTTTGTTTTATATAGCTAATTGCTCTCGGTTACGTCTTCTTGTTCTTCCTGTTTCATTTATGAACTGACGCATATTCTCTTGTCTAGCTCTCACAAGTTGTTTAGCTGCTTTTATCCCCACTTCATCTCCCATTACACCCATGATATTTAAATCACGTTTTGCATATCGAATCTGTCTTTCTAGGTATCTCTGTTTTTGCGATAGTTTGTAAGATATATCATTTTGCTCATCGTTTATTTGTACTGGTCTTTTAATTGATACACCTTCAATAAACGGATATTTTACATGACCACAATTAATGCCAAATAAACCAGCTATTTCTCCATAGCTAGTTTCACTAAACGGTGGATATTTTGTGCTTTTTCCACTTCTAGAATATATCTTCCCTTGGTATGGGGCACACCGTGGTCTTGCGCCCATATGTGCTGATACTTCTATTAAATCCACACCATATTCATCCATACGATTATCTTGCATAGTATTAGCAACATTATTACTTAACGATCTAGTGACAGTACTTACATATGCTTCTGTTGACCATTGTTTCCCAGCTTTATCTATTAATGCTGGTATGCCTTTCTCAGACCACTCATGCACAGTTTCTCTAAGTGCCTGTTGAGGTGTTATGGTGCCAGTTAATACTTTCCCTACTGTCTTGTTTAAAGTATCAATATAGATTTGTTGCGATTGGTCTAACATCGTTGTATTTATTAAGTTAAATGTATTCATAGCTTGTTGCTGATAACTTAATAATATCGGATGTAGATTAGTTTGTGGTTCTGTTTGTGGCATGACAAGAAAACCTTGTCTTACCGCTTCTTGCAAATCTTTATCTACTCCATTTACTGCATAAAAACCAACTTCTTGAAGTAGCTTAGTAATTTCATCGATTGCTAGACCGCTATATTTAGCAATAGTGATAATATTTTCTTGGAACAAAGAACCAACTTCTAATAAATTGGCCACTTCCCAAGCTTGAATATCATCCAGCAAATGTTTATTCTTTTTCAGCCGCTTAGCAAGATTAATTAAGAGTTGCTCTTCAATAGCTAAATAAACATCTATTGTGGGTTGCGCTAATTTTTGATTTAAACTTGGATTCATTCTGCATCAGCTCTACTCATACCAAAGAAGTCAATCGCTTCTGCTGTAGCTGTTTGATTCTCCTCTGCTATTTCTTGTATTAGTTGCTCTGCTTCTTCTTCGGTTAATCCATGCAGCTTCATGATTGCTCGCTTCCGAGAATTAAGCTTATTAGTGACAAGTTGTATCTGTTTAGCAATTTCAGCATTCTGATCCTCAGCAATAGAATCATCAAAAGTTACTGTTACTTCCCATCCATCTGCTGGCCTATTAAACAGGTTATATAATTCGGCTAACTGTACAATAACCTCAATCAATTCCGTTATTCCAGCTTCAAGAATATTTTCATGAGATTGCTTCGATTTAAATGTCTTACTGTTTTCACTTACAACCTCTGTTGCAGTTTTGACACTTTTTCCATCGAAGTTAAATGTGCCACCACTAAATCCAGTTTGCATGGATAATAAATCTAAGAGTGCGTTTATTGCTGCTATATGTTCTTCCGCTCTAATTTCTACGGTATTGTCATGAATTTTATTAGCATCCATATCACCGAAGTCCATTGCTTGGTATGCTTCATCATCAGCATCGAAATAGCGTTGAGCATTACCATTTTCATCGATTACTACTTTAACTGCAGATGCAGGAACAAGGATTCTTCTTTTTCCAAGCCTAAATTCACGTTGAAAGGAATCAAATGCAATATCGATGGAATGAAGCGTATCAAGTGCGTTAGCAAACAACGGTATTCCTAAAGGGCTTGTCATGTCAATGTTATTAGCAAGGTTTGGCTTAAAATAAACAAAGCACGAGCGCTTTAAATTTTCTATCCTTACCTCTTCTGCCAAATCAGGGAATAAAGTCGCTAAAGGTACTTTCTTGCCAACCTCACCAGAGTTCTTATCAGATACAAAAAGTTCGTTTTTAATGATGTACACTTTTTTATCCCATAAGTGCCACTCTAAGTGAGTATATTTCTTGTCTCCTTTACGGATTTCATTCAAGAACACAGCTTCATGAATACCTTTGTTATCCCAACTAACAGGGATAAAGCAATCGGCAGTTACATAGGAAAGCTTTATTTGGTCATTTTCTACATATGGTTTAATAACCATCCCGCCAATAGCAAATTGAAACTCTAGATAATCTTGAAAGGTTTTAACGAACTTGTTTTCCTTCATGATCTCTTTAATTTCTTTTGACAATCCTTCATCTGAGATATTGATTTCACATCGTTCATTAAAGATTAGAGAAGCCATTTCTTGCGATACCACTTTAGGCATATTCAAGGATGCCATACGACGTTTTTTTGGTCCATTAACTGTTTGATAAGTTAAGTCATGCCAGTCGCTAAAATAGCCTTGGTAAAGTGCTTTCCATTGTTCGATTAACTTGTAAAACTGGTCATCTACTGGAATGTTTTTGATATCAGATAATTGTTTTACTGTTTTCACTATCCCCATTTTCTGCAACACCCCCTTTACTTTGCTTATAAGTGATTTAAACATTTAATCACCGCCTACTAAAATTTAAGTCCTAGCTTTTTCAAATTGTCGTTAACAAAGTACTGGAATCCATCACAAGTATGGTCATCTACTTTAATAACTTTTGGATCATCTGTCTTTTTAGACTCAGCATCCCATTGATACTTTTTGTGCTCTTCGATAAATATCTTGTTGTTATCTGTGTCCAAATAAAAAAACCTACCCTGCGCGAGTAAGTCTTGTACGTTATCAATCATATCGATTTTCTTTTTCTTAGCAACCGGATTTAACCGAAGGTGATAATCTTTGTATATTTGGTTTCTTAATGCTCCTTCTGCGCTATCAATGGTCATTTTATCGATAGGACGATGATATTCTTTTCGAATCTTATCAAGCCATTCTTTATAATCCTTTGATAGTTCACTTGGTGCTTTCTTTTCCACTTTGTTATCTGGACTGTAATACCAGGTATCTAACAAAATAACGTTTCTCCGCTTAGTAAAACCAAAAGCTAAGTGAGTTGTAGCAGATACTTGGTGCCCTGTATCGGATGCTGTACTAATCATTAAGATATCATCATTAGTTGGTAATTCGCTTAACTTGTTGAAATGGTTCATGTTGTATACCATTTCACCTAAGCCTATTACTTCTCCGTTGTACATCCAGCGCCAGTAATCATAATCATTTTCTTTGTACTTCTCGATTTTCCTAATCATCTGGGCAGAAAGGAAACCTTTTGTATCATCAAGATATGTTGAATGATGGATGAAATAATCATCATCAGAAGACTTTCCATCTAACCATTCATTTATCCAACTATATGGATTTCTAGGCGGGTTATAAGAGAAATAAACCTTTACCTCTTTCCCTTCAATCTCTTGACGGATGAATGTATCTTCTACAATGTCTATATCTTCAACACCAGCAAATTCTGCGGCTTCTTCAAACCACAATGCCATTACATAGCCTTTAGCAATCTTTGCTGACTTTAGTTTCATTGGATCATCACAGCCATAGAAGTAAAAGGCTGTATTTGTTGCCTTATGTTTTATCATTAATGGACTCTTACCAAAGTAAAATTCCTCTTCTACTTTAAGCATATAAATGGCCCATTTTATTTGTTCGTAAATAGAAGTTGATAAGTACTTACCGACTTTTCTTAAACATACAACATTGCCCAATGGATCATTTAAAAAATCTGTAACCAGCTTTAAGCTAATTACAGACGATTTCATAGAAGAACGTCCGCCTTTAGCAATTATATGAGATTGTTTAGCCAACCATAAGGAGTAGAAGTTCTTATTGACGAGATCGGTTATCTTAATTAGATTCATCTTCTAAAACCTTCCTCATCTCATCTTCGTTGGTTACGATAACCGTTTTAGATGAATCGATATCATCAATCTTCGTTTCCAGTCTGATTTTCTCAATCTCTGCTTTAATCTTTTCTTCTTGTAATTTGGACTTCTGATGTTCAGGTAATGTCTCGAAGTATTTAAGCAGCTTATCTAGCGCCCACTTTCTATCTTCAAGCTTAATAGACACTCCGTCTTTACCTTGCTTCACTTCTGTTATTAAGGTTCCATCTACAACATTAGAATGCTTGAAATCAACGAAATTAACTTCTTGCGTTATCGGATTATCATTGTCATCTGTTAAAGGACCGAAAGCTCCGATAACAGGCTCTTCTCTTTGACCAAAAGTAAGGAAGTCTGTTATATCAGAGAATGCTATTTTGATTATCTTATTCAAGACATCTACACCCTCTATAAACAGCTCATTGGCCATAGATTGCTTTATTCGTTTGATTTCTTCTCTAACTCTAACATTTGATAACAAGCGTGGACCTTGCACATGAGCAGTTGCTGGAGAGTACCCTGCATTGATTGCTGACTGCGTTGCATTAAATGATCTAACATAATACAAACAAAAAAGACCTTGTTTAAAGGTCAATCCACTATCGTCTATGAAATTGTCAATTGATAAATCTTCGGTTAGCTCTTCTGTCGTAGTAGGCTGTTTTACCTTTTGTTGTACAACATTCTTTTTTTTACTCTTTTTTTGTTGTACAACATTATCTTTGTTATCCTGTCCCCATTTATCACGTGATTTCCAGACAGCTACTTTTTTCTCGTCTATATCGAGTTGATTAGCTATCTCTCTGTTTGTTATTTCTCCATTATGCTCTTTCCACAAGTTATATGCTTTATCTCTGTTTGGATCTCTTGCTCTCGCCATATTACATTCACCTGCCACCTCCGTATTTTAAGATAAAGAAATAGCACTCTTTTATGAGTGCTATTCTAAACCAAACAATGATTTTAGCTGCATTTTCGCTACATCTATTACCATGTCTAATGGGATATTAGATACTTCAATACCTTTTTTTCTGATTGTTTCTTTTGTCTTATTCCAAATACCCTCATCCGATATCGCATCTAGATAGTCGTTACCAATCCATGTTAATTCAGGGACATTTAATAGGGACATTCCACCTTTAAATTTACTTTCTTTGTAGTTAATCAATCCTGCTTGTCTCATAATTTCAAGATGGTAGATGTATTCTTTATCCTCGAGTGAGTTTGCAAAACTGGTTCTTCCCTCACCATTCGAAAACTCAAATAACATCGTTCTAACTTTTTCCATATCTCGCTTCATAACTTTATTCTCCAAAATTAAAAAGTTTTATTGCTGTTGTAATAGTTTTCACCTTTTTCAGTAAGGTGGGTAACGCCTTTTGTAATCCAGGGTCTATTATCAGCATAAAAAACCCCGCCTATATAGCCTTCTCTTTTTAGAAAGTTTACAGCATCATCAAAGTCATTTTCACTAACCCCTAATATTTTTTCGTCCACCTCAGATTTGCTCTCTATTTCTTCTAATATCTTTATTCTTAATTCAATCTTATTCATTTTATCATCTCCTCTTATTCTTTGATTCGACAAAAGGAGATGTTTTCCTGCGTTTTATTATTTCTAAACCAGATATTAATACTACAAGTAAAGTTTCTACTCTTTAGTTAATCATATAGGTTTACTTAATATCTAGTTTACAGATAACAAAAAACATCCCGAAGGATGTTATAGGTTCTGACTAATTTTATCATACTTTTTCAGTTCAAATATATTGTTAAATGTTTGTTCAACTATTTCCAAACTCGATAATATCAATCTTCTTTTCGGAACATTTAATTCATGAACTGTCTGATTACCAATCTTTCTAATGATATGTAGTATGGAAGTTTGTCCCTCAGTTAAAACTCCCTTTTCAATCAATCCATTAATTCTTCCATTAAGACTTTCACTACGTATTACAGTGCCGTCATTTTTCACTTTAATCTTTTTACTTGTTTCATCTATAACATAACCATCTATTATTCCCAAATGATTACATATCCCTTCAGTAATCATTCTTAATCCAGCAGCAGCTAAAAGATAATATTTTAATTCAAAATTAGCAACCACTTGCTTATATAGAGTTTCAAGTAATTCAGGTAAATGCTGAAACTCAACTAATTTATAGTCATCTTGTTTTTTGTTAACTACTGGCTCAGGTGGATATACTTTTATATCATCAAAATCTACATTAATAAAGGAATCACTCTGCTCCTCATACACTGAAAAATGCATAGTACTATCATCGTAATCCTTTATGAATGCAATAGTATCACATCCTAGACATTGAGAAATTATATAATTTTCTGACCAAAAATAACCTGCTTCGTCATCTCCACCACTAATTTCATAGTCATGAATAATCCCATGATTTGTTTTATTATTGCATCTTCTACAATAAACCTTTTCTCTAAACTTCTTTAAACTTTCCATACTTACCTCCTTAATATCTTCAGAATAAGATTCGACAAAAGGAGATATTTTCCTGCACGATAGTTTTTTTAAATCAGTAATGTTTAATACCCAATTGGTAATAAGTAAGCACAGTCTTAGTTATTTTCATCCTCAAAGGTTACCATAACTTGAGGTTTCTTATTAGGCTTATTACTAATCCGATTTTGAATATTTTCTATTTGTAATGGTAAATTGTAAACATAATCCAAAATAATCTTAGTAAAATCAATTAATGAAGGAATTAAGTCGCCCCAATCTTCTTTTTCATCCGCGTGCGCTGCCGCATTCCCAATTTTTCTTAACACAGTAGCCATTTCGTTTAAAATAGGAGGTAATATCCCTTTACTTGATAAAAAAGATAGCATTGAGTATAAATCTCTTCCTTCAGCCTTTTTATCTTTACACATTGTTTCTAATGTTCTACGAATAGCTATAGCGCAGATTGAGCTATCTATTAATCTAACTTTTAAGGCAGCTTCATAGGCACTTAATACATTTTCAGGAACATTACTTACATCAGAAGTACGATAAGGATATAAAATTTTCTCATCAACAATCATTTCTCCGTTATGATCAGCGTCTTCACTATTCGAACTTTTCTGTTTTAAGGTTACGTTATTACATACTTGGCAAAGAAATAATTCCCATTTGTCTTTAAAACTAATTACATATTTAAAATTACTTCCCAAAACATTATTAGTGATTTTTTCTTCTTTTAAGTCTTCATAGGTAGCTATTAGTTTCATTACAGTTTTATTACCACAATGATAACAAGTAAGTACCTCTTCAGCCTTTCTCAACATAATAAATCTCCTTAAATATTCATAATTTTTTATTATTTTGTTAAACTATATTTAATAACTAATTTATCATTAATAATTTCCTTTTTTATACTACCTAATTCTTCTAGTAATGATTTTTTCATATCTTTAAACATCTCTCTCATTTTCTTATGTTGATAAACTGTTCCTTTTTCTTCTCCATTATACTGCTCTACTAAATAAGGAAATACTTCGTATTGTAGTTCTAGCGATTCCTTCACTAACTCATAACACGCTTTCTCAACCTTAGAATTTAAGAAGTCTTCTCCCTCTACAGTTACTACATGCTCGAAGATCTTAGTAAAAACAAATAAAGTAAACACCCTAGATAGCAATGGATAATTAATTTTTTTTAAAGTAAACAATAAATTATCATCCATATAACATTGAGATATCCCGAAATTACTGTGACTAAAAGTAGATAAAAATCCATAAAAATAATAATAGTAACCCTTATCTTTTCCTGCTTTAAATACTGTTGGGTTTAATTGTTCACCTACTACTTCTTTATCTCTATTCACTACTTTTCCATCTTGTTGGACAATGAAATTACCATAAAACACATTTAGTGGGTTAGTTAAAAATTCGTCCAACTTATCTTCATTTTCGTTTAAGTATCTGCAACTTAAATAATTTTCAAAAATGCTCCTAACCAATATGAACACATCTTCATTATTACCCAACTTTAATAAACTTCTAATGCTTTCTAATGTTTTAGTACTTTTTAATATGGAGAAATATTCATGATCATAAGTTAGTTTTTTTGTTTTTTTACCATGAATCAATAAATCTGCCATTCCGTATGGAAACGCTCCCCATTCAGCAAATCCCCTAGACCTATGCAAAAATTTTTTCATTAATTTATCTATTTTTATAATATATTTTTCTTCCACTGACTTTTCTCCCTTTTATTAAGCTAAAAATACCATATATCATATAATTAATATACAAAAAGACTCGTACAATTGCACGAGTCTTTTCTAAAAGTAGATATTAGGAGTTATCAGAAGAATAATCAAATAACAATCAAAAGGTTGTCGAATACTTTAGATAATTTATTTTTGATAATGTTATTATCTTAGACTAGTCTTATCGTTTCATTAATTTATAAGGAAAAATATGATGTAACTTTTAACATCCTCTTCTCCATTTTACACTGCATATTTTTCACCACGCAAAAGTTTGGAAAAAGTCGTATTTGTGCCGATTTGCGCCTTTATGTCAGCTCTTAATTTATCAACAGAATCTCTAGATATCTCTAAATGTACCGCTATTTGTTGCCTAGTCATTCCGCTTAGCATACAATCATAAACAATTTTGAGTATTTCTTTATCTAGAAAGTCTCCAGCACTTTCAATTGCAAAAACTTTTCGTCGATATTCTTGTAATCTCTTAATCTGCTTCTGTTCTCGAATATCCATATCTCTTAACTCAGCTTGGCTTTTTCCAGAACTCCCCTGCGGTAATGTTGCTTCAACTCCATATTGAGCAACTCCCCAGGATCTCATAGGAACAGATTTTCCATAAATAATTCTTTGAAGCCTTTCAATCTCTCTTTTCATCATTCGGTAATCCCTAATTAAGTCCGCAATATTTATCTCCATACATGATTACCCCCTTTGTCTTAATGCACCATTATGCCTTCTATATGTAGGTTTTCTTATGCCCATTAGCTCTTCTAAGTCTCTTTGTGAAAGGATTTCTTTCTTTTCTGCTACAGCCTTTTTCTTAGGTGATTGAGTCTTAAGATGTTGTTTTTCCCATTCTTTAAACTGTGTTTTTAATGGCGGTTTCATCATAATCACCTCAATTGGATAAATAAAAAGGACACCAAACGAAACGGTATTAACCGCTTGTTCAGTGTCCTCCAGCTGGCTGGTAGAACTTATTTATTGGAATATTTCTCTTTTAGTTCTTGGTATTCTTGATAAAAAGTGAAATCTGATTCCTCATAAACATTTTCAATATCTCTTAATTCCCTTATTTTTTCCAATTCATCATAGAGTTTTTTCTTTAAATCTTCATCCAACTGTGTATCCTTTATTAAAATTATTAAACTAAGAAAATGTAGATATAGATTTGTTCTGTAATTTTCTGATTCATACCAATATTTTGTTCCTATGCGCTCTCTGTATATCGGATAAAGTAATGCTACCAATAAAGACAGAGTCGAAAATGTAATTGCTTTAGTTGCTGTATCTAACGAACTATTCCTTACAAATAAAATAAAAAATATTACAAATGCTAATGTCACAACGGACATACGCATTACTGATTTATTAAATGGTTTGGCAAACTTCTTAAGTCTGTACACTAAGAATAGTTCATTATTCAACTTCCTTAACATCTTTTTATTAATTTCCTTACTCTTCAAAAATCTTCCCCCTCATCAAACTTAACCCGCTTCACCTTCCCTTGATGAGTAATGATTTTTGTCTCCCCATGTTCCGGTAGCCTAGCAAGCTTAGCTCGTCCATCACACACAACAATGGCAAAGCTTCCTTTTTGTTCCATTATATCAATTTCTAGGCGCATTGTACTAGCATTTATCTCTATTTCTTTAAGTCTCATGAGGATCACTTCCCTAGATTTATTTATCTGTTATTCTTGTTTGTTGGGTAAAATCCTATTTAATCTTTTACTTTCCTGAAATACGATTTTTTTATTTACTGCCCTTTAGTTATCTTATTTGCTTAAAAATCTAATTAATGGCGGCACTATTAACAATAGCGCAAGTGCTAAATAAGTAAGTTTCTGGTGTTTTTTATTGGATTCCAAACATATTTTTTAAAAAGAATCATCAATTTCCTTCACCCTTCCTTTCTGCTTCCAATATTACTAACTATCCTTCGTATAAATTCTTCTAATTTAGAAAAGATAAACTTAGAAGGAGGTGTACCGTTATGTCAAAAAATAATTCTGCCTTAGGACTTGGTGTATTAGCTATTCTTTTAACAACTTTTTATACTGCGATATTGGCCTCTCAATTAATGGCTACAAAACACAAAGTTGACTACCTTTACTTTAAAAACAAATTTAGTCATAAAGAAAAAACAACTAATTAATTGTTCTAAAAGCCTTCTTTATAAAAAGTGGGCTTTTTATATAGTCCTGTTCCTTTCTGCGGATAAGTTTCGAATTAAAAAGATTAGTCAATGATCTCCCAATATCTATTGGAAATCCCGTAAATAAAAATATCTTCTCCATTAATTTTCACTTCATATGCTTTTCCGTTAGGATAATCGTCTACTCCTTTAATAACGCCAATGTCATTTGGTTTTATAATTGTCGGTGGAATTGATTCGTCTTCTATATCTCTAACGTTCATTATTTTTATTGCTTTAATCTTTTTTCCTATCAATATGACACCCTCTTTCTTAGGTCTCTTACGCTTAAATTTTAAAGGTGGTTCGCCAGTACCCTTACAATTCTGACAAACCTTATTCCCAATCATCCCATGTCCATTGCACATCAAGCATACTGTCATATCTAACAGGTTTGTTATGCTCATAAAGGATCACTCCTAAAATAACGATTCTTGAAAACTTCCTTGTACTGCTGCAATCGGATTTATCCATAAAACTTCTTGCCTTTTTGCTCCTGCTTCGGCAGATACTTCCATAGTTACTCTTCGCCAATGAATTAAGCGTTCATCATAAACCTGATGTGCATATCCCGAAAGAATAACTGGACCAGGATGTTGGTCTAATATATCTAACAACTCAATATGATCTTCTATTGTCATTTCGTGTTTATAGTGTCTTTTAGTTCGAGTTTCCAAAATATAAGGAGGATCTGCATAAATGAGAACTTCTTTTCTCTGATACCTTTCAAGCAACTTTACAGCTGGTTGATGCTCAATTTGTGCTTCCTTTAAACGTTTAGCAACTATTATTATTTTTTCAGGAAGTTTACTCCATTCTTTTGCTACATCTGGACCATTTGAAGAAATAAGACTTCTCCATCCTGTTCTATCACTTGTTTTAGCTCCTATCGCTTGCCAGCACCTAACTAGGAATCTTCTTGCATCTTCGAGTTCATTTCCTGTCTCAAATTCATAGGAGGAATAATATTCTTCTCTTGAAAAAGGTGTCCATTCAATAAGTTTGGCTAACTTTTCCGGATTATCTCTTATGACTTTAAAAAGATTAACCACACTGCTATCCATATCATTTATTGTTTCAATACTTGATTTTGGTTTATTAAAAAACACTGCTCCGGATCCAAAGAAAGGTTCCAAGTATGTCTTATGTTCAGGCATATGGCTAATTATCCAGCTGGCCATACTCCATTTCGAACCTGGATAATGTAAAATTCTTGGTATCACCATTTTTACTCCTTTCTAACCCACATAAATTACTAAACTTCTTCAAATTCACATTTTGTATAACTAGATTCTTTTATTCCTCTCATTGCTACTAGTGATGGTGATCCGTAATGAACCTAGTAAACTTAATAATTCTTATATTATTTGAATAAAATAAAGGAAATTTTATCTTCTTAGCTAATAATTAAATAACGATTAATTTTAGGAGGTCTTATAATGGGTAAATTCACACCACATGTTGCAACCTTGGAAATTCCGGTTTCGAATCTAAAAAAATCACTAGATTGGTATTTAGCTATTTTTGACTTAAAAGTTCATTATCAAGATAGTGTTACTGCTATGCTTACATTTGAATCTAAAGGCGTACCAACAATCTACTTGGTCGAAACAGAAGAATTAAACAAACTATCATTCAAAAATACAATTACAGAAAACGTACATAGCATAATCGACTTCTTCACTCCTTCATTAGCCGAGTTTCATAGTTGGCTTAAAGAGCAAGACGTACTTGTCGGTACATTAAATATTGATCCCAACCACGGCTATGGAGGTTTTAGTTTTCAAGATCCTGACGGAAATTTACTTGGTGCAACAAATGTTTTGCATCCTGGGCAATAAATAAACTGCTTATCATATTAGAATTTCATATTATTTCTTTATCCTCTGTATTTTCCAAAGCATATCAAGTGGTAAAATCACTTGATATGCCTCCATCATTAAATATGTGTTTCTATCTTTACCATAGGTAATCCCAGATTTTTTCTATTTTCATTGATGCGTTCTAACCCAACCTCGCAATATTCTTTCTGTAATTCAAACCCTATCCATCTTCTATTTGTATTGTCACAAGCTACCGCCGTTGTAAATCCGCCCATACAATTATCCAAAACTATTTCCCCTTCATCTGTGTATGTTTTAACGATGTACTCAAAAAGCGACAAAGGTTTTTGAGTGGGATGAAAGGTTTTACTATCTCTTGGAAAATCCAAAACGCTCTTAGGAAAGTTTTTGTATCTTACATAATGTGATTTTGTTAATGTTGCATTTCGTTCGCCTAGAACTTTCATTTTAGGACTTTTTTTCACTTTCTTAGCCTGTATTGGTATTAAGCCCTGCGGATGATACGTTGGTAGTTTTTTATAAAATACACATACATTTTCATGATTTTTCAATGGCATTCGGTTTGCATTTGGAAATCCTGTTATATGATTACCTTTCTTCCAAATCCATTCGTATCGAAACCACTTCATATTTGATGCAATTAATGCCGTAGTAAACGGTTGACTCGCCGTAAGAACAATAGCACCATTTTCTTTAATAACCCTTTTGTATTGTTCCCAAAGTGGTTCAAACGGAATAATGCTATCCCAATTACATTGTGTCGTTCCGTAAGGAAGATCACATAGAATAAGATCGATTGAATTATCAGGAATAGACTTCATTCCTTCTAAGCAATCCATTTGATAAATAGTGTTTTCTTTTAAACTCATTTTCTTTTCTCCTCTCAAAGATGTATAATAGGTATTATCCGAACACCTGTTCTATCTTTGAGAGACTTTTAAAGTCTCTTATTCTATTAATCCCTCTTCTTTTAATCAAATAGGGATAACTGTTCATATCCATTTATAACTCGTTCTGTGACAACTATTTGCTCCTTCTCACTAAACTCTTGGTTATAAGTGTCTAGTACTTCCTCCATCTCTCCAAACCAATGGAGTGGAAAACATCCTCTAAAACCTTCGAATTGTCCGTTTTCGTATTGATCATAGAAGTAGCAGCTATCCACCAAATTAATCTTTAATTTCTGTTCTGGATACTCCACTTTCAAACGAATAAAATACTCTTTTAGCTCCGTTCCTCTATATCCTGGCTTCCTCCATACCAGCTGTGCTTTATAGACCTTCTCTTTGTCATAATCACTTACCAAACATGGTCCTTTCGGTTCTGCTGGCCATTCTTCTTTAATCTTTTTTATGATTTGAAAACACCTTGATTGGTAACAGCCCTTATGCGCTTTACTATCTGGGAATACCGATACATAAAAGTAGTTAGGACCATTAGGAAATAAAAAGTATGTTTGGCCCTCTATTAGTACTGTTGTATTGGCGGTATCCACGCATATTCCTTGGATTATTTCACTTGTATTCATAACTTTTACCTCTTGGGTATAGCACCCCATGTTGCTTGCTATACGGATTTTCCTTACGTACTTCTTGTTTGCCTAATCCTTCCTCGTATACTGTTAGGACTTGTAATACTTCGCAATCGAGACTGACTGCTTTTGTTACTACGACTCTTCTTGCCACTAACAGCACCCTTTCTTAGTTTTTTTAGTTTATCTAGCTCAATAAAGCCCAATGATTCCTCGTAAGCTAGTACCTTTAGTGGAATATCGAACTTGTATTCATAAATCTTTTTCTTAAGCAAAAACTCCTTTGTCTCTGCTCCTTTGATATCAATCACTTCCACGGATCCATCCAAGTTATGAATCTCAAAATCTGCTACATATTCAATCTTCCGGACTTTCTTTCCATCCTGTTTTGTATATGCTTCCTGAAGAAGAAATCTTGGTTGGCATTTAAAAGACTTAATTTGTTTTGCTTGTAATAGCCATTTGAGCTGCAAGTAATATGTAGCTTCGGCTTGGCTGTCAAAGGTGATATTATCTACCACTGTCTTTTTATTGCCATACTTATTTCTTGCCATATATGTGCTCCTTTCAGGCTCACTTCAATGCTCTTATACGTTCTTGTAGTGCAACTCTTCGTTTTTCTAATTCGTCAGAATCCATTTGCTGCTCTTCGTGAGAATTTTCGCTGTCCCAATACTCTGGTATTTTTTCTTTTCGTATAGGAGCAAAGCCCTTCTTTTGGCTAACTTGTTGCTGACGATTAGCCTCAAATTGTTCTTGCTCTTTTTGGACATCCTCAGCAGTTCGTATTCCTTTTTTAGACCAGCTATTTAAGATAGACCTGGCATAAGGATACTTGGCTCCATTCTCTGAAGCTTTACGGAATGCTAAGCAAATTACCTCTTCTTGTAGACCATCTTTGTCTATAAAGCTATTTATCTCCTGAATCTGTATTGGAGAAGGTTGTCCACTAAAGCAGATCATGTATTCATCAAAATAATTTGAACGCTTAGTAACAGCAGCTGTATTTGTTTCGTTTGGTTTAGTTTCTTTTCTTTTATTTAATGCGGAACTATCTCCGGCACTACCTACGGAACTACCCTCGGCACTAACCCCGGCACTATCTGCGGAATTTATTTCCGTAGGTTTATTTTCTTCGGAACTATCCGCGGAATTATTTTCCGTAGAGTAGAAGGAAATGACTCTATATATTGGAGCCCTTCCTCCTTTTCTAGAAATAAAATCAATTCTATTCTTTTGCTTCAATTCGTTTCTTACTTTTCGAAGGGTACGATCGGTTAAACCTGTCTTAACGCATAACACCGATTCGGCTACCGTAAATGTTTCTGCCCATGCAGCCTTATTATTTATGTGCATCAATGCATACCATAAATTAATCGCTGATGGTGACAGTTCATTTATTTCGAGCCAATCATAGAATGCGTTAAGCTCTTTTATGTAGTTCATGCTGTTTAACCCCTCCTATCTCCTATAACATATCGCAAAACCATCTCTAACAGATTTCACAACATAATCTGGATAATGTCGCATATACAGTAGGACAAGTGTCTTTAAATGGTCCCTATCCTGCGCTTCTTTAAACAGTCTTTCTGGCAAGAGCACACGATAAGGAACTTTATTACCTATCATTCAAAATCAATACTTCCTTGATCAAAACTAGGCTTTTCTTCTTTTGATTCATTATCTATTTCATAATCAATAATGTTTGCATTATCATCTATTGTTGATTCTTCTACTTCATCTGTTATATTCTTTAATTCACGTTCTTCATTTTCGTCTTCTGAAACAGCCTTCTGCATTTCAACAGAAAGAATTCCCCATTTACTTAGCATATTTCTCACTACCGTTTTCATGGCCATTGCATCATAATCAGACTTCCATACGTTATTCATAGCCTTCTTATCCTTCATCTTATTGTGCTTAATACGATGAGCTTCTACTTCATCTCTTGTCCAATAGACTGTCTTTTCAAAACCGTTTGTTAGTTTAAAAAAACCGCAATAACCGATTACTTTCTCACTAGCCTTTCCGTCTAGGTCTAACTCCAGTTCCTCCGTAATTCTGTTCCAACGCTTTAACTCACCTTCATATATAGGACTAACGTTAATATTCTTATATTGACCTGTCCTAAGGGCCAATTGGATATAGCCTTTATATCCTAATTGAAACTGCGCTGCTTTCACTCCTTTTTTTGAATCGTAGAAAGGAACAATCCATGCATAACCGAGGTTCTTGTCCACTGGTAAGTCTAATGATGCAGCAACCATTGCACTCGAGATAATAGACATTGGTTCTGCAGCTTGAAGCCCTGGATCTCCGTTATATAAGTTCAAAATAGAAGCCATAAACTGTGGTGCTTTTTTTGAAAGAACTTGTTCAAATTTCTTTTGCATGGTCGGTGTATTTAGCAAGGATTTCAACCCTAAATTTTGTGCTGATACTTGCTGTGGTGTTCCACTTTGTTTATTTGCTAATTGGTTCTTTAGCGCTTGATTAGTAGCCATTATTTAGCCTCCTTCACTGCGAATTTACGGAAGGAAGAAGGTTTCAACACATTCTTATAAACATCTGGGTACTTCTCTTTAAGTGTCTTAGTATCCACTCTGTTTTGAACTTGATTCTTCCAAGAAACGATGTAGCTATCAACTATACCTGTTTCAGCATCTTTTAACTCAGCTTTTATTTTGTTTTCAATTTCAGTCTTTGCTGTTTTAACCAGCTTTTCATCTGATTTAATCTTTTCATATTGTTCAAGTAAAGATTTATAATCTGCTGGAAGAATAATTTCTTTATCTTTCTCCGCTTTATCGTATTTTTCTTTTAAATACTGTTCAGCTGCACTCGAACCATCAAGTTCTGGTGGATTACCTTGCTGTACGTGGTGCTCCCAAAAATGCCTTTCTGCTTCGAAAATCATATGGATAAGTTCTTCATCACGCTCTATTTCTTTCCAAATAAACTTGTTACCACCGACTAAAACAGCAATGTATCCTTTTTCTTTTCCAGTTACTCCAAGATAGTGTTGGACCTGAACTAGATAAGTTGCTGGAATTTCATCTGCTTCCCACTCCTTAGCAAGATATGCTGAAGCTGTTTTACATTCTAAAATGGCGGATTCTCCAACAACCATGCGATCTAAGTTAGCCATAATATATGGATAATCTGGATGACTGTACATATAGTTGGAGCGACGTACCTTCTTCTCTGTTCTTTTTTCAAACTCTTTAGCAACCACATTTTCCATTTCATTTCCCCAGTAAATTGCCTCGTTACTGATTTCAGCTGGCTCAACTTGCCCAGTTTTTTCAAGCCATAATTCAAATGCAGTACGATATTTATTTAGTCCTAAGATTATCCCTGCATCACTTCCGCCTATACCTTTTGTTCTTGCTAATAACCAATCATGCCGAGACATTTCTTTCGTGGGAATTGCATTTTCATTAATTGCCATTAAACATTCCTCCAACATTGATTTTTTAATAGAATCTGTTTACTATAGAAGTAAGTGTTTTAATACATGTGCTTTACTTAAGCCCACTCTGCCAAGTGGGCTTTTATTCTGCTGTTTTGAAGATAAAACCAAACTCTTCATTCAAGTATCTCTGCAAATTACTTTGCAGAATGGTCTCTCCGTTATATTCAGCCACTGAATCCCCTTCAATAATTTCATCACCGTAATAATCTAATCCAGCATGTTCTATTTCTTCTTCCAATTCTGCTGGGTAACCAAGTTGATTGATTTGTGTAATTAGTGGATGTTCTAGCAATCTAATTCCTCCTTTCTATAACGTTATCAAAGATCAATGTGGTGCTTATTCACACCATGACAAACAGGAAAGTATCTTCAAATGAGGGGGATATTTGAATTTCCTATTCATCATGGCAGGAACAAGAGTTCTTGCCACACTGTTTTAAGAGTGATAAAATAAAGCTAATCTATTGTTTGAGATTGTGCAGTTAGTTAAGTTGCCGCTTAGCTAGCTGCTTTTTCTTTTTGTAAATCATAGATTTTCTTACGATATTGAAACTCTATATCAAGTAATAAAGCTGGATTAGCTTTCATTTCTCTACAAAGTTTACTTACTTCCCTAGCCTTCATTAATTTGCTTGCAGATAAGATAAATTTCATCTTGTTTCCCTCCTTATATTTTCATTACAATCGCAGATAGAATACCTTGGCTTTTTAATCTTTCCGTTACTTCAACTAGTTTTTCCCGGTCCACTTTTCGTTGCTCCAATCTCTTTAGTTCACGTACCGACTTTATATAATCAATTGCATATCTTTCTGCTTTCTTTAAATCTCCAAGCATTAATGCATGTTCACTTATACTAAGGCATGCCATAGCTGCTCTATGCTCTGCTATTACTTTTTTCTTGTCCTGCTCCAAGAATTGATTGATTTCCATATTTACCTCCCTGCACGTTCCTGGAAAAATGTTTCTTTTCTAATCGTTTCAAACTGTGATACAGACGGAATGATGACTCTGTCAGCAATCGCTTCTTGAATCCAGTTCTTTACGAGGATTTCGTAATCTAGATCCCAATTTATCCGAAGTGCAGCTAATACACAGTCAGATGCTTGTTGGACGTCTAGAACTTCTTCCGCATATTTAAGCATGTCATGCCTCATAGACTCTGAAATGGGATCGTTGTATCTTAGTTGTTTACTCATATGTAGCAATTTCTTAGCTGCTTCAATCGCACCAGTAGCTTGTTGAATAAAATTAGTTAATTGATTAGGAATTGATTGCAGAAGCCATGGAT
This sequence comes from Niallia sp. M35, assembly GCF_050971705.1. Taxonomy (NCBI): domain Bacteria; kingdom Bacillati; phylum Bacillota; class Bacilli; order Caryophanales; family Bacillaceae; genus Niallia; species Niallia sp. M35. The sequence continues at coordinate 29,666 of NZ_JBPCEP010000005.1, forward strand.
CTACTGGCGGTAATGCTAGTCCGTATATATGCTTGATTTTTTTCAATGCCGTATAATCTTTTAGAATGGAGCACCATTCTTGGGCAATTTCAAAGGGAACTTGCGATGTTCCTTGCTCCATTCTTGTTAATCTTTCAACTGTAATTCCAAGGGCTTCGGCCATATACTTTTTCGTGCGTTGTTCCTCTTGACGTGCCCGCTCTCTTGAAATTCTTAAGATATCTCCTATCGCTGAAGGAGAGTAAAGTCTTGTTTTGCTCAAAGTGTTCGCCACTCTGTTCGCCTCCATCTATTTAGTTTTCAAGAATACAATATTAATAGGTTAAGATACTTTTCTAGGTATCCAATTTTCGATATAGCGTAAAGCTGCCTGTAATTCTTTTCGTTTTACATCTTTATAACTAGCGACGCCAAAACGATCCTTTATTTCTCGGTAAAGTTCTCTAAATAATTTTGGCCGCAATTGAGGGTCATCACAGACTTCATATACTTTGGTTGCCACACCTTTTTGAAGTCTTCGTTGCTCTCCATAATCTAAGGTTATTTGTTCGTCTACCTTCTGATCTACTTGACTAATTAATTTTCGAATTTCATGTTGTTCTTTAATTATGGACTCATGCCCCTCAACCAAATCTGCTGTAGTTCGTAATACAGTCACAAGTGCTTGGTCTTTTGATAATGGAACAACATTTTCCTGAATGGTATAGTACTCATCAACTAACATTTCATAGGCATCCCATGCCTGATCAGTATTGAGTGACTTTGCATGAAGCCATGCCCCTTTTTCAGTCCATAGATAAAGTTTGTTTACTCTGTTTAACGATTCATCAAATTGATGATTCCTTTTAAATTCTTTTAAATCTGTTCCTTCTAGAAGGAAGTAATGTTTCTCTGCCTTGTATCTGCTGATATTACGCCCGAAATTATTATTAATAATTCTTGGTTCAGTTCTATAAGCTTCAGCTAATTGAACAGTAGTTAAAACTCTTTTTCCATTTAGAATAGTTGGTTCTAATTGATTCATTACATGGCCTCCTTGTTAGTTTTTAAGGATTCCTTTTTTAGTTTATCGCTGATAATTCGGTAAATTATTTTGTGGGCTTCCCTCTCTGCTAATTTATAATTGGGGCCCTTAATGACTGTTACTTTCACTTTGGTACCACCTTTCTTACTACCTTTTGTTATATTTTTAAAATTACAGTCTGAAAATTTCACATTATTCATTTGTTAAAGCCCATTAACGCTTTGAAACAATAGAAGGATTTTCCACTTCCTTGTCGAATTTTGACACTGGAAGGAGGTGGAGAAGTTGGATAATAATAATCAATTGAGTTTTCAAGATTTTCTACACTACTTTACAAATTTTTGTTCAGAAGATCTTATTAACAAACACGCTGAAAGTTTTAAGCAGGCGTTAATTGATAAATCTGATGATGGTAAGCTTGATTTAACAATTAATGAAAACTTACAATTTGTTTTTAAAGAATTTTTCCTAACGTCGACTATGGCTAATCTTGAAATTTTGAATGAATATCATCGTTTTCTTCTTGCAAACGTTGACGAAATTCTTTCCCAATCTGACTAAAATCTAATTTCTTTACATCCACTAAAACAGGCAGTATACTAACTTCTTTTTCAGCAGCATCTTTGTGTGGTGTAACTAATTCCAAGACAATTTCAAATGACTCTAAGCAAGTCATTGTTTTTAGAACTTCTTCTAGTTGATCAGCCGCTAACTGAATTAACTGTTGAAGTTCTTCTAAATTTGAAATTTTGTAGATGCTGGTATTTTGTTTACTTATGGGAATCGCCTCCTATTCTGAGTTGAGTTACCTGCTGTCTAATTTGTTCTATCTTTTGGTTCAAATCGTCACCACCTCTAAATAAAAATACACACTTCGTGACATTAATCTTCAAAAAAAATTATCCAGTCGAAATCTAAAGCCTGAGAGATTTTTTTGGCAACAGTTACTGATGCATTTCTATCTCCCGACTCTATCATTGCATAAGTTGATCTTGCTATTTCGGCTTGTTTAGCGACCTCCGATTGAGTTAAGTCTTTCTTAACTCTTAAATCAATTAACCACTGTCTCATAAACCGCCTCCTCTCTCCATGTCACATAATGTGTAACTAAAATATACTACACATTATGTGACTTGTAAATATAAAATTACACATTTTGCAGAAAAACTTTTCAAGTCACATTTTGTGACGTTATAATAAAATAAAAGTATGGAAGGGAAAGGAAAATACATGCTTGGTAAAAGGCTCGAATCATTAAGAAAAAAAGCCAAATTAAGACAAGAAGATGTTGCTAAAATTATTGGTGTAGGTAGAACTACATACGCTATGTATGAACAAGGAAACCGTCAACCTGATTATGATACCTTATTAAAAATATCTAAATTTTTCGAGGTAACTACCGATTATCTAATTTCAGGACATAATAATATAACTATTGCAGGTCAGCAGATTAACCTTACTGAAGAAGAATATAAAATTTTCGAAGAACTGAAGAAACACCCTATCCTTTTCCATGACCTTGCTAAAGATCCAGAAAAGAAAATTAAAGAACTCATCAGATTACAGAAAGCTAGAGATATGTTTCTAAAAGAAGATGATGATGAGAAAAAGGGATATGGATTTGGAGAGTTGGATGATGAATAATACTAACTCTATTATTATTTAAAGTTGGTGATTGTCTTGGAAGGTAAACCAGTTAGCATTGAAATTAAACTATGGAGCACAATATATACTGTTATTTCGGTCATAGCTACTTTATTCACTATATATTTTGCAATTATAAACTTTAAACCAACTATAGTCATAATAATCTTGCTCTCTTTAATTATCATTATACTCAGTGTTCTAATATTTAAAGGATATTTCCTTATTAAGAAATATGCGAAGAATTATAATGACCTATTAACTAGACATAATAAAGCAAAGGATAATCAAGATAGTTTAGAAAAAATGATAGAACAAAAAAATAATGAGATAGACCAGCTTTATCATAGTTTATCCATACAAGATGCTAAAAGCAGCTTACTATTTCATATTTTATATCAGAAAGAAGACAAACCAAATGAAACTACGTTAAAAAATGCTCTTAATATAGATTCAAAAGGAGTAATAAATCATGACTGATAAATTTAAAATTGTAAAGATTATTGATGAATACACTGTGATAATTAACGCTGGGTTAAGTAACGATGTCAATATCGGTGACAAATTCCAAATATTAGATGAAGAAGGAAGCGAAGTTAAAGATCCCGATACTGGTGAATTATTAGGTTATATGCATTCAATAAAAGATACGGTTATAGTATCAGAAGTTCAAGAAAAAATGTGCTATTGTAGTAGTAACTCTCTTACAAGCGACGCTCTCCTGTCAAGTATTTACAAATTAGGAGATAACTTGAATTTGTCGCAGAAAAAACGATTAAATATTGATTACACTCAAGTAACAGGTGGTCTTAGACTATCAAATAAACCAATACAGGTGGGTGATACTGTTAAATTAATAAAGACTCCCAAATAGAATTTTCCATATAGTTAATCTTTGATTGTGTTTATTTTCTAATTCTTCTTTTATTTTTTGAAGTTCTATATCTTTTAAAGCCTGGAATGCCTTTGCTTTAACTATCTCTTCATTTGTAAGCTTTAATGTTGAATTTGCTCTTTTTTCTGCTAGTTCTGAATATAAAGAATAGTTCTTTGAAAATTCTTGTTCAAAACCTTTTAACATATTTAATTCACCTCTTTTGTATATAATTATACAAAACTAAGTCAATCCTATAAAGTTTTCTGTGACTTAGATTAGTAATTTAAAACGATAATAACACGATTACTTGTAATCGTGTATATTTTTAACATACATATGGTAATTAAGCACTAATTTTGGATTTACAGGAAAACAGGTCTATATACTCGTCTTTTCAAAATAATCCTTCAACTTCCTTCCAAAATTAATTGAAATCTATGAAAACATCTACTATAGGAGTTAGATAATGCAACAAATCAAGACAACCACAGATAGATGGGAGAAAAAAGCAAATATAGTCCTTTCACATTTTAACTACCTACAACCAGATGAAATTGATATGTACGATATTTGCTGGCGGTATGGAGTCAATATAAAACCATTAGACGTTAACTTCTTTGACTCTAATTTTGATTATGAGTCTATCAAACATCTAAAATCCTACGCTATTCCTGACTCTGTGGGTAGACGCGGCACTATCTTCATTCAACCAGAACTTGACCCTATTGAAAAAAGACTTCTTCTTGCAGAAGAGTTTTGTCATTGCTATTCCCACTATTCTTCACAGCTGCTAACTGATGAGTATATTCGCAACAAACAAGAACACCAGGCTAAACGAATGGCTGCCTATCTGCTTATGCCTAATAAATTTTTAAAGGCACTATATAAAACCGCCATCAATGAACCAATCCTTATTTCTGACATTGCGGATCACTTCCTTGTGACAGAGGAATTTGCACACTATCGCTTGGAATTGATTTATCAACATAAGGTAGATGGGTTTGTTCAGATTAAGGAGCGATTGTGGAGTTTGGAGATATTTTAAATACAATGGAGGAAATTATATTTTGGATTCACACATTACTGAAGTAAGCACTATTATTTTAAATTTTATAAGTAAGCCATGGGCAGTAGTAACGGCAATTATTTTAGCACTAACTCCTTACTTCCCTGTTATCAAGCAAATCAATAAGTATAGCACTTATAGCGACTTTGATGCATTGTTTATTCCTAAACATGAGGCATTAACAAGAAAATTTGTTAGATCATTAGGTACAATAATATTTATTGTTCTTGCTTATTTATTAATGGGTATACTAGTAACTTTTGCTCTAAGTTTTCTTTATCAATTAATTTCAAAGCAAGAAATATCTAATATGATTATGATTGTAATTCTCTTTCTCTATTGTCTTACCAGTATCCCGATGCTTATTAATTTCGTCATTATGGGCCTAAAACCCACTAACAAAATTAGAAAAACACATGATAAGATTAAAGAAATGAAAATATTTTCAGTAAATTTTTATATTAATTATACACTCAGTATTATATTTCAAGGTGCAATGACTTTCGCCTTCATAGTCCCAGGAGATACTGATTTGTCTTCTTGGTTTAGTGTGCTTTTCCATCCTATTTTTCTATTATTTTTATATAGATACTATTTTAATTCATCAGCAAATAAAATTAATTACAAAGTTCAAACAATTACAAAACAAGAGTTCAATAACTCTAACACAATAATGCAATATACCCTTGATCAAGATAGATTAGTATTCAAGAGTGAAAATAGTGAAGATGAAAGTTATTACCTTCTTGATCGAAGCAATGAAACATTTTATAAATATAGCCCAGTACAAGAATAAATTCATAAAAAATTCGCACATAAAGGATGGTCATTATGTCTACAATTACTGAAAATGATATTCAACAATATATGTCAGTTTATCAAATTGATAATATAACAAACACTATAAATACAGCTAATATTGGGACTACAGATTTTCAGTCTTTTTTAAATAAAGTTTGCATACAGGATCTAAATGCTAAGAACAAGAAAAGTTATAAATATTCTAGATCAGCTACCGAGCTTGTTCAAATAGTAAATTCTATAATAGATAATCTTAACGAAGAAAATTTCATGTCGATTTTCGAATCTAAAACAAAGAGGCTTGCGGAAAAGTTACTTTATGCTCAAAAATTATCAATGCAAAGATATCCAAATGTACAAGCTCCTAAAAAAGGAAGTTTAGCTGTTGTCCTTTTAATTGAAGAAGAAAAACTGGATATTTTAATTTCTAAAATAGATCAAGCAAACTTTCTTAATCTAGAAGATTCAACTTATAAAGCTGGTTTACCAGAAGAAAAAGCAACTCAAAAAACGTGTAGTATTTCTTACAAACTAGAAGACGAAAAATATGAGCTAGTAAGTATTGAAGTTTCAGATACACAAGCTAAAATAGCCACTTTTTGGTCCACAGATTTCTTGGAACTTACTGAATTACATAACAATGAAAAGAACACACTAAATGCATTTAATGCAATAGATAGTGTTCTTACTAATTATGTAAAAAAGAAATCACCCCGTGATTATACAGAGTTTAGAAACAATTTGACCGGTTATTTTACTACAAATACATCATTTAAACTAGATGATATGATAAACTACGTTATAGGTGATTATAAGCCTTCAAGTATTGATGTAAATACAGAAGTTTTAAAGAATAAGTTTAAACAATTACCAACGAATAAGAATTTTGACGCTGCATTTGATATTGATAATACAAGAATTAAAAATAGATTTAAACGTTCTTATAAAGTTTCTGATAAAATTGAACTACGCACATCAGATTATATAGAAGATCTAAAAAAAGTAATTTTGGCTAAAGAAGATGATGAATCAGGAGAAAAAGTATTAGTCATTAAGAACATAAGTAATAAATTATATGAACAATTTAAAGAATAGAGGTGAGAATTAAGTGATAAACATATTGGATTCATTTCAACAGTACTCTTCAAATATAAAAATCCTTGATAAGTCTGAAACATTTGAGTCCTATAAATTGGTTTTTGAACTTTACGACATACAGGAAGAATTAAAATGGGATGAGTTAGTCTCTTTGCTTCCTCATGTCAATTCTCGAGACTCTGTAACTTTAAATCTATCTATTGATGATGGAGAACCATTTTCATTTCAGATAAATAATTCAACTGTTCCTGATTTTTTGGTTTTGGAAAGTATTAACAAAAATATTGAGTCTGATTCTATTTTAAAGTTTACTTATGAGATAACTAAAAATATGTCAAATAATATCAGATCAATATATGATATATCCTTAATTTATGAATATTTAAATAGCAGGAAATTAAAATTTTTATTAAATATTATTCAAAAACATGTGGATTTCGATCATTATAATGTATTTGAAGTCCAAAACGATGCGGAATCAAAAGTTTATTTTAGAAGTAATCTTTTTATTATAGCTTCACAGAATATTCAATTCCAAAACAACAACCCTTTCTATTTAGACCAAAGAAAAAAAACACTTGAACTTCGAAAACTAAATACAAATCCGCAAATGTTATCTGACTATCAAGTTATACCTGAAGACTTTTTGAATTTAGAGAATTGTTGTAATAATTTATCTAATCTATTCAACAAACTAAAAATAATTTTTTCCGCATCATTTTTAGCAAATGCATCAGATATCGTTAATAACCAGGATTTTCAATTTTCTTTTATTGGACATAAGTTTGTTGATTTTAAAGTTAACTTTCAAACAACCAATTTTTTAGAATGTGATGTATTTTATAAAATTTATCAGTGGGTATACAGTAATGAAGATATCCATGATAAGCTAGATCTTTCTAGAAATATCATTTCAAGATATTTGATCTTAGAAACCAATAAGTTAATTTTAATAAATGATACTTTTAATTCCATTCAGTCTGCTCATGCAATTTATTTAAAAGAAAATGTTGAAAAATATATTGAAACAAAAAATAAAGTTGCAGAAGTTGCAACAGAACTTTCAATCAAAAGCACTGAAATTTCTCAATTTTTCATTGCAGGATTCAAAAATAACAACTTAACAGTATTAACATTTTTCACATCTATTTTTATATTTAACTCATTATCCGATAATTTTTTGAAAAACTTATTTACTGGTCAAATATATTATTTATCATTAGTATTTTTGTTAATTTCTGTAATTTACCTTTTTATTATCAGATGTCAATTAATGAATGACTTAAAGAAGAATATTGTTTACTTTTACAGAATTAAAAGAATATATAGAGATCTTTTTGATAAAAAAGAACTCAATAACCTGTTCAATTATAGACACTTAAGGGATACTAAAAAGTATGTACTCAATACAGTAAAGCGATATACATTTTTATGGTTAATTGAGGTCTTAATCCTATTGATAACTATAATTTTTTTCAATTTATTTTTATAATAAATAATTAAGGCGAGTTATCTTTTTTGTTACTCGCCCTCCCCTACTGTAATAAAGTTTTCATTCTCAATACATCGAGCAGCATAAGTAGCTAATTTTGTTCCTTTTCCTTCAGAAAAGCTTTCTATCCCTTTTATTAGTCCAATGGTTCCAATCGAAATTAGATCCTCTGAATCTTCACCTGTATTTTCGAATTTTTTTACAATATGAGCAACTAAGCGTAAATTATGCTCTATTAACATATTTCTTGCATGCGAATCTCCTTCAGCCATCAATCGTAAATATTTTTTTTCATCACTCGCTGATAATGGTTGGGGAAATGCATTATTCTTTACATAGGACACAAGAAAAACTAATTCTTTGAGTAAAGCTCCAATTGACAATAAGATTCCAGACATTTTTCCACCTCCACATTCAAGGACATTTGCCTATACTTCATTACTATGTGAAAAGAGAGTAGGTTTTGCATGTCCAACCGACAATAAACTTTGGAAAATATATTTTATTTTGGTTTATTGTCTGCATATTGTGGGTAGTGTCAGGAAATACCTTTCTACGATAAAAAAGAGCTGTAAAGGTTCGATTTGCTGCTAGTAGTTCACAGGCTGAACATAGAAGAATCTCCCAGTTTGCTACGAGGCTACGTTTTATTTTCCATTTATTATTAAAATCTTATTAAAATCTTTTTATTACCTTGTATAATACATATATTAATAACTTTTTTCTATTACTCGGGGGTGGACCAAATGGATACGAAATATTTAGATTTGCTTACAGAAAAGTATGATTCGGAAGAAAAAGTAGTAACAGAAATCATCAATCTGGACGCAATATTAAATCTTCCTAAGGGAACGGAGCATTTTGTCAGCGATTTGCATGGTGAGTTTCATGCTTTTCAACATGTATTAAGAAATGGTTCAGGAAATGTGAAAGAGAAAATTCGCGATTTATTTAAAGATGAGCTTTTAAGTGCTGAAATCGATGAATTCGCCACTTTGGTTTATTATCCAGAAGAGAAATTGAAAAGAATAGTGAATTCATTTATACATACGAAAGAACTAGATAAATGGTATGCAGATACCATTGAAAGAATGATTCGCTTAGTTTCTTATGCATCCTCCAAGTATACCAATTCCAAAGTTCGTAAAGCATTACCACAACAGTTTGTTTATATTATTGAAGAATTATTATATGAAAAAAATGAATTAAATAATAAAACAGATTATTATTCAAGCATCATTAACAGAATAATTTCACTAGGACAAGCTAATAAACTAATTATCGGACTTTCCTATACTATTCAAAGACTGGTTGTCGACCATTTGCATGTTGTTGGCGATATATACGACCGGGGGCCTTATCCTGATAAAATTATCGATACATTAATGGATTATCATTCCGTGGATATCCAGTGGGGTAATCACGATGTTCTATGGATTGGTGCATATGCAGGATCTAAAGTCTGTCTTGCTAATATTATTCGGATATGTGCTAGATATGATAATTTAGATATTATTGAGGATGCTTATGGGATAAATTTACGTCCACTCTTAAACTTAGCAAATAAATATTATAAAGATAACAAAGCTTTTCGTCCAAAAATGAATGCCAAAGAAAATACAGACGAAAATATTTTACAAATCACAAAAATTCACCAAGCTATTTCTATTATTCAATTTAAACTTGAAATACCTATTATTAAAAGGCGACCTGATTTTCAAATGCATCACCGCCTGCTTCTAGAAAAAATTGATTATGAGCATAATACCATAGATTTAAACGGTAAAATTTATTCGCTTGAAAATACCTGTTTTAATACAATTGATCCGAAAGATCCATCTCTCCTTTTAGAAGAAGAAGAGCAAGTTATCAATAAACTGCTTTTTTCGATTCAACATTCTGAGAAACTAGCAAAACATATTCATTTTCTTATAAATAAGGGGAGTTTATATTTAAGATATAATAGCAATTTATTAATCCATGGTTGTATTCCATTAAATAAAGATGGATCAATGAAATCGATGCGTATAGACGGAAAAGATTATCGAGGAAAAGAATTATTTGATCTATTTGAATATTATTTACGTTATAGCTTTAATCATCCTGAAATAACTGATGACTTTGCAACAGATTTAGTTTGGTATTTATGGACTGGGGAAAATTCCTCGTTATTTGGCAAAAAAGATATGACTACATTTGAACGTTATTTTATTAAAGAAAAGGAAACACATAAAGAAAAAAAGAATCCTTACTACTCCTTACGGGAAAACGAAGAGGTCTGCCGCCATATTTTGGAGGAATTTAATTTAAACCCTGATCAGGGACATATTATAAATGGTCATACACCTGTTGCAGAAATTAATGGAGAAAATCCAATTAAAGCGAATGGAAAAATGATTGTGATAGATGGCGGATTTTCCAAAGCCTATCAATCTAAAACAGGAATTGCCGGCTATACCTTATTATATAATTCCTATGGCATGCAATTAGTTGCCCATAAGCGCTTTACTTCAAAAGAAGATGTGTTAGAAAATGGCACCGATGTCTTATCGGTAAAAAGAGTAGTAGACAGAGAATTAAAACGGAAAAAGGTACTTGAAACAAATGTAGGGCAAAAGTTACTTGAGCAAATGAATGATTTAAATCGATTATTAGAATATCGCTATCTAAAAAAATAAGAAAAGAACAAGCAGTGTGGCTTACTGTTTCCCACTGTTTGTTCTTTTCTTATTTCTTCATGCTTGGTGGCTTGCTACATTATATTTCTTTCCCTACGTTAGTCTGTGTCTTTATCCGCCCATAAGATTGATTGTCGACTCTGTAAAATAATTAAAAACATTTTTATCCACCTCTCCTTAATTTTTATTTTTTTCTATTTTTTTAGAAACGTATGATTGAATATTGTTTTCTTCTATTTTCTTCCATGATTTCTTCAATCATTTGCTGATGAGTAATTTCTTCGGCTGTCATCTTTTTGGGATGAACGGTAATGGTAAAAAACAGCATATTTATTATCATAGTTAATACCTCCTATTTATTATTAGTAATGGAAATTTGAAAAATATCCAGAACGAATTTGCTTTGTTTTCGTTTCTTCGAATATTTGCTCGATCTCCTGTAAATGATTCTGTTCTTCTTCCGTCGGTCTTTTCCTATTTATAGTTATGGTAATAAAGAAAATATTTAAGGTCATGTCTTCACCTCCTATATGTGAATGTTTTACAACCTATAGCCCATTTCATGGAGTTTTCTGCGATTTTCTTCTATTCTCTTTTCCATTTCAATTTCTTGTAAAAATTCAGCATTTGTATATTGCTTTTTCTTAAACGTAACTGTTAAAAAAATTAGATTTAATGTCATTTTTCTTTCACTCCTAGTTTAAATTTTTCCATAAATGGAATTTTTTTCTGGTGAGTGCACAAAAAAACCGCAAATAGACTGATCTGCGGCTTAAAAAGGGCATAATAAAACCGCAGGACACGACTACCCTGCGGTTGGATAATTTTAGTTAAATGAAAACTAAGATAAATAATCCCATTCCGAAGCGGTTGAATTCGTGTACGTTAAATATTCAATTAGTACTACATTGTTTAATTCTGGTAAAATTCTGATCATTTTATTCAACCTCCTTCGATTTTTTTTGTTCTCACATTGGTAATTATATCCTCGAATGCCAATCTTGTAAACCTTTTTTTAAAAAAATGGATATTCCACACGCTTTTTTAGGGTTTTTGTTATTCCTGTGTGCTGTTCAAATGGAAGGAATAATGTTATTTCATTGATGTACACATATACATGCACCAGGGGAAAATCTTAGTGTGCAAAACTCGAGGAGGTATCCGATTACCAAGCAGTATTTCTCCAAAATCAAGGAAGGTACTTGATTTTAAACTGCCAAACGTGGAAAAGGAAAGTAATTTTCAATTCGTTGCTTTTCCCTTTCGAATCCAATTTGGTACAGAAAATTATAAAAGTCAACAAACCTTTGGTTCTTTTAGATATTCATTCAAAATAGCGATTGAATATAGTTAGAGGGATAATAAATTGTTTAACATAATTTGTATTTACAATTATTTTTATCATCATTATGTTTTTAACTATGGTTAAAAACAGTAAAAGATAATTCAAAAAAATAATACCTCAAAAATTTTTAGTTAGAATGACTTTTAATCACAAACGTTAAATTGTGAAAAGGGTAATTGAAGAATTAGTTATTGTAGACAGTGAGACTATAAATAAATCTTTTAATGTGGAACTATTATTATTAAGAATGAATCTTCTAAAACTTATATCGTTAAAAAGAGGGATAAAGCCACAAAAATTGCTAAAGCACTTAATACTACTCCTGCTAAGTTTAAAAGAGGTTAAGCCTTCTAAGAAAAACTGGAATTTAGACTATCCTGAAGACAAAATGCTATAAAATGATCTGAATAGATATGTTATACAATATGATTACCTCACACATCCCTGTTCTTTGGAATGGGCATTTTTTCTTTATTAAATCAAAAAATTAAAGAAATATTTCATACTTAGAGTTAATATGAGGATAATAAAATACAAAAAGGGAGAGAATTGGAAATGAACAGATATAAAAATAGTATAATTTTTTATTTTATAATGATAGTTTTTTTTGTAGTGTATGTGAAGTTAGTAGGTTATGTGTTCAATAGATGGATTCCATTAAGTCCGACAGCTGATTTATTTACTATTATAATTATTGGGCTTATTGTTATACCGATATCCGCAATCTCTGCTCATCATTTAATAAAATTAATCCAAAAGTAATGAAGGCTTTCCTTTTTACTGGCATTATTGTTGTAGATGCAGCATTTTGCAGGGTGATCATTATGGTAAATAGTTCCATTTATTTGGATTGATTATGTTACCTGGACTGTTAAAGAGAAATATCTAATATTTATTTTGACTAAAATTAAAAATCGTAGAAAACCTTCACCTTAATTGGTGAGGTCTTTTTTAATCAAAAAAAATAAGGCACAATGCCTTATTCTTCTTCTTCATAAGGTTTATGTTTGATTTCAATGGTACGTTGGTCATCGAAACCAACTACAGGATGTAGATTATAAGATGTGTGTTCAAAATCTACATGAGAATTAGAAACTGTAAAGATAGTAATTGTTTCATTATCTGAGTCAACAACTGAGTATTTAAATTCATTGGCTAAATCTTTGAATAAGGAATATTCTTCGTGGATTGTTACAACCCAATTATAACCTATTGTAAATTGTTTTGTTTTCATAATACCTCCAAATATGGTCATTTATACCTTTTATTGTAAGTGATTTGGTGAAGTTTGGCAATTAGAAGATTTACTATTTGGTATCTTTTTTATTATGTTTTTTATTATTTTAAAGTAAACTAAAACCATTGGTTGGTCATGGTGATTAGTCTTATTACCAGAAATTAATGCTGTGTCTCATGCATTAGAATTTAAGCCTAAGTTAATAGAAATGATGTTAGAGGGACAACAAGGTATGTTAACTATTTTTAATGAAAAAAACAAGAATAATGATAAATTCGAAAAAAGTTGCAATGTATTATAAAAAACTAGTTGGATGTTGTAATTACCGGCAGCTAATGTATCAGATTTGGTGATGAACAGACAATCATTAATTTAAATTTCCTAATAATAAAAGTAAAATTGAAAAAAGTCCTTGCTTTTGACGTAACGTCAAGTGTTAAAGTTCAATATGAAAGGGAGTGATAACAAATGTCAATGGAGAAAAATTACTCTATTGGAGAATTTGCAAAGCTAACTGGAGTCACTGAACGAACACTGCGTCACTATGATCAGATGGAGCTATTGAAACCTTCTGGATACACAAAACATGGACATCGGATCTATAACAACAATTCCATCGCTCAGCTTCAAAAAATATTATTACTAAAGTTTTTGGATTTGTCACTTGGAGAAATTTCAGAATATCTTAAGCAACCGGAGCAAAATTTAGCAATGACACTGGTCAATTATGCACAGATGCTGGAAGAAAACGAAAACAGATTGAAACGGTTTTACAAGCCATTACCCGCGTTCAAAGTATCGTTTCCGGACCCGAACCCGTCAATCACGATTCGTTGCTTGTACTCATTCATGCTTTGAAAAATGAGGAAGCTCGAAATCGTTGGATTAGTGAACATTCGTCCGATTCGGTGCATAATAAGCTACACTCGCTTACTGTGCAACTTGAATTAGAAAAGGAAATGGCCACATGGACTGGTAAAATGAAACGATTTATTCAAGAAGGAAAGGCACCTAATGATACTAACGTTCTTGCACACATTGAAGAGTTGGTATCTGTTATGAAACCTAAAGTAGAACCACTATTAGATGATGTAGCGAGAAAACAGCTCGAAAATAATGAAGGTTCTTTTGAGGAGCCAAATCCTTACTTATTTCCTAGTGCTTTTAACAAAGAAGAAGAGATGTTTATAGGAAAGGCTATGGATGAATTGATTCGCAGTAAGGTATATCTTAATCAGCAAGATAATAGTAATTGATTATGTTCATCAAATATTCTCCAGCAAGGGGATAAAGGCAATTTATTGTTTAGTCTTTAATTTTAACCCTGCACTTCGATAAAAGCTCGAAGTACAGGGAAAGATATTTTTATTTTGCTTGTGTTTCTAATCGAATTCCTTTTCCTGTCCCTCTAAGGGCAAGGATTTTGGGCGGTCGCACGTACTTTTCATCAGATAATGCTGACCATTATCTGATGAATCATGGAAGCCATACATCGCCTCTAAAACGTGATACGCTAAATCACTATTTGCGCGATATTTTCCACCTTCGATAATCGCTCTAGCCATGTCAGCAACGCCTAGACCTCTATTGTTTTGGGTATATCCATAAGTAAGAGGAACTTCTTTAAATTCTTTTTCATCACGTTTTCTTATTTTCACAGGACCGCTGAAGGTGTTAGGGTCAGGAACAAGTAATGTACCTTCACTTCCATAGACTTCAATAGGAGGTAACGATGTACCTCCGAAAGCATCGAAGCTCGTCGTAATGCTTCCAATTACACCTGAAGCGAAATCAATCACTCCTGAAATATGCGTAGGTATTGATACTTTCAATTTCGTGCCCGCTTTTGGTGTACTAAGTATCGTTCTTTCTGGGTAACTAATGCGAGTGGAACCAGAAATTCGTTTAATCGGTCCTAATAGAGCCACTAATGCTGTTAAGTAGTAAGGTCCCATATCAAACATAGGACCCCCGCCAGTATCATAATAAAAGGCAGGGTCTGGGTGCCAATGCTCATGACCACGGCCAATCATAAAGGCAGATGCACCAATTGGTACTCCTATTTCTCCTTGTTCAATCAGATTAACAGCAGTTTGAATACCAGCACCTAAGAAGGTATCTGGCGCACTACCAACGAGCAGATTATGCTTTTTAGCGGCTTCTAAAATTAGTTGTCCTTCCTCGCGTGTCACAGCAAGTGGCTTTTCTGTATAGACATGCTTACCGGCCTCTAATGCCTGAATGGTTACGGAAGCATGCGCTTTAGGAATCGTTAAGTTTATCACTAGTTCTATCTCTGGATCCGAGAGTAATTCTGCAACGGAATAAGCCAATGGTATACCAAATTTTTTGGCTTGAGTACGGGCACGCCCTGTATCTAAATCTGCACAAGCCACCAGCTCGAGATAAGGAAGCTTCGGGCAGTTTTCCATATAAACGGAACTAATATTTCCACAACCAATGATGCCAATTTTAAGTTTCCTCATAAGAGATCCTCCGCTTCATTATGTTTCTGATAGTATTTGCTGTATCCTTCCTTATTGACTGTCCCCCATACCTGTATAGTTACGTACGTTTTCATAACTAGAAGCTGTGTCTACATTTTCGATACGTTTTTTTCCTTCAGCTGCCCATAGAAATCCGCGGCGCATAATGAGTGAAACTTCTGGCATAGCAACGATATTAGCTTGATGCCCTAATGAATTATAAAATACATTTCCAAAGCCCCAGCGTTTGGTCCAAACTACAGGCATATCTACCGCTTTATTAGCAGAGTGTGGTCCATGAATAACTGGGAAGCGGGTGGTAGCGAGCACTTCAACAGCTGGATCGTAATGAAGGTAATATTGCTCACTGGTAACTTTAAAATCCGAGAGCCCTTCTAATAGTGGACTAGAAGTATGTTTTATGTTGACCATGTACTCCACACCATCATTTCCAGGATGGGCAACCCAATTACCGCCAGTCATAAATTGCCAGTCAACATTATTACGAAAGGAATCACACATTCCCCCATGGCATCCAGCTAGACCAACACCAGAAGCAACTGCTTCAGAAATATTTAAGATATACTTTTTTTCAATTTCTCCCATTGTCCAGTGGGGAACAATTAGATCTAAGCTTTTTAATTTTTCTTTGTCTGCGTAGGAGTCTAATGAATTAGATACTTCTACTTGGAAGTTCTCTTCTTCGAGGATTCTTTTAAAAATTTCTGCTATCTGTTCAGGCTGATGACCATCCCAGCCACCCCAAACGATTAATGCATTTTTTTTCATAGTATAAGCAGCTCCCTTAACTTTTTTAAACGTCAGAAATTCGTATCCATTGACGATTTTTAATGGATACATCAACGGCTTCTAAGACTTCCTGGCACTTTACACCATCACGAAAGTTCGGAACAGGCTGTCGATCTTGCTGGAAGGCTTCCATAAGTTCAACCATCTCGTGAATAAACGTATGCTCATAGCCAATTGTATGCCCTGGCGGCCACCAATTTTCAGCAAAGGCGTGCGAAGGGTCAGTTGCTAATACGCGTCGAAATCCTTGCACATCATCCTTATCATCTGTAAAATACACTTGTAGCTCATTCATACGCTCAAAATCGAAGATAACGCTACCTTTACTTCCATTGATTTCAAAGGAATTGGTACTGCGATGCCCTGTAGCAAAGCGAGTTGCTTCAAAGCTTCCTAAAGCACCGTTCGCAAAACGAGCCAAGAACAGTGTCGCGTCATCAACAGTTACTTTACCTTTTTTATCACTATCACTACCTTTTGCTGATAAGCCCATCATTTGTGAAGGAATTGGTCGTTCTTTTATAAAGGTCTCATTCATACCAATAACCTCTGTAATATCTCCGATTAAAAAGTGAGACAGATCTATAAGATGCGCCCCAAGGTCTCCATGAGAACCGGAACCAGCGATTTCCTTTTGAAGTCTCCAGGCTAGAGGGAAATTGGGATCTACAAGCCAATCCTGTAAATACCAAGCACGGAAATGATAGATCTCTCCAAGACGTCCTTCCTCTATAAGCTTCTTAGCCAGCATAACAGCAGGGGCAAAGCGATAGTTAAATCCAACCATATGTTTAATACCAGCAGCTTCCACTAAATCAAGCATTTCACGTGAGTCTTTTAATGTAAGCGCTAACGGTTTTTCGCAAAAAACATGCTTGCCGGCCTTAGCAGCGGCAATGGTAATTTCTTTATGTACATTACTAGGTGCGTTTATATCGATTAAATCAATGTCATCTCGTTCTAACAGGCTCTTCCAGTCGGTTGTATATTCCTCCCAGCCAAATTGCTTGGCTGCAACTGTCACACCATTTTGATCCCGTCCACAAATTACCTTCATTTCAGGGTGAACAGTATTTGGGAAAAAGAGTGGAAGATCCCGATATGCATGACTGTGTGCTTTACCCATAAATTTATAGCCGACCATTCCAATTCTAAGTTTTTCCATAGCGTGTCTCCTTTTCATATAATAAAATAACGATGTTACCAATAAATCTATCATCAATAGGTTTGACACAACAAGTAAAAACTTATATAATCCTAGACAAAATTTAGTATTCACTAAAGGATGGTTTTTTTCGTATGCTAATATATGAAGCACACCATTTTAATTTAATAGCAAACTATCAAACCGTTGATTTAAACTTTCCAAGTCATCTCCACCGTTGCTTTGAAGTATTATTCCTCCTTGAGGGGGAAATGGAAGTTATTATTAGTCAAAAAAATTATCATGTGAGTGCTGGACAATTTTTATTAATACTGCCTTATGAAATTCATTCATTTATTACAAAATCTCATTCTCGTGCTAATATTTGTGTCTTTTCGCCTGAATATGTCCCCACTTTTTATAAAATGATAGAAAATAGTTCCCTAAAAAATCCGATTTTTAACCTATCATTGGCAGCCAACACCCTGTTCACTAAGGCGCTTTTTAATGATAATGCAAATCTTCTTGAACAAAAAGCATCACTTTATCTGTTATTATCTGAGCTAATGGGACAAACAAGCTTAATTCAAGGAGAAAAGCAAGATCAAGAATTATTACATAAATTATTAACTTATATCCAGAATCATTTTACCGAAGCAATTTCTTTAAAAAGTATCGCTAGTAACTTAGGGTACAATTATAATTACTTATCGAAATATTTTAATAATAATGTTAATATGTCTTTTGTTGATTTTTTAAACGGAACAAGAGTGAATCATGCATCCTATCTTTTAATCTATTCAGAGAAAAATATCTCAGAGATAGCTTTTTTATGTGGTTATGAAAGTATACGTTCATTCAATCGAAACTTTCTAAAGATAAAACAATGTACACCAAAGGAGTATCGAGAAAGGCACCCTCGGCCGTTTAGTGATCTGGATCCTTTTCTTACTATTTGATTTCTAAATCAAGGTTTTGGAAAATGAGACTTTTAGTTTGTATGCATCCGCTTTTGGGCATCCCCGCAAGGATTTTTGGATCTGCTTAAGTAAATGAACTTAGAAAAGAATAAGACTGTCCACTTTTGCGGACAGTCTTATTTTTAAACAGTTGATGAAGAGGAAGAATAGTCTTTCCATTCGGCTATATAAAAGGGAATAAAGGACAATAAAAAAGAAGCTCGCGGCATCCACTAAGTTTATTTCCTTTGCATAGAAATTATGACAGCATGGTTCTTCTGTTATTTAATCTATTACTTTAAAAAACTCGAAACAATTACAACGATAATTATAACAGAGAGAATAAGTATAGCTGTCCCTTTGTTGTCTTTCATTTAAACATCTCCTATATAATTCTAAATTTCAAATAAATAACCATTAACTATATTGGGCTATTCTTCCCCTGTAGACTTATATTTCAAAAAGCGTTAATCCATCTTGGATAAACGAACCTGGTTACTTTACATGTAATGTTGCAAATAATTTTACTGATAAGATTAGAAGATTAATTTTTAATATTATCCAGTATAACATTTATTACTTCTGCTGCTTGTAATGTACCATCAACAACAAAGTCTGCATCAGGTTTAATTGTTTCAAGCATATTAAGATAACCACGCCTACCTCTAGATGTGTAATTTTTCATATCAGATAAAATATCCTCCGTTGAGCTATTGCAAAAATCTCTAGTTACTCTCCTTGCCAAAGCAATGTCTAATGGAGTATCAATAAATATGGAGAAATCAATGAATTTACTTACTTGACCATGTTTATAAGAAAATGGAAAGTCTAAGATTATATAATCAAGCGATTCCGTTAATAAAACTTGTAAGTCCTTTATTAAAGGACTTACATCCCAATCATTAGCGTCTCCGCCATTATCTACCCAGTTAATAATATCATCTGGACCATTGAAATCATATTCATCAAAGAACAGTACCTTAGAATTATGTAATTTCTGATTTAGAAGTTTTGTTATTGTTGTTTTTCCACCACCAGATACAGCAGAAATGGCAATAACAAATGGTGTTTTTTCTTTTATCATATTGTCTCCATTCACTTTAATAATATATTTATTCTTTATTAATCCAAATTTCTCCTGCTTGCACTAACCTGCCCTGTTTATTATATAAGAAAATTTTCCACACAACACTTGGGGAACTGCACCAAGTGTTCAATAAGCAGTTATATAGGGATTACCAGATAGTTAGTAAACAAAGCAATGACTTTCTTAATAGAGCCTTCAATTCTAAGTACGAGCCATCACCGCATATAAATGAATGAGGTGATGACAACATGAAAGTCTATCGAGGGCCCTATTACGAATAAAGTTATCCAAGATTGCTATCATTATATTGTAAAAAAATATAGAGAGGAGCAAAATAATCTTGATAGGGATTTACGCACGGGTATCGACAGAGGAACAATTAAAGGGGTTCAGCATAAACGGTCAGATTGAAGAGTGTATTCAATTGGCTGAAAATGAGGAATAACTTAAATATATTGATGAAGGAATAACTGGGGAAATAATGAATAGGTCAGCTTTGACTAGGTTACAAGATGATATTGAAACAGGACTTATTCACAAAGTGATTTGTTATGATCCTGACAGGTTATCTAGAAAATTATTAGTAGAGCTAATGATCACAGAGACATTGCAAAAGAATAGCGTAGAATTGCAATGTGTCAGAAGTGATTCCAAAAATGATACAGAAGGACAATTGTAATCTTTATTACAATAAGGTACTGCGGATTCACAATTAAACGAGTGTAAAAGATAGATCCGTATAAATGAAAAAGAGTAATCCCAAGTCTCTTTTCATTGATCAGCAATCACTCTGTTACCTTCTCCCTCTTCCTTTCGAGCGCATATGGCGATAACAACAAACATCATAAAGCAATCTTTAAACAAATTAAAAACCCAAACAATTATACGAAGTTTCCACACTTCCTATAAGTTCGGGTGTTGCTTTAGCTGGCATCTCATTGTCTAACATCCTATTCCTCTCCATCACGATTCTTTCCATTCATCCAAAAGTTTTTTTAATTTCTTCGCTTTGGCAAAGAATAAAATCGAAACACTTAAGAAGACAATTGAAGTAATAAGCATGCCTTCATTATAACCTGTTACCTTATCCATTTTAGGAATAATTACTCCTATATAAAAAAATGCTCCAACAGCTAGCAAAACGGTGCCAAATTGCTGATAATCAGATATCTTATCTGTTAAAATTTTTATCTTTTTCTCCATTTCTTCCCCTACTTTCTACTAAACTATATAATTACCATAACATAGGAATAGTAGATTAAGCTTTATGAAATCAATAGCTAAATTGCGATATTATGGAAAAAATTATTGCGCTTCATCACGATTCATCCATAAAAAAAAGAGATTTACAAATAGGTTTCCTATCCGTAAATCTCTTGTCGATCATTATTGTAATGCCTGTTTTAGATCTTCCACTAAATCTTCTACATCTTCTAATCCAACAGAAATTCTTACAAGACCATCTGTTATCCCTAGCTCTGCTCTTCTTTCAGGCGGAATGGAGGCATGTGTCATTCTTGCTGGAACAGAGATTAGACTTTCTACAGCTCCTAAACTTTCTGCAAGTGTAAAATATTTCACTTTATTTAAAAGCTTATCAGCATTCTCTGCACTTCCCACATCAAAACTTACCATTCCTCCAAAGCCATGTGCTTGTTTCTTGCTAATTTCATGGTTTGGATGTGTAGGCAGTCCTGGATAATATATTTTTGCAATGGCTGGATGTTTTTCTAGAAAACTAACGATTTGCCTTGTGTTGCTTTCATGCTCTTCCATTCGAATTCCTAGTGTTTTCATCCCTCTTATTAATAGCCAAGAATCATGTGGTCCTAACACTCCACCAGTTGAATTTTGCACAAAATGAAGCTCTTCTCCTAATTTTTCGTCCTTTACAACAACAAGCCCGGATACCACATCACTATGACCACCAAGATACTTTGTGGCACTATGAAGGACAATATCTGCTCCCAATGTTAATGGCGTTTGCCAATAAGGAGTAGAAAAAGTATTATCAACAATCGTTAATAATCCCTTTTCTTTTGCAATCCGTGAAACGGCTTCAATATCTGTGATTTTTAATAATGGATTTGTTGGTGTTTCAATATACAAAGCTACTGTATTTTCTTTTATAGCCTCTTGGATATTGTTAATATCACTTGTATCGATAAAGGTTGCCTCTATTCCAAACTTATTCAGAACCTTTGTCATCACACGGAAGGTTCCCCCATATACATCGTCTGTTAAGAGGATATGGTCCCCCTTCTTAAATAGCATCATAACCGCAGTGATTGCTGCCATACCAGAACTAAATGCAAAGCCTCTTTTCCCTTCTTCTAAATCCTTGATAAGCTCTTCTAATGCATGGCGAGTAGGGTTTCCAGTTCTAGAGTATTCAAAGCCTTTATGATTGCCAATACCGTCTTGTTTATAAGTGCTTACTTGATAAATCGGAACGTTCACTGCTCCTGTATGCAGGTCTCCAGGAATTCCACCATGTATTAATTTTGTTTTTCTTTTCATTTAAATCCCTCCATCAAATATTTTTTTGCTCATATAACGATCACTAGAGTCTGGAAAAACCACAACGATATTACTGCCACTTTCTGCTTTCTGCGCTTCCTGTACAGCGGCATATAAAGCGGCTCCAGAGGAACTCCCTACAAGCAAACCTTCTTTTTGAGCTGCAAGCTTCACATACTCAAATGCATCTTCATCAGAAACGGTATAAATTTGATCAATATAGCGGGTATCCATATAGACTGGGATGAACTCCATCCCAATGCCTTCCGTTTTATGTGGTCCACTTTTCCCACCATTTAAAATAGAGCCTTTTGGTTCTACTACTACCGCTTTGACAGCTGGATTTTGTTCTTTTAAATAGCGGGCTGTTCCCATAAAAGTACCGCCTGTTCCAGCACCAGCAACAAATACGTCAACCTGATAATTTAATTGCTTCCATATTTCTGGCCCCAGTGTTTTATAATAAGTATTTGGATTTGCTTCATTTTCAAATTGTCCTGGTACATAAGCATTAGGTATGTTCCGCTGCAATTCTTTCGCTTTTTCAATTGCCCCTTGCATGCCAAAGGAAGTAGGCGTATGAATTATCTCCGCCCCTAATGCCTTCATAATTTCCTGCTTTTCGATACTAAATTTTTCCGGCACACAAACTATTACCTTTATTCCTGTATTTAATGCGGCAAGAGCTAACCCAATACCTGTATTTCCTGCCGTAGGCTCAATAATGGTACCACCTTTAGTAAGCTTTCCACTTTTTAACGCTTCTTGAATTAATTCATAACCCAGTCTATCTTTTATGCTTCCACCCGGATTACAAAATTCTAATTTTGCATATAAATGAACATTTTTAGGTAATGAAAAATGAGTCAATTCAAGCATTGGTGTATGACCTATTAACTCATGCACATTTCGATAAACATTCAAACTCCACACCACCCACTTATTTTTCCCCTATATAACAAGTTTCTTTCTAGACAAAAATTTCTCTATAACTTATTATTCTTAGTTGTTTACTTGCATTTAGAAGAAAAGAAAGGAAGGGTTTCCCCTTCTGCTCTTCTTTATATTCTCTCAACGATTCCTAACACTAGATTTGCTGAATGGACAGCCGCTTTTTCTAAATACTGATCAAAAGATAAATGGGATTCCTTCCCAGCAATATCAGATAAAGAGCGAATAATAACAAATGGAATATTATGTTGATAAGCAACCTGAGCGATTGCAGCTGCTTCCATTTCAACAGCTTGCAGATTCTCGAATTTTGATTTTATAAAGGCTGCCTTTTCTGGTTGATTGATAAAAGAGTCACCAGTTGTAATTAAACCTGTCACTACAGAATGATTGCCAATTTCCTTTGCACTTTGTTCTGCTGCTGCAATTAATCTTTCAGTCGCCTTAAAGCTTGCTGGCATTTGTGGAACTTGGCCGTATTCATAACCAAAAATAGTGGCGTCTACGTCATGATGACGTACTTCACTCGAAATAACAACGTCTCCTACTTCAAGAGTTGGATTTAATCCTCCTGCTGAACCTGTATTGATTAGATAGTCTGGTTTAAATGTTTGCATTAGAATCGTTGTACTCATTGCGGCATTCACTTTTCCTATGCCAGAACGAAGTAAAACAACCTCTTTCCCAAATAATTCACCTTCAATAAACTGAAATCCAACGATTGTCTGTTCTTTCTTATTTGCTATTTTTTCACGTAGTAAAGTTACTTCTTCTTCCATTGCACCGATTATTGCGATTTTCAATTCACTTACCTCTTTCGCTTATTTTTTCCCCTTCCATCATCCATACAAAGTCATTCAACTTCTTAAAATATGCGGAAAAACCGTACTTCTCTAAAATTTCCGTTAGAAAGGGGATTGTTGTATAATACTCTCTTTGCAAGTCTTCTGCTAAATGGTGATGCTCCTTTTCCTTGGCATTCTTAATTGCCTCATCGTACGCATCTTTAGTGACATACATGGTATCTGCAAACACTATTTTACCACCTAAAGGGAGGAGATTACTATACTGTTTAATCGCTTCTTCTTTTTCTTGGTCGGTTAAGTGATGAAAAGCATAAGTACTTACAAAGGTATCTGGTTGCTGATCTAGCTTAAAGTGTAGAAAATCCCCATCTATTATGGTTGCTTTTGTATTAATTTTCTCCTTCGCCAACTTCCTCATTGCAGGAGATGGTTCTATGGCGGTAACCGTTAACCCCTTTTCAATCAGTTTAACAGTTAAATTTCCTGTACCAATCCCAAATTCAACAACATGCCCTGTGGCACGTTCTGCTACCATTTTTAATATATAATCATACTTGTGAAAAACAGCTTCGTATTCTTTATTGTTAGTGAGACTGTCATCGTAAGAATCCGCCCATTGTTCAAAAATCTCAAGAAACTCTTTTCCCATAGCATTGCACCCCTGTTTTCTTAAATATATAATTCCTATAAGTATACTATGGTTTTAAATTTTTCTTGTTCTTAATTTATCATATCTTTCTTTTTGTTATCAAGATGCAAAAAATAGTAAGTTTATTCCCTATTTTCAATCTTTATCAGACTGTTTTTATGTATTAATATTAATCCATTGTCTCCTTATGTTATGATATTTTTACTGTTAGGAAGAAAGGAAGATTTAAGCATGAATATCCAATTAGAAATGATAGAAGATAAGGTAGAGTTTTTTGAAGGAGAAAGTCTAAAAGCAATCGAGAAAAAAATCAATGAACAAGTAGAAGTCAATAAAGCTATATTGCTTTCTGTTCATTCTGTCTCCCATCAAGTTACTTTACTAGAGAATGGTCGGCCTTATTACACCGCCGTTGTCCATTTTAAAATGAAAAAGCAGTTTTAAAAAACAATAAAAAAGAACTGGAGCTTGATTCTCCAGTTCGAGTTTAACGAATATTTAAGTCTTTTATTTCTTCTACCTTCGTTGGTTTCCATCCACTTCCATCTACCCATTCTATATATACTCTATATTTTTCAGATTTATCTTTAGATGATACTGTTCCAATAGACTTCTGAGGATCATGATTATTATTACCAAGGAACCAAACAGTCATATTCCCGCTATCTAAGCCGGTTGCATAAGATAATGCTTTAATTTGTTCGTTCCAGTCTGCCCCTTCTGAATAAGTAGCTACATGCTCCCCTGTTTGGGATGTTCCAACAGGCTTCCAGGAAGGATTCTCAATCGTTTTAATAACATTCGAGTCACTGCCACCTTCTGTGACAATTTCCTCCCCATCAGATTCTTTTTCTTCTTCTGAAGTAGTGTTCTCCTCTTTATTATCTGATTTAGTCGTCGAAGCAGCTGTTTTATTCTCATCCGATACTTCTTGACCTGATTTCGGTTCGTTTGCTTTATTTTTAGCTGTATTTTTTTCATCATTTGTATGAAAAATAGAATATGATACAAATACAATTAGTAAAATCACAGCAACGATTAATCCATTTAAAATAAGATTCGTTTTCTTTCTTTTAGAACGTTGTGCATATCTCGTTTTACCTTCATTATTTATTTCATTACTCAAGGTGTTTCTCCTCCTATTTTCTTTCCATTTCCTCTTTATATAAGTTGATTTAACTCTCACTTTTCTTCTTTCACTGTACATATTTTAACATGGCAGTACACTTTTAGAAAAGCAAGAACCTATTGGCGTACTAGCGAGCAGCATTTTGCTGCTTTTTATCGATTCCTTTAACTACCTCTGCAAATAGTTGGTTGACCCCGCCTTCGTCTGAATAAACATCTAAATTCACTGTTACTAAGGCATATTTAGGCTTCTCATAAGGAAAATAACCTGCAAACCATTTATTATGTAACTGCTTCTCCTCTTTATATACGCCTGTTTCTGCCGTTCCTGATTTTCCAGCAATTTCATAGGGAAGATCTTGAAACCATCTGCCAGTTCCTTTATTGTTTGTAACAACTTCTCTTAAAAGTTTTTGGAGCCTTGAGGCGGTATAAGGAGATATTTTTCCTCCATCTAACTCTTGCTTATCAAAGGAATAAAAGGTTGTGCCATTTTTGTATTGAATATCTGAAACAACTCTGACACTTTCCTTTTCTCCTCCTCTAGCAATAGTCGCCATCATATTTGCCACTTCTAATGGTGTAACCCGTACCTCATGCTGTCCGATTCCCGTTAATGCAACATAGTTCTTATCCTTTTTCGCCTCCTCATTCAAAAACACTCTTCCCATTTCTTCGCCACTAAATTGTTTAAAATCAGGAGAATGAAAAACACTGCCTCGCCACCCCACCAGGCTAGTCAATGATAATTTAGCTGCATATTCCTCGATTAAATTTTCATCTATATCACTTAACTTCTTCGCTATTGTCCCAAAGGTATTGTTGCAACTAACTGCAAAGCTATCTGTAAAATTTAACATTCCATGCTGATATGTTAAGTCCTCTTCGCCATTGATTTTCTTGCTGCAATCATATTGCTTATTGTTATCATCCAATTTATTGTCGATCGCAGCTGCTGCAATGACTGTTTTGAAGACAGAGCCGACAATCTGCTGTTTTAGCATATAGTTATTAACTCCATCTGTCTGATAAGGATCTTCTGCATTTATCTTCGGCCTAGAAACCATTGCAGCAATCGAATTATCCTCTAGATCTAACAGAACTAGTCCACCTTTCTTTATGCCTTGTTCATCTACTAAATCTTCTGCCATCTGCTGTAAATCTGTGTCTATGGTTGTGCGGACATTTACAGGATAAAACGGATTTGCAGGTTCTACATATTTGACATTTAAGCCAAAGAGTGGTCCTCCTTTTGCATCTACATGATAGACAAGCTTCGATTCGCCATCAGGCAAAAGAAATTCATCAAAGCTTCTTTCTAAGCCTGTTAAACCAATTAATGTAGAACCTCCTAGCTTTCTATCAGGATATCGCTTTCCTAATTGCTCTTCATTTTGACCAGTAATCCCTAGCAGTTGTTCGGCGATACTATTATTGATATGAAACTTTTTCTCTGCGGCAAAAACACCTGGAATCTTCAGCTGATTGATAGCAGACATTTGCCTGCTTGTTAATTCCAATGGTTTCTTTCCTCCAAAAACAACCGGATCTTTTGCATCGATAATACTATTCTTTACATTGTATTCACTTGTCCCAATAATATCCGCTACTTTTTTGCTATCCCAATCCATTTTTTTTAAAAAAGGAAATAATATTAAAACTGCTTTTGTCTGATGTGTTAGCGAATTTCCATTTTTATCAAGAAAGGTTCCCCGACCATTGTCCAAAAGCATTTCTTGTGATCTTTGTTTTACACTTGCTTCCACCAAATTAATATTATGCTTAGTGAAATGATTTGTCTCTATTAACTGCACTTGTATTAGCCTTCCTAGCAATATACATAAAGCAAATAAAAAAAGGATACCGATGCCAACTATTCTTTTTCTCCACATAAATAAAACACCTCATCAAAAGTGTTGACGAGGTGTCCCATTTATAAACAAGTCCATGATAACTTTTTATTCCGTTATCCATTCCATTAAATTACTTATTTAATTGTAACGATTTGTACATTCATTTCTCCGCCTGGAGTCTGTACAATTACTTTATCGCCAACTTTTTTGCCAATTAAGCTTTTAGCGATTGGAGAATCGTTTGAAATCTTCCCTTCGAATGGATCTGCTTCCGCACTACCAACGATTGTATATGTTTCTTCTTCACCGTCTGGAAGCTCGACGAATGTAACAGAACTACCAAGTGAAACAGTGTCGCGATCTAACTCATCTTCCGAGATAATTTTTGCATTTCGAATCATATTTTCGATCGTAGTGATACGACCCTCTACAAAAGCTTGTTCTTCTTTCGCAGAATCATACTCTGAGTTTTCGGATAAGTCACCGAAACTACGTGCAATTTTAATACGTTCTACAACTTCTTTACGTTTAACTGTTTTTAACTGTTCTAGTTCCTGTTCTAATTTTTCTTTACCTGCTAATGTCATTGGAAATTCTTTTTCGATTGCCAAAATCTTCACTCCTTCAAGTATGGGATTAATGAATAGCCATGAAACTATTTGTAAAATCCCTAATAATTATGTATTTAAAGATAATAGCACGACATCTTAGAAATGGACGCGCTTTTTTTTCTAATAGAATGAGTTTAATACGGATTGAAGAAAAAAGAAAGCATTTTCTATTAGATTGCCTGTAATGATTTAACATTTTTTCACTAATTAGCGATTTTTGTTAAAAGAATGATTATTTTTATGAAATTAACAATAGGATAAAAATTATCAAATATCATTACAGAGAGCTCTTTTATTTATCCCATTATTTTAACCCATTGGTTTCTTGCATAATCCATATTTGGAAAAATAGGCTGTCTATAATGGAACAGCCTATTTCCCAGAAATTTTTCATGAATACTTTCTATTGTTTCATAAAAGTGATTTTTGTTCAAGAATTGTTTGAATTTTTGTAACCATAAGATCAATGGCTACGTGATTATGACCGCCCTCAGGAATTATAATATCTGCATATCTTTTTGTTGGTTCAATAAATTGATTATGCATGGGACGAACTACATTAACATATTGTTCAATTACAGAGTCAATCGTTCTTCCTCTTTCTTTGATATCCCTCATTAATCTTCTGATAATACGTAAATCCGCATCTGTGTCAACAAATAACTTCATATCCATTAAATCACGAAGACTTTCATCCTCCAATATTAAGATACCTTCCACAATGATTACATCCTTAGGTTCAACTAGGATAGTTTCATCGGAGCGGGTATGCATGGCATAATTATATACTGGCTTTTCCACTGCTTCATAATTTAATAATTTTTGAATATGATCAATTAATAATTCTGTATCAAATGCTAACGGATGGTCATAATTCGTTTTTAATCTTTCCTCAAATGGTAAATGAGATTGATCTTTATAGTAATAATCTTGTTCGATCATTAAAATCGAATGTCCTTTAAAATGGTCAAATATAGCTTTGGTCACACTTGTTTTTCCAGATCCGGAGCCACCTGCGACACCAATAACTACTGGTTTCGGCTGCATGCTTATTAAAGCTCCTTTCGCATCATATTATTTGGATAAACAGGGTGGTCCACTTTGAATTTAACAATTTGTAAAGGATGTCTTGCAGCATCGATTTCTTTTCCGTCTGCATCCCAAATTTTATCAACAACCATTGTAAAATTATCAATTTCCGGACCAAAAAATTCCACTTCCTGCCCCTGTTTGAAGAAGTTTCTTTGTTGTAATGTTACTATTTTTGTCTCTTCATTATAATCGAGCACTAAACCAGCAAAGTCAAAAGTGGTCTTTTTGCTATGATTTCCAAACATTTGCTCTTTATACCCTGGCTGACCTTCAAAGAAAGCAGGTGCTGTATCTCGATTTGCACATTTATCTAGTTCTTTAAGCCATTCCTCTTGAATGACAAAATGATCTGGATCTGCACAATAGGCATCAATCACTTTTCGGTAAACACTAACAACTGTAGCAATATAATGAATGGATTTCATTCTACCTTCAATTTTTAAACTGTCTATGCCTAGTTCAATCATACGTGGAATAGATTCGATAAGCTTTAAATCTTTTGGACTCATCGCAAAAGGAGCATCACCTTCAGAGAATAAAGGCTTTTCCTCCGCACCATCTAGCTTGTACAAATCATAATCCCAGCGACATGATTGACAACAGCCGCCGCGGTTAGAATCTCGAGCCGTCATATGATTACTCAATGTACAACGACCAGAATATGCGATACACATTGCGCCATGAATGAATGTTTCGATTTCGATATCTACTTTTTCTTTCATTTCTTTTATCTCTTCTGCACTTGTTTCACGGGCAAGCACAACTCGTTCTAAACCTTCTTCCTTCCAATACTGAACTGCCTTCCAGTTAGAAAGAGATTGCTGTGTACTTAAATGCACTTCTATTTCGGGTGCTACTCTACGGCATGTCTCGATAATTAATGGGTCTGCCACAATAATTCCATGTACACCTGCTGACTTTAAGCCCAGTAAGTATTCTTCTAAACCGTCAATATTTTCATTATGTGCAAATATATTGGTAGTAACATATATTTTTGCTTGATATTTCTTAGCAAACTCCACTCCCTCTTTCATTTCTTCAAAAGTGAAGTTTCCAGCATTCGAACGAAGCCCATATTCTTGTCCACCAATAAAGACAGCATCTGCACCGTATGTAACAGCAATTTTTAATTTCTCTAAATTACCAGCAGGTGCTAGCAGTTCCGGTTTCTTTACAATTACTCTTTTTCCATCTCTTATTTCAGAAATAGGATCTTTAACTAATGTCATTTTCCCTTCTCCTCCACTTGTTTAGTAAACCGTTTCTTTAAAGAAAAATCCTGTGTCCAATGGTCTATTAGGTGGTTGAATTTTTTCTATCTCAGCAAGTAAATGGTCTTTTTCTTCTTCATATCGATCTGGATCATTTAAATACAAAGTTATTGCTTGATAATATAGTCCAGTAACGGCAATAATATAGCTTGGTTCTTTCAAAAGACCGTCGATTTTGAAAGAATCAATGCCAGCATCCAATAGATCTGCAAGCTCATCAATGATACAAATGTCATTTGGACTCATAATATGTGTCCCATTTTCATCCTGAAAAATTGGATATTTATTTTCTCTTTCTTTATCATGCAGAAAGAAGTTCTTATCTGATTTACTTGCTTCCAATTCCACTTCTTTCCCTTGATATTGAAAGTAATGTTCTAGTAAAGTACGTTTTGATTGAAACATCGTCGTCATTCCATGAACTTGGATTTCAATCTCCACTTCTGCATTTTCTTTTGTTTCAATGATGGCGTCCATGCTAATTTCTCTTGCTAGGACCGCTCTTTTTGCACCTTTGCGTCCCCAATAATTACATGTGTACCAGTTTGTCCCTGTTGTTTCTGTACTCCAATGCAATTTCATATTTGGCGCAACTTCTCTGGCAATCATTAAAACAGCTGGATCGCCATAATATATTGCATCCGCATTTACAGCCACTAAAAACCGCAGATATTCTGTTACATCCTCGATTTTATCATTATGAAAAATTGCATTTACAGCCACATATACTTTTTTCCCTCTTTGGTGTGCGATTTCAATCGCCTTTTTTACATCGTCCCGATTAAATTCACCGGCTAATCTCAAACCAAATTTTTGTTCTCCGATAACAAAAGCATCTGCTCCATTATCAATAAGCGGCTCTATATCGTTTATACTGGTTGGCGTTACTAGTAATTCCGGTTTTTTCATTCTTATCCCCTCTTTTTACTAATTGCAATACCGTCTCCCACAGGCAAGATTGCTGTGTGATAATCCTGATTTCCCATAAGCCATTGATTATAATTTCTTATTTTCCGTACTAATTGACGAAGATTTCTACTATCTATCTCTTCTGCTGCCACTAAACCATGAAATAATATATTATCTGTATACACGATTCCGTCATTCGATAACAAAGGGCTGTAAAGATCGAAAAACTTTTGATATTGTCCCTTTGCCGCATCGATAAAGATAGCATCAAACGGTCCATATTGCTCAACTATGGAACCTAATTCAAGGGCATCACCTTGTAAAAGGACAATTTGTGCTTCAAGCTTAAACTTTTCGACATTTTCCTTCGCTACTAAATACCTTTGTTCATCTCTTTCCAACGTAACTATTTGAGAAGATGGTAATGCTTCCGCCATTCTTATGGCAGAATATCCTATCGCCGTGCCAACTTCTAATATTTTTTTAGGCTGCTGAATTCGTAGTAATTGTAATAATGTTTCAATCCCTATTAACTCCATAATGGGAACTTCATTTTGTTTCGCATAATGTTCCATTTCACTAATCTGGTTATTTCTTTCTGGAATTAAATTTTCAATATACTCCAGGATTTGTTTATTTTGCAAGGATGAGTCCCTCCTAATTAATCCATAAAGCCCTATCCTTTTTTCTTCTACCTAAAAATAGTTAGCTTCTTATTAAGAACCTAACACATCAAAAAAGTGTATATAATTTGGGTATTTCATTAAATGTATACTCAAAAACACTTGTACCATTTTATCATAAAATATAGGAGAATGCTAATAAATCTTCAGATATCAACAGCAATCCATATAAAAGATGACAATTTTTCGAACAAAATAACGTAATTTCAAAAAAAGACTACAGTCCAAACATCTTTTTGTTTGACTGTAGTCTTTTTTTGTTGAAGAATGTTAGTCATTCTCTGTAATATATTTTGCTTTCAATTCATTATGTTCATTAAGCGATTTAGAAAAGTACACTTTCCCATCTTTTGAAGCTAAGAAATAGAGATAATCTGTATCATCCGGATGCAATGCCGCTTCCATAGAAACAGTTCCTGCATTGGCAATAGGTCCAGGTGGTAAGCCTACATTTTGATAGGTATTATAAGGTGAATCTACCTCTAGATCTTTATAATAAACTCTATCCTTATGCTCTCCTAAAGCATAAAGTACTGTCGGGTCTGTTTGCAATGGCATCCCTTGTTCGATACGATTATAGAACACACTGGCAATTTTCTTTCTATCCACATTTTTGGTTGCTTCTTCTTCAATTAACGAAGACATTGTTAAAAATTGATGGACGGTTAATTTATCTCGTTCAATTTCCGTTTCATATGCTTTTACTACACTTTCTGTTTTATCAAGCATTACGGAAATGATTGCTTCCAATGTTGGCTTTTCTTCATAATAAGAATAAGTTGCAGGAAATAAATAACCTTCTAGCGGATATTTGATATTTTTCGCCCAAATTTCTGTTGTTAATAAATCTGGATATTTGGCCATTAGCCCTTTGATAAATGCTTCATCGTTTAATTGTTTCCAAACCTCTTCTTCCTTTTGGTTTGTCTTCTTCGCGATAATAGCGGAAATTTCTTTTAATTGTCTTCCTTCAGGTATCGTCATGGTAAAGACCGGTTCTTGCATAATTTTTCCGGTTTTCAAGCTGTCAATAATCTCTTGAATCGACATGGATGGATTCATATGATATTCTCCAGCCATGAAATTCGACTCATTTTTAAATTTCACATAATATTTAAACACCTTTGCGTTTTTTACAAGCCCCTTATCTTCAAGCAATTGGGAAATAGTGCTTACACCAGACCCAATCGGGATTTCCACTACAATATCTTTATCACTATCTGGATTAACTGGTTTTAATGCTGATTTTATGTAAAAGTAACCAGACGTCCCTACAACTGCTACAATCATAATTAATACTAAGGCAACAATGACCACGACTCTTCTGACTAATTTTGCTTCTTGTTGTCTCTGATTTAAATTAGCTATAAATAACTCCTTCTTACTATTTATTGTATTGTTCTCGTCTTTATTATTCGTCAATCTTTTCCCTCCTTGACACACACCACTCCAACATTTTTTACATATCTCGACCTATTATACTATATTTTGCTAAGAAAGTTGTAGCTTTTAGTGAAATTTACATACTACTGAAAGCTGGACTAGTAGTTAACAAAAAATAAAAAAAGAGCCCAAAAGGACTCTCTTTTCTTCTATCCGTTATTACTCTTCTTCTTGTTCAGCAAGGAATGTATTTAACATTTCTTCGACTAAATCCCATTCTTCTTCAGTTTCAATCGGAGATAGTTCACCGTCGCCTGTTTCTTCATTTGGAATGAAGGAAGATGCGTGGATGTCGATTTCTTCATCATCGCTTTCATCTCCAAGAGGATAATATAATACATATGATTTTCCAAATTCATCTGATTCAAATGTAAATAGAATCTCACATAATTGTTCATTTCCTTGTTCGTCTACAACTGTAATTGTATTAGTCTCACCGTGTTCCATATTTCCACCTCATTATTTTTGACTGTCTAAATATCCTTGCAAAATGATAGATGCAGCCATTTTATCGATTACTTTTTTACGTTTTTTTCTACTAACATCTGCTTCCAATAGAATTCTTTCAGCAGCCATCGTTGTTAGTCGTTCATCCCAAAAAACAACCGGCAGTTCAAATCGTTCTTCTAAAAGCTGCCCGTACATTTGACTAGCTTCTCCACGAAAGCCTATGCTGCCATTCATATTTTTAGGAAGTCCAACCACTATTTTACCTATATCATACTCAACAATCAAGGACGCAATACGGTCAAGCCCAAATTGTTCTTTCTCTTCATCAATTTTAATTGTTTCAATTCCTTGTGCTGTCCATCCTAAAGCATCACTAACAGCAACACCTACTGTTTTTGAGCCAACATCTAAGCCCATTAATCGCATACGTCTATTCCTCTCGTTGCTGTTTTAAATAAAACTTTACAAGTTCCTCAATAATTTCATCTCGTTCTAATTTTCGGATGATATTGCGTGCATCCATGTGACGGGGAATATAAGCAGGATCCCCAGAAAGTAAATAACCAACAATTTGATTGATTGGATTATAGCCTTTTTCTTGAAGTGCATCGTAAACTTGATAAAGTACTTCTTTTACATCATGTTCATATGGTTCTTCTGGAAAATTGAATCTCATTGTTTTATCAAATGAGCTCATTTTGAACACCCCATTTCCTTTTCGAACAATTTCTGTTAAGAGTTATCTACATTTTACACTACTTGTCCTTAATATCAAACGGATTTCACATATTCTTGTACAAATTCTAATGCTTCATTTAGTTTAGAAGGATCTTTACCGCCTGCTTGAGCCATATCTGGACGGCCGCCTCCGCCGCCTCCACAAATGGAAGCTACTTCTTTTACTATCTTTCCTGCATGGAAACCTTTATCCATTAAATCCTTGGTTACACCAGCAATAATATTTACTTTTCCTTCATTGACACTTCCAAGTACTAATACGACAGAATCTATTTTTTGTTTTAATTCATCTGCCATTGTGCGAAGATTATTCATATCTACATTCGGGATAGAAGCCGCTAATACTGGGACTTCATTCACTAATTTCACTTGATCAACAAGATTGCCTGCTTCAATATTGCTTAGTTTTGCAGCAAGTGATTCATTTTCCCGTTGTAATTGCTTCACCTCTGTAAGAAGACTGTCTACGCGAGTAACGACATCTTTGGGACTAGTTTTTAACTTATTCGCCGCTTCTTTTAATAAGTGAATTTGATCTGTCAGTTGTTGGTATGCCGCTTGTCCAGTTACTGCTTCAATACGTCTTGTTCCTGCGCCAATTCCAGCTTCCGAAACAATTTTAAATAAACCAATTGCTGAAGTATTATCAACATGACACCCGCCGCATAGTTCTAAGCTATACTCACCAACTTGGACAACACGTACTACTTTTCCATATTTTTCACCAAATAAAGCCATTGCACCCATTGCTTTCGCCTCATCGATATCCTTGTAATCAATTTGAACTGCAATACTTTCCCATATCTTTTCGTTAACGATTCGTTCAATCTCATCTAATTCCTCTGCAGTAATTTGCCCAAAATGAGAAAAATCAAAACGTAAACGATCTGGTTGTACAAGAGATCCTGCTTGATTAACATGTGTTCCAAGAACATCTTTTAATGCCTGATGTAATAAATGAGTTGCTGTATGGTTCTTTATAATTTTGGAACGATTTTTACTATCCACTTTAGCTGCTAATCTATCATTTACCCTAACAGCTCCTGTTTCAATTATTCCTTTGTGTAAATTTTGACCATTTGGCGCTTTTTGAACATCTTCCACGCTAATTGTCACATGATCCGATTTTAACGTTCCTTTGTCAGCAATTTGACCGCCGCTTTCTGCATAGAATGGTGTTTTGTCTAATATAAACTGAATTTCATCCCCAGCTTCTGCAGTCTCTACTTCTTGACCATTTCTTAATAAAGCCACGATTTGCGCTTCATTTGACCACTGATCATAACCAATAAATTCACTTTCCACTTTAATATTGCCTAACACTCCACTTTGAACTTGCATGCTGTCAACTTCTTGACGTGCTTTTCGGGCGCGATCACGCTGACTTTCCATTTCTTTTTCGAAACCTTCATGATCAATAGCCAGACCTTGCTCCTCTGCATATTCCTCTGTAAGTTCAACTGGGAATCCATACGTATCGTACAAACGGAAAATATCTTCTCCAGCTATAACTCCATTGTCTTTTGCTTTCTCCATTACTTCGGAAAGGATAGCAAGACCTTCATTTAATGTTTCATGGAATCGTTCTTCTTCACTTTTCATGACTTTTTGAATAAATTCTGTCTTTTCCTTTACAGTAGGATAATAATCTACCATAATTTCAGCCACTACTGGAACTAATTCAAACATAAATGGT
Source organism: Niallia sp. M35 (assembly GCF_050971705.1). Classification (NCBI taxonomy): domain Bacteria; kingdom Bacillati; phylum Bacillota; class Bacilli; order Caryophanales; family Bacillaceae; genus Niallia; species Niallia sp. M35. The sequence continues at coordinate 66,214 of NZ_JBPCEP010000005.1, forward strand.
CTGTTGATATTAATTTTCTTTGCATAACGAACTGCTCTGCGCAACAAACGTCTTAACACATAACCTCTTCCTTCATTTGACGGAAGAGCCCCGTCACCTATTGCAAAAGCCACTGTACGTATATGGTCTGCGATTACTTTAAATGCTTCATCGCTTAAAGAGTCCTTGCCATACCGGACATCTGCTAATTGTTCAGTCGCGCGAATAATCGGCATAAATAAATCTGTATCAAAGTTTGTTGGAACATTTTGAACAACAGACGCCATACGCTCCAAGCCCATACCTGTATCAATATTCTTCTTTGGCAGAGGTGTATAAGTGCCGTCTGGATTATGGTTAAATTCAGAGAAAACAAGGTTCCATACTTCTAAGTAACGATCATTTTCTCCACCTGGATATAATTCTGGATCGTTGATATCATTGCCATATTCTGGACCACGATCATAGAATATTTCTGTATTAGGACCACTTGGACCTTCACCTATGTCCCAAAAGTTACCTTCTAAGCGAATGATGCGATTCTCTGGTATGCCAATTTTATCTCGCCATAAAACATATGCTTCTTCATCCTCTGGATGGATGGTTACAGAAAGCTTTTCTTTATCAAAGCCAATCCATTTTTCATCTGTCAAGAACTCCCAAGCCCATTCGATTGCTTCTTCTTTAAAATAATCCCCAATCGAAAAGTTACCAAGCATTTCAAAAAAAGTATGGTGACGCGCCGTTTTGCCCACATTTTCAATATCGTTTGTACGAATTGATTTTTGCGCATTTGTTATTCTTGGATTTTCAGGAATAACGCGACCATCAAAATATTTTTTTAAGGTAGCTACACCACTATTAATCCATAATAATGACGGATCATCATGAGGCACTAAAGAAGCACTTGGCTCAATCGCATGCCCTTTGCCCTGAAAAAATTCTAAAAATTTGCTTCTTATTTCTGCACCAGTTAAGTTTTTCATCACATATCCTCCTGTTTTTTCTTATGTATTTGCTACAACCACTAACGTTTACCGTTTTAAGGCATAAAAAAAACTCCCATCCCTGGACAGGGACGAAAGTATTGCTCGCGGTACCACCCTGATTATGGATAAAAGTATAAAAAAATAATAATAAATAATATCCATCTCTCAACATTCCTTAACGCGGAAAACGGCAGTGATTAGCTGCATTCAAGAATTAGCTTTCAATTATCCTTCACCTAGAACTCCTTTCAGCCAAAGGGAATTCCTCTCTTTAGAGTGGACTATAATCTACTTATTTCTTTCACCATTTTATCGATATATGCTTCATTCGAATTATACTGATTATTAGGCAGTATTGTCAATATTGGTCTATTTATATACGTTTTATTTCTCGTTCTTTTTTTCCAAAATGGGTTTTCATATGAATGATTGCTACTTTTACAATGGATAATAAAGGGACTGCCACAATCATTCCAATCATCCCGCCTATCTCCTCTCCTAGCAATAGCGCAAACATAATAAACAAGGGATGCATATGAGTACTTTTCCCTACTATATATGGCGATAATATATTTCCTTCGAGAAATTGCAGAATAATAATGATAATCACGACAATAATGATCATTTTCACAGAAACAGTACTTGCAACAATTAAAGCTGGAACAGCTCCAATTACCGGTCCAAAATACGGAATGACATTCGTTATTCCTATGATCATTCCTAATACAAGGGCAAATTTCATATGAAAAATCAAAAAAAGAAGCATAGAAATAACTCCAATAATTGTACAAACCAATAATTGTCCTCTTATATAGCTGCCTAATGATTCATTTACATCCTCTAAAAATAAGCGAGCACTATTGCGCCATTTATTAGGAATTAATCCATTAAAGCCTTTTCTTACCGCATTTATATCCTTTAACATATAAAAAGAGATAAAGGGAATAAGCATAATTATAATCGAATAATTGACAATCCCCATGGCACCATTAATTACTTTATTCAAAAGGGATTCCATTTTCCTTTCAAATATGTCAATTCCACGGTCAACTTTTTCCTGTAGGTTAAGCGGCCAAGATTCCATTTTATTTTGAATCGAATCAATTAAATCTTTATATCGCTCTGCAAGCTTTGGAGCACTAACTGTCAGCTCTTCCAGCTGCTCAATAAGAATGGGGATACCTTTATAGATCGCATACCCAATCCCGCCAAAAAATAAAATATAAATAAATGCAACAGACAACCCTCTATGTAAACCTTTTTTATGTAATAATTCTACTATTGGATGAAGTAAGTACGTAAAAAACGCACCAATAATAAAAGGAGTTATAACCTTTGTTATAAGACTTAAAATGGGTAACCATATCGGTGATAATTTTATAAAAATAAATAAAACGATAAAAAGTAATAAGGTAAATCCTAATCGATAATACCATTTTATTCTTATATCCATTTCCTTTCCTCCCTCTTTAATGTATTGTGAGAGATAATAGGAATTTTTATGCATTTTTTTATCTAGTATTAAATTGTAAAAACGGCTTAGCTATCTATGTAATCCCCCACAGACTTAGGCTTGCTTACCGACACATAGCGTGGCTGCATGGACAACGGAACGCCTGCTTGACTATAATTATCAACATAATAATAAAATGAAAAAACCCAAGCAATGATACGAATTTTTTGATTCCGGTATCATTGCTTGGGTTAAAATTTCGGCAAGAAGGTTCGTTCCAGCCTTGTCTTCTAACTCACAATTAAAACATCTTCATTACTTTCCTCTGCACTTTTTTCAGTTGTTTTTGACTCATCATATTATTTTTTTGCATATAGCTAAGTGCCACTACACCAGCCCCAATAGCTATTGCTGTATTTATCGCTTTACCCATTTACTTTGCACCCCTTTTTATATGGAAGTGAGCGCCAAGTTTACACGGAGAAAAACTTAGCTTAATCGACGCTCTTCTTCGTCAAATAAGTCGTCTAAAGAACTTAAGCTTCCATCTTCTTCTACTTGATGTGTATGAATAATCCCTTTCGTAAGCGATAATTCAATAAAGCAATTCCAGCAGTAATATTGATTTATTCCAATTTTCCCAATATCTTTGCTCTGGCAATTTGGACATTTGAGCATAGGAAACACCTCATCTTCATTCGTTTCATGAAATATTCCACCTAACATGGAAATTCCAGGTAAGTATTCCCATTATGCTCTTTAACCCATCCAAATATACCAGTATTTTTAGGAGTTGGCTGTTTTTATGGGAAAATTAGAATCCGACTGGATTTTTTCGAAGAAGATAGCATTACTATTTTTCACCTAGAACTTTAAAACATGTAGTACAAACATTGGCAAAAAAAATCCTCTAAAAAAGAGGAATTCTCCGTAAAAATAGAGGTTTTCTTAAAAAGTTTGTACTTAAGTAATTTTCTTAGGATTCAGATGCTTCCATAAAATCATATGGGGAGATATTTTCCATTCCAATCATTGGATCGATTTGATTGATTTTACCTTCATACAATAAATCAAATGAATTCTCTTTTGTTATTTCTATCGTCTCGTCTGGTTGATATACATCGGCAAATGCCTCTTTGATTTTTTCTTTTAAGGTTGTTTGCCGATTTAGTTCATCATTCCGGCTAACGCCTAATTCCATTGCTTCCACTTCTCCACAAAGAATCAAAAATTGTTTACTTCTAGTTATTCCGGTGTAAATTAAATTTCTTCTTAACATGCGATAATAACTTTTGACGACGGGCATAATGACGATTGGAAACTCACTGCCTTGTGATTTATGGACAGAACAGCAATAAGCCAGCGTAATTTGATTTAAATCCTGTCGCGTATAGGTTGCTTCTATTCCATCAAACGAAACAATAACCATATCTTGCTTTTCCGTATTTTCCTTCGCATAAAAGATCGATACAATCTCACCCATATCACCATTAAAAACATTGCTTTCTGGTTGATTGACTAGCTGAAGGACTTTATCACCGATCCGGTATGTAACATCTCCAAATTTCAGTTCTTTTCTGGTGCCATCTGGATTAGGATTTAAGATTTCCTGTAAGATGGCATTTAAGCGGTCAATTCCTGCTGGTCCTCTATACATCGGTGCCAATACTTGAATATCCATTGGCGCAAAGCCTTTGTTTTTCGCATTCAAAACAATTTTTTCAATTGCCTGCGGAATTTGACTGGAAGAGCATTTTATAAATGAACGATCCCCTTGAGGCACAAGAAGATTAGCCGGCAGCTGGCCTTTTTTCATTTCATGTGCCAGCTCGATTATCGATGATCCTTCCGCTTGTCGATAAATATCTTTCAACTTAACAGTAGGAATACATGCTGAATCAAGTAGATCTTTTAATACTTGGCCCGGTCCTACTGATGGCAGCTGGTCTTCATCTCCTACAATAATTACTTGAATATGTTCAGGTAAAGCCTTAAATAATTGATGGGCTAGCCAAATATCAACCATCGAGGTTTCATCGACGATGAGGATTTTTCCCTCCAAAGGATGATCCTCATCCCGTTCAAATGTTCCTGTCCCATTCCATCCCAGCAATCGATGAATAGTAACTGCTGGTAAACCTGTTGATTCAGCCATTCGTTTAGCCGCTCGGCCAGTTGGCGCCGCAAGAATAAATGGATAGGGTTCATCTTTTTTATAATCATTAGGCTCTAAGGAACAGCCGTGCAATTCACCATATAATTCAACAATTCCCTTTATGACAGTTGTTTTCCCCGTTCCGGGACCACCTGTCAAAATTAGCATCGGGGACATAAGCGCCGTTTGAATCGCTTCTCGTTGAGAGGGAGCATATTGAACACCGATACGGTCCTCTAAGTTTCCTAACGCCAGCAGAAACTCCGATTCTGGAAATTGGTCTTTATATTCAGATTGCTCCATTACTCGCTTTATATTTCGTACAAGTCCTTTTTCTGAAAAAAACAATGAAGGTAAATATATTTTTTTATCCTCCACTATAATTTTCCCTTCTTCCTCCAGTTGAATAACCTGATCTGCTATTTGCGAAAATTCTATCTCCTCTTTTTGATTTTCTTCAAGCAGGGCTTTTACTTTTTCTAGTAAAAATTCGGCATGGAGATAGACATGGCCTTCCTGATTACTGCTTAACTCTAAGATATACAAACAGCCAGCCTTTAATCGATCTGGATGATTCCCAGTAATTCCAATCTGTGAACCAAGGTCATCTGCTTTTCCAAAACCAATCCCTTCAATATCCTCCACTAATTTATATGGATTTGTCTGGACTATTTCTAGCGTATTTTCTTTATATACTTGATAAATTTTCATCGACAATTGCGGACCAAACCCATATTGATTTAGAGAAACCATTGCTTGCTCTAACCCTTGATTTTTCATTAATGTATCATAGAGGATTTTCGCTTTATCTGATGCAAGTTTGGGCACTGTCTCTAAAATCGATGGCTGATTCATGATTTTGGAGATTGCTTCTTCTCCTAAAGTATCCACAATATTCTCTGCTGTTTTTTCCCCAATCCCTTTAAATAAGTTGCTCGATAAATAAGCAATAACCCCTTGCTTTGTTTGTGGCATTTCTTTTCGAAAGGAAGTTGCCTGCAGCTGTAAACCGAATCTCGGATGCTCTTTAAAATCACCAAAGTATGTATACGTTTCTTCTTCGTTCATCTTTGGCAAATAGCCAGTAATAACCGCTTCTTTATCGTCATAATCATGATTCGTTTCATCGACTCTTATTCTTATCACAGAGTAAAGATTCTGTTCATTATGAAAAATGGTAACAAGATGTCGTCCCTTCACATACTTTTTTTCCTTTTCAAAAAGATCCAAAGAGTTCTGCTCGTTCAACTGAATTCCTCCTTTCTTCCCTTACATTTCATTTCTCTTTCCATTACTTTTCTTCGATAATTTGCTTTCCGTAACCAGCAAGAAGATGATCTGGCTGGATTTCTAGCGCCTTATTGAACATTTCGACTGCTTTCGCTGTTTCTTCTTTAAAACCATAGGCAACCCCTAAATTATAATAAGCATCTGCATGAGTGGCATCTAATGCTAGACAGGATTGAAATTGTGTAATTGCTTCTTCAATATATTCATTTTGTGCCAAACAGAGCCCTAGTTGAAAGAACGCCTCTGCATCTTGACTATTTAGTTCAACTGCTCTTTGAAAATAAGGGATTGCCAATTTCCCTTTATCTAAACCAACATAAGTAAGTCCAAGCATAAAGAAATTATCACTTGATTCTAGTCCCTTTTCTAATGCTAGTTCAAACATATTCTTTGCGGATTCTAAATTTTCTTTTTCATAATAAACGGTTCCTGCACTATAATAGGCTGCAGCCGTTGTATCATCTATTTCAATCGCCTTTTGGTAGAAAGATAATGCTCTTGTATCATCACCCAAAGCTGATAAAACATTGCCAAAATTAACGTAAGAAACTGCATTGTTCGGATTTTTCTCAATCTCTTCCATAAAAATTTTTGCCGCTTCTTCCCATTTGCCTTCTTGCATATATTGTATTCCTAATTGACTATTATCCATCTTAAAACACTCCATTTCTTATTGGTAGTATAGCATATTTTCTAATCAAAAATGAGAAAAGCAACTACACAAAAGAAACTAGCAAATCCTCCTATTACAGGAGAATTGCTAGCTGCTTTTTGCAGTATGTAAAAACTGTCGACCAACTAATGTTAGTCGACAGTTCATCCTTAACCTACATATGTTAATCTTTCATTATCACGGAACACTTTATCAATTGTTCCTCCGCCTAAGCATTCTTCTCCTTGATAGAATACAACTGCTTGTCCTGGCGTTACAGCACGAATTGGTTCGTGGAAGATAACTTTGACTGTATTTTCATCGATAACCTCTACCGTTACTTTATTATCTGGTTGACGGTAACGAAATTTAGCTGTACATTCAAATGATGTACCAATGCGATCTTTGGATACCCAGCTAACGTTGGTCGCAATAATGCTGTCAGAATAAAGCAACTCGTGATGGAATCCTTGACCTACATATAAGACATTCCGTTTTAAATCCTTGCCGATAACAAACCAAGGTTCTCCACTTCCGCCAATGCCAAGACCATGTCTTTGCCCGATTGTATAATACATAAGTCCATCATGACGGCCAATTACTTCTCCATCCATTGTTTCCATATTTCCTTTTTGCGCAGGAAGATATCCACTTAAGAATTCTTTGAAATTACGCTCTCCTATGAAACAGATACCTGTGCTGTCTTTTTTGGTTGCTGTCGCAAGATTTGCTTTAGCAGCAAGTTCACGAACCTTTGATTTTTCCATGCCGCCAATAGGGAACATTACTTTGCTTAATTGTTCTTCTGTTAGTTGATTTAAAAAATATGTTTGGTCTTTATTATCATCTTTCCCTCTAAGCATGCGCACTTGACCATCTTCTCTGACTACTTGTGCATAGTGCCCTGTTGCAAGATAATCAGCTCCAAGACTCATTGCATGCTCTAAGAAAGCTTTAAATTTAATTTCTTTATTACACATTACATCGGGATTAGGTGTTCTCCCCGCTTTATATTCATCAAGAAAATAAGTGAACACTTTATCCCAGTATTGTTTTTCAAAGTTCACCGCATAATAAGGAATCTCTAACTGATTGCAGACACGAATGACATCTTCATAATCCTCCGTTGCAGTGCAGACACCGAATTCGTCTGTATCGTCCCAGTTTTTCATGAATATACCGATAACATCATAGCCTTGTTCTTTTAAAAGTAACGCAGCAACTGATGAGTCAACTCCACCAGACATTCCTACTACTACCCGGGTATCTTTTGGTGCTTTTTCCATTTTCCATTTCCCCCTTAGCCCTTCCCTTTACATGGAAGGGAAGGTTATCATTTTGTCAGACGGTTAATGATTTTGACTAACTCATGACCGACCTTTTCTATTTGTTGTTCCGTATTATTTAATCCAAAGCTAAATCGAATGGAATTTTTTGTTCTTTCCGATTCTTTGCCAAACATGCTTACTAACACATGAGAAGGTTCGATTGATCCAGCAGTACATGCGGAACCACTAGAAGCAGCAATACCTGCTAAGTCAAGATTAACTAACATTGCTTCCACATTTGTACCGGGAAAGCTTAAGTTTAAAACATGTGGCAAGGTATTATCAACTAATCCGTTTTGTTTAAATGAAATATTATTATCTTTTAAGATACCAATTAGAATTTCTTTATACTTTTTAAACTGCTCTCTCTTTTGCAATCTATCCTGTTGAGAAATTTCTACTGCTAGCTGAAAGCCTGCTAAAGAAGGAACATTCTCAGTTCCAGCTCTTCTTTTTTTCTCTTGTTCGCCACCAAATAATTGAGGATTTAGTTTAATGCCGTTCTTAACATATAAAAAACCTATTCCTTTAGGACCATTAATCTTATGAGAAGAAACGGATAAAAGGTCGATGTGCTGTTCTTTTACATCCATATCTTCTAAACCATAGGCTTGTACCGCATCTGTGTGGAAGACAGCAGGATGATCTTTTAACAATAAGCCTATTTCTTTTATCGGTTGAATCGCACCCACTTCGTTATTGCCATACATAATCGTAACAAGAATAGTATCTTCTCTTAATGCTGCTTTGAATTCATTCAAATCTATTAGTCCGTATTCATTTACAGAAAGATAAGTAACCTCGTAGCCCTTTTTCTCTAATTCTTGGCAAGCATGCAATACAGCATGGTGTTCAATTTCCGTTGTAATAATATGTTTTCCTTTCGCTTCTTTGCCTTCTGCAATTCCAAAGATAGCGTAATTATCTGCCTCTGTACCACCGCTCGTAAAAATAATTTCATTTTCGTGTGCACCTATACTAGAAGCAACTACTGCTCTAGCATTATCCAATATATTTCTTGCCTGTCTTCCATAGGCATGAATACTTGAAGGATTGCCAAATTGATCTTTCATGACTTCATACATTCTATCGATTACTTTTGGATGCATGGGTGAAGTTGCCGCATGATCCACATAAATATGTTCCAAGTTATTCACCTACAATTAATTAGTTGTGATCATTTCAGGTTTCTATTTTTTGTCCAATATAAAAAAAATCATCCAAAGAGCTTTCTACATACTTGATTGCTATTATAAAGAAACAGCCATCGATTTTCCAAAAAACAGCTTATTAAATATAAAACATATAACCATCTGAGTTATCGTCTTCTTGATGGTTAGCTAGGTCTTCAATTGTGGTTGAATCTAATACATCTTTTACCGCATCTCTGATTTTCATCCATAAAGCTTTCTTAGCTGGTTCTTCATCTTCGATTCCCTCGACAGGACTTATAGGTCCTTCTAATATCCGAATAATATCTCCAGCAGTAATTTTATTCGGTTCATCACCTAATACATATCCACCATATGCTCCACGAATACTGCGCACATAACCAGCATTACGTAACGGAGCAACTAATTGTTCCAAGTAATGCTCGGATAAATTATTGGTTTGAGCAATTGATTTTAATGAAATCGGTCCCTCTCCGTGCTTTTTTGCTAACTCCATCATAATAGTTAATCCATATCTTCCTTTTGTAGATATTTTCATTATTTTGCCTCCCGCTCCATATTATGTTGGTGAATATTATTCACCGTTCTTTTATTTCGATCCAATATATAGTTCGTCCATTTTGTACACTGTGGGATACTCCATCCTGCAACTCTTCCTATTAAGGCAGCATAGATAATCGTTCCCCATGATACAGGTCCACCAAGTATCCATCCTATTATTAAAACAATTGCCTCCATTAATAATCTCGTTCTTGCTATGCCCCCGCCAAATTTTTCCGATAAGACAATCATAAGACTATCTCGCGGTCCTGCACCAAGTTTCGCAGAAATATAGAATCCCATTCCATAGCCCATTATAATCAATCCAATTAAAAACATAATCCATTTTTGATAAAGGGTCGAAGGGGTATTCATAAAGGGAAGTAGTAGGAAAAAATCAATAAATACTCCTACTAACACCATATTTAATAAAGCACCAAAAGGAGGAAGTTTTTTTGAAAGGATGGCAGCTATCAATAGGATTAAAAAACCAACTATTATTGCCCAGCTGCCGATGGTCAGACCAAACTGAATATGCAATCCAATATTCAAAACATCCCATGGGGCTGAACCTAAATTTGCAGTAATAATTAATACAATGCCTAATGACATAATCAAAAGCCCTATAATAAAAATAAAAAGTCGTTGAACTGGTTTATCTTGGCCTATTAATGATTTCATCTGCAGTCCCTTTTGCTTTCCCTATCGTAAGTGTTTTTTCTGTATAATTGCCATTATGCATTATAGCATAATTACTTTTATAATTGTTGCAGTAAAGACCTGATATTCATTCTTTATTCAGTATAATTAGTTTATATCCTATCTATTCAATAGGATATCATATTTTTTCGTTTTCGATAAACTTGCTTTTTTTATTGCTGTACATAGAAGCATCTACTAGATTAAAAAAAGGAATTCCTCCTATGCCAAAAGAAGAAATTCCTTCAATCTATTGTTTTTCTTCCATTAATTTTACTGTCGATAAAGCCATGATTTTTATCCCATGCAGTAGGCTTTCTAACTGAAAATACATGTCTGGGTGATGTAATCCGGGCTGTAAATCTGTGCCTAAGCCAATCATTGTTGTTTGCAGTTGTTCCTTTACTTTCGCATAATAATGAAAATCTTCTCCACCAGGTGTTACTGGAGGCTTCACAAGCCCTTTCGCTCCTAGTATTTCTTTAATGCTTTCAGCTGCTATTTCTTCCATCAATTTATTTGGTGTTGCTGCTGGCATATCGGATAGAAGTTCTAATTCAACTCGAGCACCATTCGCTTCACCTGCAAGTTTCACTTGGCTTTCAAGTCTGGAAATCAATTGTTCCATCTCTTCATTGGTTTGGGCACGAACATCGATGCCAAACTCCGCATAATCGGGGATAATATTAAAATTCTTTCCTCCCGCCTGGACAAAAGTCATTTTTGCAGAAGCAGGGATAATCGGGTTCAACGGAATAGAACGAATAGCCATATTAATAGCTGTAAGACTGTCGATAACGTTTATCCCTAAATGCGGTCTTGCGGCATGTGCCTGCATTCCATATAGTTTTCCTTTAAAGCTTGCCGCTGCTCCATGATAGATTGCAGGAGAACATTCTCCCATTCTCATTTCTTGAATTGGTCGCACATGTAATCCTAATAAATAATCAATATCGTCTAGAAGCCCTTTATTAATAAAGGAAATTGCCCCTGCACCAGTCTCTTCAGCAGGTTGGAACAGGCACTTTATTTTCCCATTTGGTTCTACGCCTAGTTCCTTCAGACATCTTAAGGTAAAAAGCAAAATCGTCGTGTGTGCATCATGACCACATGAATGATTGGCCTTCCATTCTCCATTCACTTGCTGCCATAATGCATCCATATCTGCTCGCAACCCTATAACAGGATTATTTCCTTTCCCCCATTCCCCAACAATCCCAGTTTGATCATCGAATAATTGATAGGGAATGGATAATTTCTCCAGCTCATTTTTTATAAATTTCGTTGTTTCGACTTCTTCCCAGCTTATTTCTGCATGATTATGAAGAAACTGATACATAGCTATTATCTCTTCCTTTTTCCCATCTACCCAGCTGTCTATTTGTTCGTGCATTTTTCCCCTCCTCGTTTATGTAATTCGTTATTCAAATAAGTTCATTCATTCTCTTTGTTTAAGCTTACAATATAATAATTCACTAGTTCATTTGTCTTGTGATAGCTGTGAATGATATATCCCCTTGAAAACAAATGAGTAAAAACATTCCTAAGCATCATACGCCACTTTTCGGCTGTGGCAAAATCTTTTTCTTTTATTGTATGTATATTTTTAGGAACAGGAACCTTGTAGGTATCCGCTTTTTTGGATAGGAGTTCAAAAGATAAAGGAATAGGGATTTCTTTTATCGTTTTCCATGTAACAAGTGATGGAATTTGCTCTCCTGCCGGATGAGGATTTACTGATAGTTTCCCAATATCCCACTCTAACAAAAACCTGTCTGAAGGAAGGCCTCCGTTTAATTCATCCTCCATGGATCCGTAATGATTAGGATAATATGTTTTCACTACCCCTCCTAGTTTCGCTATATTTAGATTGGCATTCCGTGATTCTAGCGGATCAAAAGTCCAAATAATTTTTGAATAGCCACGTTTCAAGGCCATTTCCTTTTGTTTTACTTTCATTTTAAAGCCCAATCCAGCATTTCTATCCTTTGCTTTCACTGCCATCATATGGGACACTAAATAGATTTCCTTTTGATGAAAACCAGGGAAACTATAGCAAAAGCCTACCAGTTCTTCTTTCAAAAAAGCCCCTATAATCATTCCACCATTATGAATAGAGGCAACTAAAAATGGATAGGGTGTAGTATTAGTCCTGCCCCAAATTGAATCTTGAAGGGAAACTACCAGTTGGATTTCAGCTTTTTCAGTTACTTCTCTTATTATATAAGGATCCACTGTCGTCGTTCCCCCCTTATTAAATGAATGGATTAGCATATTCCTTCTTTGAAATTAAATGCTGATTAATCACTGCTTCGTTTAAATCGAACCCAATACCGGCTCCTTTTGGTACTTCTATTTTGCCTGGCGTAGACAATGTGACCTCTGGACAAATAATATCTTTTTTCCAGTATCGATTCGATGCAGATGTATCCCCCGCAATTGTAAAAGCCGGAAGGGAGGTTATCGCGATATTATGCGCTCTTCCGATTCCGCCTTCCAGCATGCCGCCACACCATACAGGAATATCGTGTTTTTTACATACATCATGTATTTTCTTAGCTTCCGTCAAACCGCCGACACGGCCAATCTTAATATTTATTATTTTACAGCTTCCTAATTCAATCGCTTTTCGAGCATCTTCTACGGAATGAATACTTTCATCCAAACATATTGGTGTTGCGAGCTCACTTTGCAAAATAGAATGATCAATAATATCATCATATGCTAATGGCTGTTCAATCATCATCAACTTAAGTGGATCTAATTCTTTAATTCGCTCGATATCTGCTAACGTATAGGCAGAATTCGCATCTGCCATTAGTGGGATGTCATAACCAAAGGTTTGTCTTATTTTTGCTAAAGGCTCTAAGTCATAGCCAGGTTTAATTTTCACTTTAATCTTTTTATAGCCCTCATTCAAAAAGCGTTCCACTTTTGTTAAAAGCATGTCTGTAGTTGGTTCGATTCCAATACTTACCCCAACATCAATCGATGTTTGAATACCTCCAAGCGCTTTCGAAAGAGAAATACCTTGCTGTTTACTATATAAATCCCATATTGCGCCTTCTAAAGTTGCTTTTGCCATATTATTTCTTCTGATTGGAGCGAATCTTTTTGAAACTTCATCTGGGTGCGTTATCTCATCTTTAAACAAGAGTGGTATCAAAAACTCGTTTAGCATATAAATAACAGTTCCAGTTGTTTCCTCGCTATAAGTAGGATCAGGTAAAGCGACAGACTCTCCATACCCAATGTGCTCACCACTATATATTTTAATGATCAGAAAATCCTTTTCTAACAGTTCACCAAAACTTGTCTTAAACGGACTAACCAGCGGCATTTTCACATGTTGGACTTCAATTTTATCAATTTTCACCATTTCACGTCCCTCTCGTCTAGTATCTTTCTTCTATTTTAATAGTAATTTGGATTAATGGAATAAATTTATTTAAAAAATCGAAATATCTACTAAAATTTTTTCTTTAAAAACATAAATGAGACAAAACAAAATATATATTGGATAAAGACGAACAATCTCTAATTCAGTGGTGAAACCAATTCGTTCCATTACACTACAGACACACGATGCGCCGGGGAGCAACCTAAGTCTCCTCGGCTAAAGCCTGTGGGGTCTTAGGCTTTGCTCTGCTTCCCGCAGGAGTCGAGTATCCTCCGTTCCATTTCACTCCTTTTTTAAAGCTTATTTAGTTTTTAAGCAAACTAAAATTACTAGGAAAAAACAAAGCAGACTGAATACACGTAGACTCCTATGGGAGCTGCGAGAAAGTCCAAGACCCCGCAGGAACGAGGAGGCTTGGCGCTCGCCCCATGGAAAGCGAAGTGTATTCAGTCTGCGGGTGATTACCACAAACCTTTTTTCTTAAAATAAATAAAAACCGCCAAACAAATTATACGAACTTTCTCTAATATGTACATATAATTGTTCGGGGTTATATTGGGTTGAAATACTTATGTTCCACCCTCAAGATAAACACAAGCCAAAATACGAAGATAGTCAAAATATCTCCTATCATTGTTTTGGTTTTATTCATGTAAAAAAATTTGATGGATGTATTCCGTTCTCTGTGTAACTATTTATTTAGCCATTTTATTAATAACATATTTTCCTGGCGTTATTCCTTCCTGCTGCTTAAAAATCCTAATAAAAGTATTCACATTTTTACAGCCAACCATTTCACCAACCTCTGATACCATATATTTACCCGATTCCAATAAAATTTTTGATTTCTCTACTTTCAATTGATTTACATAATTTTTAAACGAGGATTTTAAATGATCTTTAATCAACTTGCTAACATAGGATTCACTTAATTGAAAATGATCTGCTACTTCGCCTAAAGATAGATCGCTTGTGTAATTTTCTTGAATATAACGAAGAACACTTTCAACTGTAGAAAGTTTAATGGAGTGCTTTTCTTCTAGAAGTAACATTAACTCATTGAATATATCGATGAAGGTATTTTTTAGTATCTCGATATCAGAACTGTTTAAATGAAAGAATAGCGCTTTATTATTCTTTAAAAAATCACTAAAAGACAGATTACATTTATTTAAAATTCTTTTTATCGTATTGATGAGAGCATTTCGAAAATCATATATATTATATATATCCATGCTTTCTTCTCTAAAATTTGTTTCAACTATCTCATTTATCAATTTCTTGGCATGCTTCAACTCTCTTTTCTGCATAAAATTTATTAAAATACTTTCCGTTTCTACACTATAGGAATAATCTTTCCCAGATGATAATGGAATATGGCTGCTGCATAGAGATTTTGTATCAATAAAAGAGTATTTCTGTTCCATAAGCTGAAAGGAAGATTTAAATATTTTTGGCAATTCGCTTAAAGATGGAAAGGCTTGTGAGAGGGTAAAAGTAATTTCTACTCCTAATTCTTGCTCTATCCTCCCAATCATTCGATGTAAAACATCTAAAATAAGATGCTGATTTTTTTCTGCAAAAAACAAACAAAAATGTTTATAATCAATGGGAAAAGAAATAAATTTTTGATTGGTTTCTTTTTCATTGCATAAAGCTAGTACTTTTTTCCTTAATGTTAAAATATTCCCTTCGCTTAAATTGGATTCCCATTCAGAAATCCCCTGCATGGTTATAATGGCAAGAATGCCGCCCTGACTGAATGGATCTAATTGCAGGAGTTTCAACCTTCTCTCCATATTCTGCTTATCATAATTTTCATAAATGATGTTTTTGAGAAAGTTTTCTTGCAAATCAACTAATGAGCTTTGTTGAAGCTGTACTAAGTTCTGATTGGTTTTATTGATAATATGAATTTTAGAGATAATATAATCCAACTCATTTTTTATATAACTGTCCGAACTATTTTTTTCCTCTCCACTTTTAATATTTTTGATAATTTCTTCAATGGGTGAATATGATTTTCTGCTTAAAGTGGTAGTTAGAACAAAACCTAACAAAAGAAGGACAATCAAAATTACTCCGATACTGGTAAGGGTATGAATTGGTAATCCAATTCCTGTATGTACATTCGTTATATATAAATAATGAATAGTTGGTATCGCATTGGAGCGCTTTTGATAGCCATCGTATTTATTAACCGAGCGATAGACAATTTGATTTTCATTGGTTTTTTTCACCGGTAAAAAACTAGCTAGTACGTTTTCTCCCATAATGGTTGTAGAGGCTAAGACAGACGAATCAACCATCGCAAGAATACTATTCGCATCTGGTAAATTGCTCATTAATAAGTCCTTTTTCTCCCACACAATGAAAAAATAGAGATATTGCTTTTCCTGCTGATAATAGATTTTATTGACAATAACTAGTTTATCTTTGGCGTCATAACACTGTAAATCATTGTTTCCCTTTAAATCCATAAAAGCTTCTAACTCTGTGATATTCTCATCCATATGGATAAATTTCATATAGTCTTTAAACAAAAAATAACCATCTGAACTAGTTACATCTGTCCCATAATCTTTTAAAACAGCAAGATTAAAACCTAACTGATCGTTTGAAAAATGATTGCCTGTTAACTCATTAAACATTTTACTATAGACACTATAATTAAACTGATTTTCCTTTAAAAATTCCGCAATAACATCTTGCTGGGATAACAGCTTGACCACATTTAAGGAAACATCTAGGCGATAGTCAATTATATTACTTTCTCTTTCCAAAAACATTTCATTTAATTTATTTATTTCAAGCCGATTTTGGGAATATTCTTGCGAGATAGTCACAAACAAAATAATAGAAGTATAGATAATGATAACCACGGAGAATGATAGAAATAGTTTCTTAAAAATAGTTTTCCGAAACATGTTATCCCCCTCTTTGTTATTATTCCAATTATATTTTTTCCGTTATAATAAAAACAATATTTAGAAAGAGGTATGTAAACTTATGGTATAAAGATGATTAATAGGTGGGAATAAACCCTCCACCTATTAATCGCTAAAAAAATGTTTAGCTTTATACAATTCGTATCGTCTTTATTTCATAGGGACTTAACTCCAATGTAATATTTCCCTCTATATCCACAGGAGGTTCCATATCTTCCTCCAGCAAATTTGTTTCATTCCATTGTCGACAATCAAATAATGGTTCTAAAGTTAGCACTCTATTACTTCCTAGGTGGTCATGCAGTCGTAATATAATCCCTTGACCATTTTCCGCCGCTTTCACAGCATCAATGTATACGCTTTCTGCTGTATGCAATTTAAATAGTCTCTGATTTACTCGTTTCCCTTGTAGTACGGATAATGGCTGATTTAGAGCCCAAGCTTCTTCAACCGTTCTTCCATTTACGAAATCTCCTTTATGTGGTAGAAGACTATACGTAAATTCATGCATTCCTATATCAGCTGTTGGGTCTGGATATATTCCCCCTTTTAATAAGGTAATCCGCATTGTTTGGTCTTTTATATCATGGCCGTACTTACAGTCATTAAGTATGCTGACTCCATAGTCCCTTTGCGAATAGTCCACCCACTGGTGTGCTACTGTCTCGAATTTCGCCATATCCCAGCTTGTATTCCAATGTGTAGGCCGCTGGACATTGCCATATTGAATATCATAGGTTGCGACAGTATTGCGAATATCGACATCAAATCCTGCTTTCAGTAATTGTTCCCTTTCTTTCCAATCTGTCTTTGTAATAAAATCTATTCGACGTGAATGTTTATAAACCTGCATATATTGAATAATTCTCGAAGTACCAAATGAATAAACAAATTCAACCTTTGCGTATAGGTTGTTTTGTTCTTTAATGATAATTGATTCTGCGGCTAACTCGTTATACTTTTCTTGATAAAATATGTCGATATCCCATGCATTAAAGTTCATTGGTTTATCTTCAAATAATTGAAGCCTGTTCCCCAAGCCATTTTCTTTAAGTACTTCGCGATGATACTGTTTATCATAAATACTAATTAACTGTCCTTTCTCATTCCAGCGAATTAGATAATAATTCGTATCTATACCGTTTTCTATTGCTTTCATAAAAGGAGCTTCCAGCCTTTTTGCTTCCATCGGTTCAAATTTCAGGATACAAGTTCCGAAAGCTGGTATGTTCGGTGTCTGGACAAGATATCCTGCTTCACACGGCACTGCTTCTAATTCTTCTCCAGAATCTGTTATGAATTTACCAGATTCTTTTTTATCAATTATTACTAATTCCTTTCTCACCCAGCCAGCCGAATTAAATATGGTCCATTGATTTATTGTTGCCTCATCTAACCGTGCTAAGAGTTGAGTAGAGCTTTCCATCGCCTCTCCTATTTCTACCTTATGATCTTGATAAACTTCTTTTATGGATGAACCAGGAATAATATCATGAAATTGGTTACGCAATAACACTTCCCATATGCTCATTATTTCTTCTTTTGGATAATGAACTCCTTTTGAGTCTTGTACAGCTGTATACAAAATTTCTAGTTCTCTTAAAGTTAACTCTAGTCTACGATTCATTTTTTTGACAAAGGCTTGAGATGTATAGGTTCCTCGATGATATTCTAAATATAATTCCCCATCCCACGTATGAACGTAATTTTCTGTAGAATCAATAGTGTCATGAAGCTGGTGAAAAAATTCATCCGCACGCCCTGTTTTCACATGTGGAAGACCTGGGATTTTATCCATACGACGGCGGTTTTCTAACATATCTCTTGTGACTCCACCGCCACCGTCTCCATATCCATACGAAATAAGCAGTTGTTTATTTACATCTTTATTCCGATAAGCTTTATAGCTGCCTAACACTGTTTCTGGTTCTAACTGTCCATTATACGTATAAAACCAGCGAGATGCCCATTGATTATCTACTATGTCTTTTCCTGGTTCTGGTGTAGTAATAAAATGGGTTAACACCTCTGATCCATCTATCCCCCGCCAGACAAAAGTATCATGTGGCATCCGATTGTATTGATTCCAGCTTATTTTTGTCGTCATAAATGTATCTATCCCACTCTTTTTTAAAATCTGAGGCAAAGCCCATGAATAACCAAAAACATCTGGCAGCCATAGATAGTGGACATCTTTATGGAATTCTTTTTTTATAAATTGTGTTCCATGGAGAATTTGCCGAGTTAGTGATTCGCCAGATGGTATATTACAATCCGCTTCCAGCCACATAGCACCATCTATTTCCCAACGGCCCTCTTCTATCCTATTTTTTATTTGTTCATAGATCTCCGGATAATCTTCTTTTATATATTGATAGAGTTGAGGCTGAGTTTGTAAAAAGATATAGTCTGGATATTGCTTCATTAACTGTAAAACAGTTGAAAAACTGCGAGCGGCTTTCTCTCTTGTATGCTTCAGTCTCCATAACCAAGCGACATCAATATGGGTATGACCAATCGCGGTGATTGTTACTAACTCTCGCTTGTCTAAAGCATCTATTCCTTTTTGTAAATTATCATTAGCTAACTTTATACTTTTATAAAAAGCAGGACTGCCTGGGTAGGACCAATCGATATATTTCATGGTTTTTTCTAATAAAGGCAAAAGTTCATATCGTTTTGAGTCATCCTCCTTTAATTGTTTAATCGTTTTTAAAACACAATCTGCGGTAAAATATAAATCATCACATTCTTCATTTAAAATGGTATATTCAGCCATCTTAAATGTATGTGATTGGATTTGCTCAGGACCACCGCCTTCTAATCCGGACCATAATTTCAAGGAAAGTGTTACTTCCTTTCCGTAATAGCCAGGGTCAAGAAAGACTTCTTTATGATTGGAGTCAACGCCTTGGTATGGTTGGCCGTCTACAAAAAGCAAGGATTCAAATCCGGAGTTATAGCCACCGCCTGTTCGACCAAAGTCCAATAGTAAGACTATCCTTCCATCTGATTTAGGAACTTTAAAGGTTGTTTGAATCCATAAATAATAGTCCCTTCCTTCCCAAATATCGCCTAACGAAAAGTCTTGCCAATCAGTAGTAATACTAGGTGGATATTTCTCTGCTCCTTCTATACTTTCTTTTGCTTTCCAATTGTTAAGACTTTGTCTTTCCATGTATCGGTAAGGATTTAATTCTTTCATTCTAGCTTCTAATTTTTCGATTATATAAAACATAGCACCCTATCCTTTCGTAGCTCCGCCTAAACTGAAGCCCTTTGACATAAAATTTTGTGAAATTGTATACAAAATAACGACAGGCAATGTATACATTACCGAAAATGCTGCCAATCTGCCGTAATTAACCATTCCAAAGTTACCGAAAAATTGAAAGATCGTTACAGAAGCCGGCAGCTTTTCTGGACTTTGAATGAGGATATAAGGAACAAAATAATTTCCCCAGCTGCCTGTAAAAGTAAAGATAGCAACTGTGAATATTCCGGGAAGCATTAATGGAGCAACAATTTTTTTTATTCCTTGAAAGATAGATGCTCCGTCCACCCATGCTGATTCTTCTAAATCCAAGGGAATAGAATCCATAAAATTCTTCATCATCCAAATACCATATGGCAAGGAAGAAGCTATTAAAAAAAGCGTCATCGCTATCAAAGAATCTTGAAATTTCAAATAAAGAAATAGCTGAAATACCGGTACAATAACAGCTGTCATTGGTAAGGAAGTCATGAACAAAATGGTCATCATAAAACTATTTTTATATTTTAATGTATACCTAGACAATGGATAAGCAGCCAGCACACATAAAATCACAACCAACAATGCCTGTGAAGTCGATATTCCTATTCCAATAAAAAACGAACGCAAAATCGCAGCTTCAGATAATATCGACTTAAAGTTGTCTAAGGTTATCTTTTCTGGCATCTTCAGTGCCTGAATTGCCCCTGGATCTACTGATGCAAATAGCATCCATAATAACGGCAGCAAAAACAAAATTGCCAGAATAGACAGGATTAAATAATGAATAAGTTTTTCCACTTTATATCCTTTTTGAACCAACTCACTTCACCTACACTTTCACTTTCAAGGTTTTCATATATATGAAGCTGGCAATTGCACCCAATACTAATAACACAAAAGAAATCGCTGTCCCATACCCTAACTGATAACTGACAAATGCTTGTTTATACATAAATACAGGAAGCGTTGCTGTACTTACCCCTGGACCGCCACCAGTCATTGTATAAATTAAAGCAAATACACCAAGTGTTTGCAGCGTAACTAACATCATATTTGTGGCGATTGTCCCTTTTACCATGGGGATGGTGATATAGCGAATAACCTGAAATCGACGGGCGCCATCCATTATGGCTGCCTCTTCTACATCTTTTGGAATATCGTCTAAAGCTGCTTGAAATACCATCATAGAGAAAGCAGTTCCTCTCCACATATTCGCGATCACAACACTCACCATTGGAAAAGTAAATAGCCAGGCAATCGGCTTCATATCAAAAAGACTCAACAGCCAATTAGCAGTTCCACTTTCGCCAAGAAATGCCACCCAGCAAAATGCTACCACGACTTCTGGAGTTACCCAGGCAGCAATTATAATTAGACCAACAATTCTTCTAAATGTTTTGTTTTTCTCTTTCATTAAAAAAGCGATCAAAAAGCCAAAGAAACATTGTCCGAGCACCGCTGAGAAAAAAACAAAAACAATTGTATTCCACACACTGACACGGAAGTCGGGATCTTGAAACATCCGGGTAAAGTTTTCAAATCCTACAAACCTTAGCTGACTAGCTTCCGCACCAGTCAGAGCTAAGTTTGTAAATGAAAAAAGTAATGTTAATAGCATCGGTCCAATGAAAAATATCAATAATAAAAGCCAGGTCGGAGCGAGAAAAATAGCTGCCTTAACATGATCCGACTTTCCTTTTCGTTTCGGCTTTTTTCCTAATACTGCTTCCAATTTCATCCCACCTTTAAAAAGGTTATCACTATAACAAAAGGTGATGACCATACAAGGAATAGGTAGTAAATTTCCCTGCTGGTCATGTGTTCAGCCTTTTGTACAGTTATTTAACTACGTTTCCTTCACCGACAATCCTGATTACATTGCTCGCATAATCCTCGGCAGCTTGTTTTGGTGTCTTGCTACCAGTTGCGACTGCCTCCACCATTGTTTGTATTTCTACGGAAACATTCGGATATTTGTCATTAGCAGGACGGAAATGAGCATTCTTCAAATACTCCGTTGCTTCCGAAATGAAATTTTGTTCTTTATAGGCGGGTACTTCCGCTGAATCATCACGTACTGTTAAGTTTCCTTCTGCAACAGCGCGAGCTGCCTGCTGTTCTTTCCCACCTAAAGCTTGGATAACCTTCCATGAAGCATCTGGATTTTTTGCTTTAGATGGAATTGCCCATGTCCATCCTCCAGACATAGTCGTAGTGCCAGGCTCTTGTCCATTTTGAGTCGGCATGGCCGCAAAACCAAATCGTTCTGTGACATTATCCATTGGAACTGCTCCTGTTTCTGTATAATTACCTGTATTCCAAAATCCATCTAATATAATTCCTGCTTCATCATTAGGGAACTTTTCTTGGAATAAAACGGAACTATAGTTGCTGTTAATGGCAATAGATAGTGGCGGACCTAATTTTTTCTGATTATAAACTTGATCAATAAATTGTAAGGATTCCTCGATTCCTTTAGTATTCACATGCCATTTCTTTGTATCAGCATCAAATAACACATCGTCTGTGCCATAGAGCAGCATTTCAAAAGTCTGCATCGATACGGATTCCCCGTTTGCTTTAGCCACTCCCATAGAAAGAGGAATAACATCCTTAGCTGAATCTTTTATTTTTTCAGCAGCTTCTATAATCTCATCCCAATTTTTAGGCTGCCAGTCTTCTGGCAAACCAGCTTTTTTGAAAACATTTTTGTTATACCATAACCCGCGAGAATCAGAAGTTCCTGGGATGGCATATAATTTTCCATCTTCTCCAATCGAGCCTGATTTTAAATTTTCTGTATAATATTTCCATTGATCCCAATCACGCACATAATCATCAAGGGGTAATAAATAGCCTGCATTCGCATCTGAATTTAACATAAAGGAGTCTTCTGCAACCACATCAGGTGCTGTACTTTCTGATTGCATCGATAAAGCCACTTTAGAGAAATAATCCCCCTCACTAGCTGTAATTGGCGATAAAACTATTTTTATGTCTGGGTTCTCCTTTTCAAATTCCGGGATAAATGTATTTGTTAAATATTTTTTTAATTTATCATGCTCTCCTACATCTCTCCATGTAATTTTAATCTGGGTTTTTCCATCAACCTTCCCATCATCAGATGTTGAATTACTTTCGCTTGAGCAACCAATTAATAAAAACGGAAAACATAAAAGAAGCAATAATACTTTTTTAATCGACTTTTTCATTTTTTCAACCCCTTGTTTTTAATTATTCGCTAGCGAAATAACCGCCTACCAAAATGTAAGCACTTTCAATTTAATCTCTAGCTGCCTCTTTTTCAATCTATAAAATAGAGGAAAGTCAGTATTTTTCTTAGATATTTGAAAAAATGAAGATTATAACAAAAAATATAGATTGGCGAAAACGATATTATCTACCATCTTTTGAGAATGTCCGTATAGATATTTCTAACAAGCCCTAAAAAAAGAAGCCTAGTTAAATGACTGCCATACATTTCTTGCATGCCATTTAACTAGACTCCATTATATAAGTCTATGCTTATTTATTTTTTTTAAATCCTTTAAGCCTATCGTATATCGCTCCCAGCTTCTTCTCCTCACCAGCTTCAGTTGGGTGGTAATACTGAGTTCCTTTTAGTTTTTCCGGGAAATATTCTTGATCAACCCATCCACCAAACGTTCCAATTGGATAGTCATGTGGATAAATATATCCGACATGTCCTAACTTTTTGCTTCCTTCATAATGACCATCCCTTAAATGCATAGGGATATCCCCGACTCTCCCATTGCGGACATCTGCTATGGCAGCATCTAATGCTTTATAGGCTGCGTTAGATTTAGAGGATAAACACATTTCCACAACCGCTACAGATAAAGGAATTCGCGCTTCTGGTAAACCAAGTCGCTCACTCGCCGTCACTGCTGCTAAAACATTATTGCCGACAGATGTATTGGCAAGGCCAACATCTTCATAGGCAATAACTAGCAATCTCCTGTTTACGGCAACTAAATCTCCAGTTTCTAATAAATGAGCAAGGTAATATAGAGCGGCATCTACATCACTGCCTCGGATACTTTTCTGTAGACTAGATAATAAATTATAGAAATGCGAGCCTTTTTTATCCCCAAAAACACCGACTTTTTCAATCATTTGGTCAATGGTATCATCCTTGATAATAAAAACGTCGTCCTCTTTATCAGATGAATAGACAATAGACTCTAAAAGAGTTAATGATTTTCTTGCATCTCCATTAGTGCCTTTTGCAATTTTTGCAATCTGTTCCTTTGAAATTTGAATGGACAGATTCGCAAGTCCTTTTTCATCTTGTAATGCTCGATGCAATAATTCTTCAATATCATCATCCGTTAATCTTTTTAACTGCTTGATTTGTCCACATCTACTGCGAATCGCAGGATTTACATCATGGTAGGGATTTTCCGTAGTAGCACCTATTAAAACAATATCCCCTCTCTCCACATGAGGAAGTAAATAATCCTGCTGCGCTTTATTAAAACGATGAATTTCGTCTAAAAAAAGAATGACTTTCCCTGTCAATCTTGCTTCATCCACTACAGCTTCCACATCCTTCTTTCCTGATGTAGTCGCATTTAGTGCAATAAAAGGTAATTTTGTTGTACCAGCAATAGCAAAGGCAATCGAGGTTTTCCCAATGCCAGGCTCTCCATACAATAACATCGATGGAACATGACCATTTTTAATCATTTTATATAAACTGGTTGTTTTTCCGATAATATCCTTTTGCCCGACTACTTCATCAAGATTCGTCGGGCGCATTCGATAAGCAAGTGGTTCCCCGTTCATTTATACACCTTCTTGTTTAACTTCTTACTTCCATTATAACGTAAAGATAGGAAAGAAGAAAAATAGAATGAAGTCCATAAAAGACCTCATTCTATGAAAAATTACGCCGCAACATCTCTCTTCCTAAACACCCAAAAAGCTAAGCCAATGAATACGACAAAATAAATAACGAGCATAGTAATGGAGAAAGACAAAGTCATGCCGCTCACTAAAGGAGTTCCTTCCAAATACTGCGTTAAATCGGTGTTGGCAAATAATAAATATTTCGCCCAATCAAACCATTTCGCTAATAATAAAGTGACTGTATTCCCCATAAACATTAAGAAAATCGATATCCCAATTGCGAGTGAACTATTCCGAAAAACGGAAGAAATCATAAATGCCATAGTAGTGAGCATAAATAAACTGATCGAATTTAATCCATAATAGCTTATTAAATGCATGAGAATGCTTTGTTCCTTCACTACCCCATTGTAATAAAATAAATATGGATACACTTCTTTCGGCAGTCCAAACAGAATGGCACCTAATATAAAAGAAAAGGCAAAGATGATAAAAATAGTTAATAACCCGAAAAGTAATACCGTTAAATATTTTGATAATAGAATCTTTATTCTGCTTAATGGACGAATAAGGAGAAGTTTTATCGTACCCCAATTAAACTCGTTTGCTACGATTCCAGCTGCAATAATAATTGTAAATAAGCCTGCAAGACTAAGCAGTTGGATACTATCAGCAACAAAATCCCATGCAGAGTATTCTACATTTGTACTAAAATTATGTGTAATTCGATACTCGTTTATAGCTATTTCTTTTGTATAATAATTCCTTGTTTCTTCAGGAGGGTGTTCATCTTCCAGCTGTTCATTATAGCGCTTATTTTCTAATTCAAGTCCATGTTTCCAGTTCTCATTATCAGGGACAGAAAATCCACTTGATTGATATTTATTAAAAGCACCAAGCAATAAAACAGCAATTAATAAGAGCACGATCATTACTAATGTTGCTGGACGTTTCCATATCTTCATCCATTCATTTCTTATTAGCTGCATTAATTCAGATCCTCCCTGTGGTTAGTCAATTCTAAAAATCGATCTTCTAATGTTTTTGATACTTCTTTTATGCCAAAAATCTGAACGTCCTGTAAAGCAAGTGCTTTTATTATTCCAGGTATTTGTTCTTTTGTTACCGTAATATGAACTCCCTGCTCTCTTGGCATAACTTGCACTTCCGGCATCATTCCCTGTATATGACTTATGGCCTTATCAACAGGATAAAGCTCCATTTCAAATACTTGCTCTACTGCAACAAAGTCCTTTACTAACTGTACATCGACCAGTTTACCTTCTTGAATAATGCCGATGCGATCACACATCATTTCCATCTCTGCTAACAAGTGACTGGAAACAATAACTGCCATGTTTCTCTCTCTAGCTAGCATTCTTAAATGGTCTCTTATCTCTCTTATCCCTGCAGGATCTAATCCATTCGTTGGCTCATCTAAGATTAATACCTTAGGATCATGCAAAAGGCTTTGCGCAAGGCCTAAACGTTGTCGCATTCCAAGTGAATAAGTGCGAACTTTATCATGAATTCGATCTTTTAAACCAACTAATTCAACTGTCTCCATTATTTTTTGCTTTGATATACCTTTCACCATTCGAGCATAGTGCAGAAGATTTTCATACCCACTCAAAAATTTGTACATTTCCGGGTTCTCTACAATGGCTCCAACATGCTGGATTGCTTTCTCAAACTGATCGCGAACACTCTCCTTGCAAATAGTGATATCCCCATCACTCATATTAATGAGACCAACAATCATCCGGATTGTCGTTGTTTTCCCTGCACCATTTGGACCAAGAAAACCAAATACTTCTCCTGCTTTTACTTGGAAACTCAACGAATCAATTATTTTTCTTCCATTGATTATTTTTGAGACATTTTTTAATTCCACTACGGATGTCACTATTATTTACCAGCCTTTCATTTGTTTATATTTGCCTTCATCCACTCGATAATGGATTGACCTTTTTCTTCCCTTAAATCCTCTACTGAAAGATTGGCGATTACATTCCCATTATTTAAAACAACTATATTATCTAAAATGGATTCAACCTCTACTATCTCATGTGTTGCTATCACAACGGTCTGTTTTTCAAAATCAATATAGTTTAATAATCCTTTAACAATTGATTCCCGCACCAGTGGATCTAAACCTGAAAAAGGTTCATCCAGTAATAAAATTGGCGCTGTCCGAGCTAAACAAAGAACAAGCTTCAGTCTTCCTCTGTTTCCCTTCGAAAGATTCTTTATTTTTTTATTTTGCTCTAACTGCATAAAATCTAGTAATTCTTGCGCTTTACCAAGCTGAAAATCATGAAACTGCGATGCTGTATATCGTATCATTTCTTGAATAGTAAAAGATTCATAAAAACGGTCTAGCTCCGTTAAATAGGAAACATCCTCTGCAATTCTACGTGTAGCATTTTTTCCATTGACTAACACCTCGCCATTAGTCGGCTGGACAAGACCAGCAATCATTTTCAACGTGGTTGATTTTCCACTTCCATTTGTACCAAGAAGACCATAAATTTTTCCCTCTTCTAAGGTTAAATTTACATTTTCCACTGCATACTCTCTACCATATCTTTTGGTTACATTGCGAAATTGTATCATTTACTTTTCACCCTTCTTCTCTTGAAGATAGATTTCTAATAACTGAACCATTTCTTCTCTTTTGATTCCTAGCTCTTGCATATTACGAATAAACTGTTCCAGTAAATCATGTTGAAGCTTTGTTCTTAGCTCCTCTATAATATCTTCTGATTCGGTTATAAATGTACCCTGACCTCTTCTCGTTTCCACAATCTTCATCCTTTCCAATTCACCGTACGTCCGTTGAATTGTATTTGGATTAACTCCAGATGCAATAGCCATTTCTCGAACAGATGGCAATTTATCTCCTGGCATCCGTTCATAGCGCGCAATTTGCTGTGTAATTTTTTCTACGATCTGCATGTAAATTGGTCTGGATGATTCAAATTCATCTGCCATGGTAATCTACACCTCCACTTTCTTTTCCAATAACCAAGAAGCTATTAGAAATAGGAAGAATAGTGTTAGAATATATCCGCATAATGAAAGAATAGATATCTCTGTTGTTTCTATAGAAGCCTTAAAAAAATTCCGACGTGCTTCAAAAGCAAGTGTATTGTCTACAGAAATTACTGATTTTCTTTTAAGAGCATCAATAACCGGGATTCTATTAAACCAATAGACAGCAATATTCCAAATATTCCAAAGAAGGATTAAAACGACCCAGCGTATTTTATTTAACCATACGATTTTTTTCATGCTGTGATAAAGTGTCCATGAGAAAAAGACCCAGCTGCTGAGGTATATGGATATTCCTAACAGGATTAAACACATAAAAAATAAATTTGTTTGATTGAAAGCTAGTTTCAATTCTCCAACATTCATACTAATCACTGCCACACTAAACATTAAAAACAATGATATTATCGAATACAGGATTCCTGCAATCCATTTTGATAAAAGGAGTTTTATGCTGCTGTTAGGATTATGAAGCCATAATTGTGTTTTCCCTTCTATATTTAAAGAAGTTAACAAAAAAGATGGAAGGTAAAACACATGCGCAAAACAGAAAGTGATGGCAAAAATTGCGACCAACATAATTGTTTTGTAATAACTAGATAGTACAATAGACGTTATCAATCCCAAACTGACAATAATAATACTCGTATACAGAAAAGGAAGACCAAGTTTTAAATCTTTTTTTAATAGCCCATTAAACGAATTCATTTAAATCACCTCATTGTATTAGTGTATTATCTACATAGTACACTAATACTCCAATACTAGTCAATAGGCTTCAGCTAGTTTTTCTAACAATTATATAAATAGTCGGCAAAACACTATGTAAAAAAAACCAAAACAATTATACGTAGCTTTTCCCAGCATTTTCGTATAATTGTTTTGGTTTAAATGAAGCTAGACACTTGTTCCAATCTTTTTCAATCAAGAAATATTTACCGTCATTTTATATGATTATTTCTCGTCTTTTACACGTGTGATTTTTATCTCTTTTAGTAACTCTTTTACGACATGGCTAGCCATTATTAACCCAGCCACAGAAGGAACAAATGCGTTTGAAGATGGTGGCATTTTCGCCTTCCGAATCGGCGCATTATCTTTTCCGACCACTTTACGAACGTCTTCACGAATTACAATGGGACTTTCATCTGAAAATACGACGTTAATCCCTTTTCTAATTCCTTCTTTACGAAGTCTTGTACGAATAACTTTTGCAATTGGATCTGTATGTGTTTTACTAATATCTGCAATTTGGAAACGAGTAGGATCCATTTTATTTGCTGCGCCCATGCTTGAAATGATTGGGATATTTCGGTTTAAACACTCTTTCATTAAGTGAATTTTATAAGCTATCGTATCAGATGCATCTATGATAAAATCTAAGCCATAAGCAAAAATTTCTTCATATGTTTCTTCGGTATAGAACATTTTCAATGCAATTACTTCACAGTCTGGATTAATATCTGCAATACGTTCTTTCATAATATCTACTTTAGGACGGCCAACTGTAGATAATAATGCAATTACCTGTCTATTGACATTCGTAATATCCACATCATCCTTATCAATTAAGATTAATTTTCCTACGCCTGAACGAGCTAACGCTTCGGCAGCAAAGGAACCAACGCCTCCGATTCCTAGAACAGCAACCGTACTGTTTTTCATTGTCTCTAGCCCTTCTTTGCCAATGGCTAGCTCATTTCTCGAAAATTGATGCAACATCTGTTTTCAACTCCATTTAATTTTTCCTACCAACTAATTATGTTTACATATTCCCTTATCAGGAATTTTCATTCTGAAAGAATAAAATTATTACTTAAGAAATATAACATAAATTTTTATCAGCTACCACTACCCTTTCCTTGTTTCCCGATAAGAATTAAAATTTTCCAATTAAATGATAGTTGTAAATATTGCAAGTACTAAAGAACAAAATATGTAATGAGTAAAGAGGATCGATCTCTATTCATAGCTAAATGCTCTGGTAGCCAGTATAAAGCGATACATATTTAACTCCAGTAAATAAACACAAAACGTCTTTTTCGACATAAAAAAACGAACAATCATACGAAATATTGTTGATATCTCCGCATAATTGTTCGGGTCTATATTTGGTGAAATACTTCTATTCCAGTCTCTTAATCATTATTTATTCAGTTTCAAAGATAAATGTAAATCTGTTAATTGGTTTTCACTTACTTCACTTGGAGCATTTGTCAAAAGACAGCTTGCACTTGCTGTTTTAGGAAATGCAATCGTATCACGAAGATTCGTACGTCCAGATAGCAGCATAATTAAGCGATCTAAACCAATTGCAATTCCTCCATGTGGTGGAGTTCCATATTCAAATGCTTCTAACAAGAAACCAAATTGAGCATAAGCCTCTTCCTTAGTAAATCCTAATAAGCTAAACATTTTTTCTTGAATTTCTTTTTCAAATATACGTAGAGAACCACCGCCTAGCTCATAACCATTTAACACAATGTCATAAGCTTGTGCTTTCACTGCTTCAGGATTCGTATCAAGTAATTCTAAATCCGCTCTTTGAGGCATTGTGAATGGATGATGTGCTGCATAAAAACGGCCTTCTTCTTCGTCATATTCAAATAATGGCCAATCTGTCACCCATAAGAAATTGAATTTACTTTGATCAATTAAATCTAGCTCTTTTGCTAATTTTAAACGCAGTGCTCCTAATGCATCGGCAACGACATTCTTTTTATCAGCGACGAATAAAAGCAGGTCTCCTGCTTCAATATTTAACGCTTGCTCAAAGCCTTTTTGCTCTGTCTCGGAAATAAACTTAGAAATAGGCCCTTTTAAGCCGTCTTCTTCAGCTTTTAACCAAGCAAGACCTTTTGCTCCATACACTTTTACGAACTCTGTCAATGCATCAATATCTTTACGAGAATAGTTTCCACTAGCATTCTTTACATTTATTGCTTTTACTTGACCACCTGTTTCAACTGCTGAAGCAAATACTTTAAAGCTAGAGTCTTTCACTATTTCAGAAAGGTCAACTAATTCCATCTCAAAACGAGTATCTGGTTTATCTGAACCATATCTACTCATTGCTTCATCATAAGGCATTCTTGGAAATGGGAGTGTAACATCAATATTCTTAACTTCTTTCATGATTTTTGCCATCATTGCTTCCATCATACTCATAATATCTTCCTGACTCATAAAGCTTGTTTCCAAATCAAGCTGTGTGAATTCTGGCTGACGATCTGCACGTAAATCTTCATCACGGAAACAGCGAGCAATCTGATAGTATCTCTCTACTCCACCGACCATTAATAATTGCTTGAAAATTTGCGGTGACTGAGGCAATGCATAGAATTCACCTGGATGAACTCGGCTAGGTACTAAATAATCTCTTGCCCCTTCTGGCGTACTTTTTGTTAAGATTGGTGTTTCAATATCCAAAAACCCCTCACTATCAAGAAAATCTCTCATCACTTTTGTGACTTGATGACGCATTTTTAAGGTTTCAAACATAACAGGTCTTCTAACATCTAAATAGCGATATTTTAAACGTACATCTTCTGTAACATCTGTTTGATCAGAAATAACGAATGGAGGAGTTTTTGCTTCATTAATGATTTTAATTTCATCCGCAATTATTTCAATTTTTCCTGTTTTAAGGTTTTCATTAACTGTACCTTCTTGGCGTGCAACTACTTTTCCTTTTATATCTAGTACAAATTCATTTCTAACCTTATCAGCAATTTCGATTGCCTCTTTATTTATCTCTGGATTAAATACTACCTGAACGATACCTGTACGGTCACGTAAATCAATGAAAATCAGCCCGCCTAGATCTCGTCTTTTTTGCACCCAGCCTTTTAAAACAATACTCTCACCAATCGATTTTTCTGTTACTTCACCACAAAAATATGTTCTTCCAAACATGAAGTATCCTCCCTATAATCAACATTTGTTTATTCACATTTTTATATTCCTAACGACTCATTCATATGTTTTATTTTCTTTATTTCCATATTGAAAACAAAGAAAATAGCCCTACCCTTCATCCCCCTTGCTCAGAATGCACTAAAATCCTTTAGGGCACTTACAAGCTCGGTTAGCGGAATTTCTTTTTGTTCTCCTGTTTCTAACAGCTTTAAGTTAATTTTGTTATTTTGCAATTCATTTTCTCCTAAAACAGCGACATATTTAGCGTGAAGACGATCAGCTGCTTTAAATTGGGCCTTTACTTTGCGATCAAGATAATCCCTTTCAGCAGAGAAACCAGCCTGTCTAAGCTCATTTACTAATCCTACCGTGTAATCCTTCGCTTCTTCTCCTAACGAAACTAAATAGCAATCCACTTTCTTTTCAATAGGTAATTCGATTTTTTCTGCTTCAAGGGCAGAAAGTAATCGTTCTAAACTCATAGCAAAGCCGATTCCAGGAGCTTCAGGACCGCCTAATTCTTCTGTTAAGCCATTGTATCTGCCTCCACCACATAATGTAGTAATAGCCCCAAACCCTTCTGCTTCACTCATTATTTCAAAAGCTGTGTGGTTATAGTAATCCAAACCTCTAACTAGATTGGAATCAACAAAAAAGGGAATATTTAAAGCCGTTAAATATTTTTGTACCTTTGTAAAGTATGTTTTTGACTCTTCATTTAAGTACTCTAGGATAGATGGTGCAGACTTCATTAATGGATGATCATGATCCTTTTTGCAATCTAGGATTCTCATTGGGTTTTTCTCTAGTCTTGTTTGGCAATCATGACAAAATTCCCCGATGCTCGGTTGAAAATGTGCAATTAGCGCTTCTCGGTGAGCTTGTCTACTTTCTTTATCACCTAAACTGTTAACAACTACTTTTAACTTTGATAATCCCATTGTTTGATAAACGGAATATGCAAGTGCAATTACTTCCGCATCAATAGCAGGATCTTTACTCCCAATTGCTTCCACACCAAACTGAACAAACTGACGAAAACGTCCAGCTTGTGGTCTCTCATAGCGGAACATTTGCCCTAAATAAAAGAGCTTAATTGGCTGAGATGCATATCCATGCATTTTATTCTCCACAAATGAACGAACAACCGCCGCTGTTCCTTCTGGTCTTAATGTTAAGCTTCTTTTTCCTCGATCCTCAAAAGTATACATTTCTTTTGTAACAATATCCGTTGTGTCTCCAACACTTCGTAAAAATAATTCTGTATGTTCAAATATAGGAGTGCGAATTTCGCTATATTGATATCGATCACAAAGTTGTTTAATTTTCCCTTCAATATATTGCCACTTTTCTACGGTACCTGGCAAAATATCTTGGGTTCCTCTTGGAATATTAATATGCATTTTATGTATCCTCCCTGCTATTAGAAAAACGCTGATATCCGCGCTTAATTCGTAATATTTTCAAATAAAAAAATCTCGTCCCTTGCATCCATCTGAATACAAGGGACGAGATTTTTCCCGTGGTACCACCCTAATTGAAGATTTTTTCTTAAATCTCCCACTTTGCAGTTAACGCCTGCGCACGTTTCTACCTACTAATGAAGAATATTTTCAGAAGAAAGCCTCCCTGAGTGTTCTTTCTCTAAGTCATCATGTAGAAATGCTTGCAGCCTTCATGACATTTCCTCTCTGTTCATGTGTCTCTTAGATACTCTTCTCGATCAATGGCTTTACTAGATTATTTATTATTATTTAATTAATAATAAATAGGAAAGATTGTATTGTCAATAGGATATGAAAATGATTTCCCGCTCTATTATAATTTTCCTAGCTGTTTCTTTAGTTTTTTTACTTCGCCTAATGAAAGACCGAATTCAGAAGCTAGCTCAACCGCATTTGAATTTCCTTCTCTTTGAATAAAATCGTGAAAATCGACACCTAGTAATTTTGAATCAATTTCACTAGTTGATGAACTTTTTTCACCAAATCTCATGCATTTCACCCTTTTTTCTGTTATTTTTTTATAGTATTACCATGAGTGGCTAAAAAATTTCATCAAAAAAATAGTTTCTTGTCTAAATTTGATTAAAAAAAATAAGAGTAGCATAAAGGAATATACCTTCAAAAAGAAGAATCTTATTCTATGTGAAATTATACTAGTCAGCTTTAGACAATTACGGAAGGAGTGCAGCTTGTTTGAAGAATATAAGATGGATGCTATTACTTTTAGTCAGCATCTTCTTCATTCCTACACAGTATCAACATGTATCAGCAGAAAATCAATCAACTGTTCAAGCTAATACGGTCGTAAACGTTAGAGAAAATCCTGGGCTTGATCAAAATGTTATTGGGAAAATGGAGATAGGAAAAGCATATCCTTTAATAAAGGAAGAAAAGGATTGGATTGAAATTCAATATACCTCTTCTTCTACTGGATGGGTAGCCGCTTATTTAGTAACCAAAAATGGACAAAGTACAACTGACGACCAAATGGAAAAAGAAGAAGAAGCAATTACTTCCCATTCAAACAAAGCCACAATTACAGAGAATGGCCTTCGTCTAAGAAAAGGACCAGGTACAAATTATGAAGTGATTACCACTTTAGGTAAAGGAATTGAAGTTACCGTCCTTTCCGTAAATTACGATTGGTACCAAATCAGAACAGCTTTAGGAACTGGATGGGTCCACAATGATTATCTTCTGTTTGAAGATTCTTCTAATCATACAGAAACAGGAGTACAAAAAAAGTCTAAACAGGAAATAGCTACTGTTGCAGAAGATCAGATTAATCTTCGCAGCAATCCATCTACTAGTGCAGAAATCATCGGGAAAATCAGCATTGGCACTGTAATTACTATAATAGAAGAAGAATCTAATTGGGCAAAAATTCAATACTCTGGTAATATCGGCTGGGTTCATAAAGATCTGTTAAAGAGTAGTGATATAGAAAGTAGAAAAGGAAAAACAATCGATAAGAAAGTTAAACTGCTCTATGATAGAACAAATATTAGAAGCGATGCAACCGTCAATTCAAAAATCTTACTTGTCGCAGATAGCGGCGAAACCTTTCAAGCAGTAGAAATAATTGATGATTGGTATAAAATTAAACTTGCAGACGGCGAATTTGGATACATTGCGGAATGGCTGGTTGAAGATTCGGCATCAAATGATCTCCAAATTACTAATGCTACAGCTACAAAGGATTTAAAGGGAAAAACAATCGTTATAGATCCTGGGCACGGCGGAAAGGATAGTGGCACAATAGGCATTATCGGTACACTTGAAAAGACATTAAATCTTCGTACCGCAAAGTTACTTGCTAATAAACTCGAAGCCTCTGGTGCAAAGGTAATCCTAACTAGAAAAAACGATTTTTTTATCCCGTTACAAACAAGGGTCGATATAAGCCATTTCTATCATGCAGATGCTTTTATAAGCCTTCATTATGATAGCATAAGTGATCGTTCCGTAAATGGTGTTACAAGCTATTACTACACATCTAATCAGAAAAAATTAGCAACCAGCTTACATAAAAGTATCATTGAAGCAACCGATCGAAAGGACAGAGGTGTTAAACAAAATTCATATGTCGTCCTTAAGCAAAATAGACAACCTGCCTCTCTTTTAGAGTTGGGATACCTAAGTAGTCCCGCTGAAGAACAAACGTTACTTTCTAACAAGTATCAAGAGACCATTACAACAGCTATCCATAATGGCTTAGAGAATTATTTTAGCTATTAAAGCCTGTTTAGTGAATAGTCATATAAAAAGAAATGAAAAGCCAAACAATCATCCGAGCTTTCGTGATTGTTTGGCTTTTTTTCTGTCTAGATTACTTATGGTTCTAACCTTTTTTAATTGTATAGGAATCAATCATTTAATTATTTACTATCTAATATTAATGTTACCGGTCCATCGTTTATTAGCTGAACATCCATCATCGCACCAAAAATACCTGTTTCAACAGTTAGGCCATGGCTACGTAAAAGCGTATTGAATTGATCATATAACACCTTTGCCTGCTCTGGCTTTGCGGCATCCATAAAGTTAGGTCTTCTTCCTTTACGTGTATCTCCATATAGGGTAAACTGGGAAATCGATAAAACGGCTCCCTCCCTATCTAAAATACTATGATTCATTTTCCCATTCTCGTCTTCAAAAACGCGAAGATGGATAATTTTATCTGCAAGGTATTTAGCCTCTTCCAATGTATCGCTATGTGTAATACCTACAAGAAGAACGAACCCTTTCTCAATAGCGCCAACTATCTCTCCGTCTACTTCCACTTTTGCTTCTTTTGATCTTTGTAATACTACACGCACACTAAAGACTCCTTAGTTCATTATTCTTCGTACAGAATAGACATCTGGAATTTGTTTAATTCGATCGACAACTTTTTGAAGATGATTGACATTTAGAATCATAATACTCATGTTAATCGTCGCAACTTTATTACGGTCAGACTTACCAGATACGGCTGATATATTAGTTTTCGATTCATTAACGGCCTGGAGAACCTCATTTAATAAACCTCTTCTGTCATAGCCACTTATTTCAATTTCAACATTATATTCTTTGCGGTTATTTAAATTCGTTTCCCATTCCACAGGAATTAGTCGAGCCTTTGCATCTTCAGTGTCAATATTGGTACAGTCTGCCCGATGAACGGAAACTCCTCTTCCTTTTGTGATAAAACCAACTATCTCATCACCTGGCACTGGATTACAGCAGCGAGATAAACGAATTAATAAGTTATCAATCCCTGTTACTCGAACACCAGAAGCACTCTTTTTATTATTGGAAAAAGACTTTAATTCAGCAACTGCATTTGAGATAGTTGAAATCTGTTCTGCATCTCTTTTCTTCCGCCATTTTTCCGTTAACCTATTGGCAACTTGTAGTGCTGTAATTCCGTTGTAGCCTACAGCAGCATACATATCTTCTTCTGTCATAAAATTAAATTTTTCAATTACTGCCTTCACATTCTCCGGTGTAAGAATTTCTTTTAAATCAAATTCCATATTACGAATTTCTTTTTCAACTAATTCTTTCCCTTTTTCGACATTTTCTTCCCTACGTTGTTTCTTGAAAAATTGTCTAATTTTATTTTTCGCTTGGGATGTTTGCGCTATTTTTAACCAATCTTGACTTGGTCCATACGAATGTTTACTCGTATGGATTTCAACAATATCACCTGTTTTTAACTTGTAATCAAGAGTGACCATCTTGCCATTCACTTTTGCTCCAATCGTTTTATTTCCGATTTCTGAATGGATACGATAAGCAAAATCAATTGGTACAGAGCCAGAAGGTAACTCAAACACATCTCCCTTTGGTGTAAAAACAAACACCATATCTGAAAATAAATCAATTTTCAGACTTTCCATAAACTCTTCTGCATTTACGATATCATCTTGGAATTCTAATATTTCTCTAAACCAAGTTAATTTTTCTTCCAATGAGGATCCTTCATTTACGGATTTTCCCTCTTTGTAGGCCCAATGAGCTGCAATCCCGTATTCAGCAATTCGATGCATGTCCTGTGTACGAATTTGCACTTCTAAAGGATCACCCTTAGGACCGATAACAGTTGTATGGAGAGACTGATACATATTAGCCTTGGGCATCGCTATATAGTCTTTAAAGCGGCCAGGCATTGGTTTCCATCGCGTGTGTATAATCCCTAGTATGGCATAGCAATCTTTAATACTGTTGACAACAATTCTTACTGCTAATAAGTCATATATTTCATTAAACTGTTTATTCTGTAAAACCATTTTGCGATAAATGCTGTATATATGTTTTGGTCTTCCCGAAATATCTGCTTGAATCTTTACTTCTGCCGTACCTTCACGAATTTCAGTAACTACTTCATCTAGGTATTGTTCTCGTTCTGCTCTTTTCTTTTTCATTAAATTTACGATACGATAATATTGCTGTGGATTCATATAGCGTAATGCAGTATCTTCTAGTTCCCATTTAATTGTAGAGATTCCTAGACGATGAGCAAGTGGGGCAAAAATCTCCAATGTTTCATTTGAAATACGACGCTGCTTTTCTGCAGGTAAATGCTTCAATGTTCTCATATTATGAAGTCTGTCTGCTAATTTAATTAGGATAACACGAATGTCCTGCGCCATCGCTACAAACATTTTGCGATGATTTTCTGCTTGCTGTTCTTCATGTGATTTATATTTAATTTTACCGAGCTTCGTTACACCGTCAACGAGCATGGCCACTTCACTGTTAAATACTTTACTTATATCTTGTAAAGTAATTTCCGTATCTTCAACAACGTCATGGAGAAAACCTGCTGCTACTGTTGCTGGATCCATTTCTAAATCAGCCAAAATTCCTGCTACTTGGATTGGATGAATAATATATGGTTCCCCAGATTTCCTATATTGTTCACGATGAGCTTCTCTTGCATAGTCATAAGCTTTTTCAATAAAAGCTACGTGCTCTTCGTTTAAATATCCTCTAGTCTTATCGATGACTTGTTCGGCGGTTAACACTTGATCGTTCGCCATGTAATCACCTTTCATATTACAATTATATTATTTAAATTTAGCATATTTTAGACATTCTTTCTATCCTACTACTTTTATGCAAGATTACAAAAAAGAATAAAATTTATTTTAGAATGATTATTACTATTATCGAAAAAAAAAGGGAGATTGTAAAGGGATTGGAAGTAATTTTTATATGGAAAGAAAGAAAAATGTCGAATGAAGGCGATTTCTGCCTAAACATAGCAATTTTTTCTTTCTTTTTCTTTTCGATTATGAAAAAGAGCGCTTGATCAGCGCTCTTTTTTTCATGTATACGGATTAATATTCCATTAATGTTAAAATATCATATCCATCTAAATTTTTACGTCCTTCAAGATAAGACAATTCAATTAAAAATGCAATACCAGCGACAACCCCACCTAGTTCTTCAACTAATTTAATTGTCGCCTCAATTGTACCGCCTGTCGCTAATAAATCATCTGTAATTAAAACACGTTGGCCCGGTTTAATCGCATCTTTATGGATTGTTAATACGTCTTTTCCATATTCCAAGCCATATTCTACTTTAATCGTTTCTCTCGGTAATTTGCCTTCTTTACGAACTGGAGCAAAGCCAACTCCAAGCGAATAAGCAACAGGACAGCCAATGATAAAGCCTCTTGCTTCTGGTCCTACAACAAGATCAATTTCTTTTTCTTTTGCATACGTTACAATTTGATCTGTTGCATATCTATATGCATCACCATTATCCATTAATGTTGTTATATCCTTGAATCTGATCCCTTCTTTTGGCCAATCTTCAACGATCGTAACATATTGTTTTAAATCCATTCTTTTACTTCCTCCTCATTATTGACGGATTTCTTTAGAATAAGATCAAACCAATTTTTAAGTTGTTCATAAGATGAATAAATTAATTCATTTTCCAGCTCAAATTGCGCTTGTTTTTGTTGAAAAGAGATAGATTCTGTTAAATCTCTTTTTGGAACATTCTTATTCAGTGAAATAAATCCATCCTTCATTGTAACAAAATTTAATTCAAAAAACACCTTTGACATAAAATCTACCGTTTCTTTACTCCAACCTTTTCTTCTAGCGAGCTCTCCGCCGAATTTTTGCAGGTGAAAATTCCCCTGTTTTGCTAAAAAAGCATAGAACCATTTAAAATGATCACGAGTTGGCATGGTACTAAAAAAGTCACTTTGTTGTTTATAAAAAACAGCATAGATTCTTTCAGGAGCATTGTTAGATAACAATGTTTTTAGCATATCCAAACTAGGGGGATAATCTGCCAGTACCATAGTATTAT
The DNA here is from genome assembly GCF_050971705.1 of Niallia sp. M35. Lineage (NCBI taxonomy): Bacteria > Bacillati > Bacillota > Bacilli > Caryophanales > Bacillaceae > Niallia > Niallia sp. M35. The sequence goes on from NZ_JBPCEP010000005.1 coordinate 105,742, forward strand.
TCATCGATTCTAGGAATGCTGCTTGCTCTATTGATTCAATCACCTGATAAGAGACTTGTTCATCCATATCCTTAGGAACAGAATCTTGATGAAAAAAAATCCACTGTGCATTTTTAGGCACTACTTCGTATAATTGATTCACTTTTCTTAAACTTCGATAGTCAAACAGCTGCCAATGAGGAACCTCCATATCTTGAATAAAGATTTGTGGTTTTTTACGATTATTCCATTCGTTTATCGAAAGCTCCCCTAATACAGACACTTTTGCACTTGGAGAGATATGATCACATAAGTCACCAATTCCAAATCCTATTCCATCTAATTCAAACTCATTATCTTTTAATACAATCTTTAAATGGTTTTGATTGGAACCTATTTTCCGCATATTGTCGATTTCTAGATCACAGAAGGTTAATTTAGGCTTGGGATTATCGACTCCAAATGGGGCGAGCATTTGCATTTCCTCTATTGATTTAATAGATATATCACTTATTGAAAAGCTGCCATCCACCTTTGTTAATGGAATGAGATTTTCTTCTGTTAATTGTTCAAAGGCTAATCTATTTAAACTATCTCTAAGAACATCTACATCTTCTATTTTCAAAGACATTCCTGCAGCCATTGGATGCCCACCAAAATGAGGCAGAATATCTCTACACGTCGATAAATTTTTATATAAATCAAATCCCTCAATACTGCGAGCAGATCCTTTTGCTATTCCCGTTTCCTTGTCATAACTTAATACAATCGTTGGTCGATAGTACTTTTCTACCAATCGAGAAGCAACGATCCCCACAACGCCAGGGTTCCAGCCCTCTTTCCCTACAATTAGAACACGATTTTCATTTAATGGATAGAGCTCGTCCACTTGTTCCATCGCTTCCACTGTTATCTGATTTACAATCGCTTGTCTTTCTTTATTTGTTTCTTCCATTTCTAATGCTAGTTCTTTTGCAATCTCTGGATCATCTGTTAATAATAAGTCAACAGCCGGATCCGCATCTCCTAATCTGCCAATAGCATTAATACGTGGTGCAAGCATAAATCCTATTGTTTCTTCATTAATCGTATTTTTGTCGATATTCATTTGACGATATAATGCATTTAAACCGATATTATCTGTTTCTTGCAGTGCCCTGATGCCTTTTTTCGCAAGAAGGCGATTTTCTCCTGTTAAGGAGACAAGATCAGCGATTGTTCCAATTGCCGCAAATGGCAATAAATGATGGGGAACTTTTCCATAAAGAGCGTGAGATAACTTGAAAGAAACGCCTACCCCTGCTAACTCACGGAACGGATACTCGCTACCTTCTATCTTGGGGTGAATGATCGCAAGTGCCTCTGGCAATATTGGTCCTGGCTCATGGTGATCGGTAATGATTAAGTCTATTTCCAATTCTTTTGCCACTTCCGCTTCATGAACAGCAGCAATACCCGTATCGACTGTAATAATCAATTGAACACCAATGCTTTTAGCATAGCGAAAAGCCCTCTCATTAGGGCCATATCCTTCGGTAAATCGGTTTGGAATATAAAATTGCACATTGGCTCCAAGACCCTCTAACGTTTTCATCATAACGGTCGTGCTAGTTACTCCATCGGCATCATAATCTCCAAAAATAAGAATTAATTCTTTGTTAGTAATTGCCTTTTGTATTCGATCTACAGCTATATCCATTCCTAAAAGCAGGAAAGGATCATGAAAATCATTATTATCATCAAATAAAAAAGCTTTTGCTTCCTCTGATGTATGATAACCTCTTTTCATTAAAAGAGAGGCTACAATTGGTGCTAGTTTTAGCTCTTCTGCTAATAGTGAAATAGTTTCTTGATTAGAAGTTTCTTCTTGTATCCATCTTTTTTTGGAACGTAACATTCAATCACCTCAATCTAACTATTATACAAGTTAAAAGAAGTCGTTTCAATGCAGGAAGAATGGAAAAACGAATAGTCATTTTTTTCATAATAACTTTAAATATAAAAAAATTATTTAAGAAATCATTTCCGATGAAAAAATAGAAAAAAAAGATGTCTGAAAAGAAATTAATCGAAGTAAACACTCCCCAACGAATTTCTTCTTGCAGACATCCCTTTTTATTTTAGATCTGTTAGAACCTTTTCCTTCTCTTTTTTATCATCCGTTTTTTGTTCTAATGCCTTTTTTTCTTTTTCCAATGTTTTAATTTTACGTTGCAATGAATAAATACGAATAATTCCAGCAGAGCCAATAATTAATCCACCAAGAAGAACAGAAATTAATATGACTAAAATAAGCGGCCAGTCCCCTTCGCCAAATAAGTAATTAACAGAAACCGGTTCGACATTAATAACAGCAAAGACCGCAACAATTAAAGCAAAAATAATTCCCAAAAGCATATTCCATTGAAATTTCATTTACTTCTCTCCCTTTGTATTTTTGGTTCTATTATTTCCTATTTTCCATCTTTCCACTATCATAAACAAGTATTTTTTTAGCGAACATACAAAAACCTGCTCCTTCTGCTTTAGGAGACAGGTTTTTGAAGTGTTTCTTATACTTGTGGTTCGTCTGAAATTGGGCGTTTTTCTTTATACGTAATTAAGACACCTTTTCTCTTTAACTCTCTCTTCTTCCAAACATACCAAAGCTGGGATGCAATAAAGATAGAAGAATAGGCACCGCCGATTAAACCAATTAATAACGCTAAAGAGAAGTTTGTGATGGCACTGCTTCCGAATATTAATAAAGCCACTACACAAATCACAACCGTTATTACAGTATTTATCGAACGAGCGAATGTCTGTCGAATACTTCTATTGATAATATCTTTAATTTCTTGTGGTGTTTTGATACGCTTTTTCTTCGCTAAATTTTCTCTTATACGATCAAAGGTAACAATCGTATCGTTAATCGAGTAACCGACAATTGTCAACACGGCTGCGATAAAAGTAATATCTACTTCTAGTCGTGTGAGACTGAAGATCACGATAATAAAGAAGGCATCATGCAGTAATGCTATTACAGCTGCAAGACCCATATATACTTCAAAGCGAATTGCCACATAAATAATGATTCCGATAGAGGCAAAAATTATCGCTTTAAAGGCATTTTTAGCTAATTCTTTCCCAATTGTTGGTGATACACTGCTGACGTTTGGATCATGCCCATACGTCTTATTAAACTCTGATTTTATCGTATTAATTTTAGTTTGACTTAAATCACCTTTAATACGAATAGCAGCAGTCTCTTGCTTATCACCTGAAATGATGATATCGTCTGCTTTTACATTCAGCTTATCTAAGTGATCTTCAATTTCAGCAGTTGTTAATGCTTTATCTGCCATAACTTCTATACGAGATCCACTTGCAAAATCAATTCCAAGATTAAGCTTGAATATAAACATAATCACAATCCCTGCCACAATTAAAACACTAGAAATTGTAAAAAATATATTCTTATATTTTACAAAATCAAGACGATCAAATTTGGTTGGCAATGTTAAAGTATCGTAATTTTCGCTAATATGCTTAATGTCTTTACGATTGACTCCAAACCACGTAATTTTTTTATCAAACAATTTACTTTTCACTAGTAAACCGAGTAATAATCTAGAACCATAAACAGCAGTAATAAAACTTACTAATATACTAACAATTAAGAGTGTAGCAAACCCTTTTACTGAACTTGTCCCATAAATAAATAAAACAATCGAAGCTATAATGGTAGTTAAGTTTGCATCAAGAATGGTTCCAATGGAGTTTTTATTTCCTGCATGAAATGCAGCTCGCAGCGACTTTCCTACCCTCAGTTCATCCTTGATTCGTTCATAGGTAATAATATTTGCATCTACAGCCATTCCAACACCGAGAATAAGTGCCGCAATTCCTGGAAGCGTTAATACCCCTTGCATTAAATCAAGAACCAACAGATTTAGATAAACATAGATGGACAATGTAATGATAGCAACTAATCCAGGCAGACGGTAATAGAGAAGCATAAATAAAAATACTAGGCCTACACCAATTATGCCCGCATATACTGTATCTTTTAACGCTTGATCTCCAAACTGTGCACCAACACTTGTTGAATATTCTTCCGTTAATTTAACCGGCAACGCCCCAGCATTTAATAATTCAGCTAATCTGGTCGCCTCATCTACGGTAAAATTACCAGTTATAGATACAGTATCCGAATTAATCACTTCACTTACCATCGGTGCGGATAAGTATTTTGGTTCTTCTTTGGCTGCTTCCGCGTTATAAGAATCTCCTTCTTCAAAGTCTAACCAGATGACTAAAGGACTACCTAAAACTGATTGCGTTACTTCTTTAAACTTATTTGCATCTTTTAGTTTTAAAGAAACACTAGGCTTTCCATACTGGTCAAATTCTTGACTTGCTCCTCCCTGCACTAAATCAGAGCCATCTAGCAATTTCTTATCGTGGATATCTCTGAATGTTAGGTTAGCTTCTGTTGAAAGCATTTCTCTTGCTTCATTTTGATCTGTTATACCAGCAAGTTGAACTCTTATTCGGTCTTTTCCCTCTATTTGAATAACAGGCTCGCTTACTCCTAAAACATTTATCCTTTTATCTAGAGCTTGAGCTGTACTTTTTAAAGCCGCTTCATCAATTTTTGCTTTGCCCTTTTCCAGCGGTTCTACTTTATAAAGAACTTCAAATCCACCTTGAAGGTCTAATCCAAGCTTAATATTGTCTAAAATTTTATTTGTTGTTCCTCCCATTAATCCTGCCGCCAAGACAATGATTAACAAAAAAGCAACAATTCTACTGCGTTTAACCATTATGTATTAATCCTCCTCATGAAATACAAAGCAGAAACTTCCCCAACTAATACTAGCCATATTCATTGTTATTTATCAAAAATGATGTCCTCTTTTAATATGAACCTTATAATTAGGTGTTATTCTATTTTTGCGGTTCACTTCTTTCCAGTAAATTAAACTAGCGATTTCTTCTGTTACTTAGAATAAACTCATTATGGAACAGTTTATCATGACTGTCAATTTGTATAGAAAAATATACTAGTAAAGTTATTCTAATTGTCACATAAAGTTAACGACTTGGCTTTTAATACCACCATCCCAGACCATCATCAATTAAAAAACTACCAGAAGAAGTTTTGATTAATAAAACTCCATTATTTCAATAATTCTTTTTTCTCTTCTTCTGATAAGACAGAGAAAAGATCTGCCGTTTTATATGCCTCGATAGTGGCAAAGTTCATATAATCTGCCACCTTAACATTCAGTATATCTTGTACTAGCTCCGAAATTCTAATTTCTTGAGCGGGCTTTCTCCATTTTTTATTCGTTAAAAATACCCATAGCTCGTCTTCCTTAATAGTCTCATAGCCTAGTAAGTGAAACTCTTCTATCTTGCTATTTAATACAGGCTTAACTTGTGAACGATATTGGTCATATATGTGTGTTGATGTTGACGACATTCCTATTCACTCCATTACAGTCATTTTATGTTTCCTTTTAAACATGAGCTATCTGCTTTTACTTCTATACCTCCATAATGCTAAGCAAACCAATTTACATAGAAAAAATATGATTCCATTTTCATCCTAACAATAAAATATCGTCTCTTCCTTACAACAAACGTACTTTTATAAAAAACCTTGTCATGCTTTGTCCACTCTGTTGCATATAGATAATTGTATAGTATTATTCGCTATTTGAGAAGGCAGGGAATAGAATGTCTAAGTTTTTAAAGGGAACAATGATTTTACTTATAGCAGGATTTATTACTAGAGTCCTCGGATTTATAAATCGAATTGTTATTGCACGATTTATCGGAGATGATGGGGTTGGACTCTACATGATGGTTTATCCGACAATGATATTAGTTGTGACCATCACTCAGCTTGGACTGCCTGTAGCTATCTCTAAGAATGTTGCCGAAGCAGAAGCTGCAGGGAATTTACGAAAAGTCAAGAGCATCTTAATCATTTCATTAAGTACAACATTAGGTCTAACAGTAATCTTCACTCCAGCTTTATTTCTTTTAGCACCTTATCTTTCCCAAACACTATTTACAGATGAAAGAACTCTTTTGCCACTTCTTGCGATTACACCAATTATCCCAATAATCGCTGTTTCATCTGTTTTAAGAGGGTATTTTCAAGGTAGACAAAATATGAAGCCAGCTGCAATTTCTCAAGTGATTGAACAAATCGTTCGGATTGCGTTAATTGCGACTTTAACAAAAGCTTTTCTACCTCTTGGAGTCGAATATGCTGCTGCAGGGGCAATGTTAGCTTCTGTTCTGGGAGAACTTGCGTCTTTATTCTATTTACTGGCATCATTTAAATGGAAAAAGAAATTTCACTTACGGAAAAAATTCTTCCAATATGTACATAATGGAAAAAATACTTTCCAAGAATTAATGACAATAGCTTTACCAACAACGGGGAGTCGTATGATTGGTAGCATTGCCTGGTTTATTGAACCTATTGTTGTAGCCCATAGTTTATCATTAGCTGGTCTTTCTGCTATCAATGCAACAAAACAATATGGAGTATTAACTGGATTCGCACTCCCACTCTTAATGCTGCCATCCTTCTTCACTCAATCATTATCAACATCTCTTGTGCCTGCTATTAGTGAAGCAAAGGCTAATAATCAACTAAAGCTAATCGAACATTTATTACAGCAAGCACTTAAATTCACCTTTATGACAGGTGGACTTGCCATTGTAGTGCTGTATGTTTTGGCTGAGCCTTTAATGACCATTATGTACGGAAGCACAAGAGGCACTTCCTTTATTCAGCTTATGGCACCGTTCTTTATTCTTAATTATTACCAAGGCCCACTCCAGGCTACTTTGCAAGCCTTAAATTTTGCTAGAGCAGCAATGATTAACAGCTTTATCGGCGCAGCCGTTAAAACAGCGTTAATTTTTATTCTTGCAAGTCGACCAGAGTTTGGAATTTTCGGCGTAGCTATTGCTCTAATTGTTGGATTTGTTTTAGTAACGATCCTTCATTTTGCTACAATATTAAAAACAATCAGTTTCTCGATTATTGTGAAAGATTATGTAAAAATGCTGCTTGTTATCATGCTAACTGCCTATCTTGGCTCTCTTTTAGTCAAATCAATAACATTCCCTTCCATTCTGATACAAATCATTAGTATTACTAGTTTAATCTGTATCTTTTATATCGTATTGCTTTTCCTTTTCCGTTTAATGAACAAAAGAGATTTAGCAAAAATCCCTTGGATTGGTCCATTTTTTTCTTAAAACTACTTAAACTGTAGCAACCAATGAGCATTCCGCTTCTCACTGGTTGCTTTTTTACTGAAAGATTTCATTGTTGTTCTTTCTTTAATGATCAATCAAATCAATATAAAATTCACCTTCTTGATAACTGCAAAAGGAGATATTTTTTATATTAACATATCCTCTATCTTTCAATTGCTGTCTTAACCATAGATTAGTTTTTCCTATTCTATCTAGGTTGCTCTCTTGAATAATTCCATCCATAATTAATGGGATGGTAATAGATGACTTATTTTCTTCCTTTTCAAATACAGAAAGTTTACCTGATGTTTCTAGTATGGCAAACTCTACATCTGCAATATTTCGGATATTTTTTTCTCTCAGCTGAATTAATAAGTCATCATAATTATAGCGCTGACTTCTCATGGCTTTTTCGTCAATCTTGCCATTTTTAATAATCAATGTTGGTTCTCCCTCAATAAAATCACGCATTTTTTTGCTTTTTAAGGAAAAGAACGCAAGAAGCACTTGGATGGCTAGAAGGATAAACATTGGAAATAGTGTTGGTAAAATCGGATCCTTATAATCTTCTATAGCAACAACAGCAATTTCTGCGATCATAATGAATACAACAAGATCTAGTATGCTTAATTCCCCTATTTCCCTTTTTCCCATCATTCGAAAAATAAGAACGATTAAGAAATAGATTAAAATCGTTCTAAACAAAATGATCAAATACTGGTCCATATTATCTCCTCCGATCAAATATGTTCTCTTTTAATCTGCTCTATAAGATAAAAATAATACGGGAAAGCAGCATTATAACGATGAGAGAAAAATGTATTTTTAAATATTTTTTAATTCTATTTTCTTCCTTCCTGAATATGCTTGTACTAGAGAACTTTTATAGAAAACTTTAGATGTTTTGGAAAGGAGAGGTTTACAATAGAAGAGAGTAAACATGTTGGCAGTTCCATTTTATACGGTCTAATTGCCATTTTCATTATGTTAATAGCAAGTAGTTTGTTCTTTTCCCTTTTATTAAGATTTACATCTATTCAAGAATCATCCCTGCAACATATTATTACAGCCGTATCCTTTATAACTTTATTTGCAGGTGGTTTTATTTCTGGCGGGAAAGGAAAAGAAAGAGGTTGGTTTCTTGGGGGACTTACTGGGTTCATCTATTCCATCATCATTTTTTTATTTTCCTTTTTAGGCTCAGACCAACTATTTACGATAGAACAAACCATTTATCATGTATGTTATACCCTTATTTGTATGATGGGAGGGATATTAGGGGTAAATCTTTCCAAAAATAACTAACCAAAAATACTTCAAATAAAATATAAAAGTGCAGTCTTATTTTTTAAGACTGCACTTTTTTTACTTATTGTTCTGTTTTTTCTAATGTTGGACTAGCTACTGCAGCAGAGGATTCTACGACTTCACGAATTGCATTACGATCAAATGTCAGGCGTGAACCATCTTTTGCTTTTAACACAACCGTTCCTTCATCAATTGCATCGATTGTAGCATGCATGCCGCCAATCGTGACAATCTTGTCCCCTTTTTTTAAGCTACTCTGCATATCACGCACAGCTCTTTGACGCTTTTGCTGTGGACGGATAAGCAAGAAATAGAATAGTACAAACATTAAAATAAACGGTAGTAAACCAGCTAAATTTCCCATCTATATTTCCCCTCCTTTCAAATTCTCTATTAAAAGTTTTTAGCGTTCGGCTTATTAAATCCATAACGTTCGAAAAACTCTTCTTTAAAATCTCCTAAACGGTCGTTTCTGATTGCGTCTCGGACATTCTCCATTAAGTTTAACAGAAAATATAGATTATGGTAAGATGTAAGCCTTATTCCGAATGTTTCGTCACATCGAATAAGGTGACGAATATATGCCCGGCTATAATTTTTACAAGTATAGCAATCACAATCTGGATCCAAAGGTCCAAAATCTCTAGCATATTTAGCGTTTTTCACAACAAGACGGCCTTCACTTGTCATCACCGTACCATTTCTTGCTATTCTAGTTGGTAACACACAATCAAACATATCAATCCCACGAATCGCACCATCGATTAATGAATCTGGTGAACCTACTCCCATTAAATAACGCGGTTTATTATCCGGCATTAATGGTGTTGTAAATTCGAGGACACGATTCATCACATCCTTAGGTTCTCCAACTGATAATCCACCGACTGCATAGCCAGGTAAATCCAAAGAAACTAAGTCTCTTGCACTTTGTTTGCGAAGTTCTTCGTATTCTCCACCCTGAATAATACCAAATAACCCTTGATCCTCTGGACGATTATGTGCCTTTAGGCAGCGTTCTGCCCAACGTGAAGTACGTTCCACTGATTTCTTCATATAATCATATTCTGCTGGGTATGGCGGACACTCGTCAAATGCCATCATAATATCTGACCCTAATGCATTTTGGATTTCCATTGCTTTTTCTGGAGAAAGGAATAATTTATCCCCATTTAAGTGGTTACGAAAATGTACACCTTCTTCCTCAATTTTGCGGAAATCACTTAAACTAAAAACTTGAAATCCGCCAGAGTCCGTTAATATCGCTTTATCCCAATTCATGAATTTATGAAGCCCGCCCGCTTCTTTTACAATGTCATGACCTGGTCTTAGCCATAAATGATACGTATTACTTAAAATGATATTTGCTCCCATCGTTTTTAAATCTTCTGGAGCCATTGTTTTTACTGTTGCTAACGTTCCAACTGGCATAAAAGCCGGCGTTTCAAAAGATCCATGAGGTGTATGCACAATCCCCAATCTGGCGCCTGTTTGCTTACAAGTTTTTATGAATTCATAACGTATTGCTGTCAAATTATTTTCTCCTTCATATAAAGTGAATCTTCCTCGAGATTCATAATTCACTTCCATTTTTAATGAAAAATATCTATTAACAAAAAAGCAATAGAATCAACTATATTATTCTAATGAATATTACTACGAAACTCAAGCAATTGATAAACCCTATCATGTGGATCTATTACTATTGTATAAACATTGCATCGCCAAAACTAAAGAAACGATATCTTTCTTTGACTGCTGTTTCATAAGCATGAAGTACATTCTCTCTTCCTGCCAGTGCACTTACTAGCATAATTAACGTCGATTTAGGCAAATGGAAATTCGTAATCATGCCATCAATTCCTTTAAATTCATATCCAGGGTAAATAAAGATACTTGTCCAGCCACTGCTTTCTACAAATTCACCATTATTCGCAGCAGCAATTGTTTCAAGTGTTCTAGTTGAGGTTGTTCCTACAGAAATTATTCGTCCGCCCTGACCTCTTACTTTATTTAATAAAGCAGCTGTTTCCTTGTTAAGCTGATAAAACTCAGCATGCATTTCATGCTTATCTACATCTTCGACGTTTACAGGCCGGAAAGTGCCTAGACCGACATGCAGAGTAATAAAGGCAATATGTACACCTTTCTTTTTCAGCGCATCTAACAATTCTGTCGTAAAATGGAGCCCTGCTGTTGGAGCTGCTGCAGATCCCCTTTCCTTCGCGTAAACAGTTTGATAACGATCCTGATCGTCTAGTTTTTCTTTAATATAAGGAGGCAGCGGCATCTCGCCGAGTTGATCCAAGATTTCATAAAAAATGCCCTCATATTGAAAATCAAGAATACGACCACCGTGTTCCAACTCTTTTACACAAACCGCTTTTAGTGTTCCATCTCCAAAGGAAATTACGGTACCTTCTTTAACTCTTTTGGCCGGCTTAACAAGTGTTTCCCACATGTCATCTTTTTGCTGCTTCAGCAATAATACTTCAATATGTGCTCCAGTATCTTCTTTCTCGCCATGTAATCTTGCTGGCAATACCCTTGTATCATTTAATACTAAACAATCTCCAGGATTAATATACTCGTATATATCTTTAAATTTGCGATGTTCTAAATCGCCAGTTTCTTTATTAACGATCATGAGTCTGCTGCTTGTACGATCCTCTAATGGAGTTTGCGCAATTAATTCTTCTGGTAAATGAAAATCAAATAAATCTACTTTCATGTCTATCCACCTATTCTCTTTTATACAATCATTTTTTAGCGAAATTTCCCGATAAAATAAAAAACTAAAGATAAAATAATACTAATCACAATACAAGTTGTAATCGGAAAATAAAAAGTTGAATGCTCTTTTTTTATCAAAATGTCACCTGGAAGTTTTCCAATCGGGACTAACTGCATTACTAATCCAATAAGAAATACAATCACACCAATAGTCATTATATACTTAGGAATGTCATTCATTGTTTTCGTCCTTCATTTCGCATATTCTTTTTTATTATTTAGATGTTTCCCTCAATCCAATTTTATATTTAAATGTTCATAAACAAGATGGGTGACACTTCTTCCTCTAGGAGTTCGCTGCAAGAAACCAATCTGCAGCAAATATGGTTCATAGACATCTTCAATCGTATGTGCTTCTTCTCCAATTGTAGCAGCAATGGTTTCTAATCCTACAGGTCCACCTTTAAATTTATAAATCATTCCTAGTAATAATTTATGGTCAATATGATCTAACCCTAAACGGTCTACTTGCAAAAGTTCAAGGGAATGATCTGCCAATTCTTTCGTTATCATTCCATCACCCTTTACTTGTGCAAAATCCCGCACTCTTCGTAAAAGGCGATTCGCAATTCGAGGTGTTCCTCTTGAACGTCTAGCAATTTCCCATGCGGCAAGGTCCTCTATTCCAATTTGAAGTACATCTGCTGTTCGGGAAACAATATCTTTGAGTTGATCTACCTCATAATATTCCAATCTAGATAGAACCCCAAAACGATCTCTTAACGGTGCAGAAACGGAACCAGCTCTGGTTGTCGCACCCACAAGCGTGAATGGAGGTAAATCTAGCCGGACTGACCGAGCGCTAGGACCTTTGCCTATTACAATGTCTAAACAGTAATCTTCCATTGCAGGATATAAGACTTCTTCAATAGCTCGCGGCAAGCGATGTATTTCATCAATAAACAACACATCACCTGGTTCTAAGGCAGTTAAAATTGCTGCTAAATCACCTGGTCTTTCGATTGCTGGACCAGCAGTTGTTCGAATATTAACTCCCATTTCATTAGCAATAATCGTAGCAAGTGTGGTTTTCCCTAATCCAGGTGGGCCATATAACAATACGTGATCGAGAGCTTCTTCTCTATATTTAGCCGCTTCAATAAACACTTTTAAATTTTCTTTTACTTTATCTTGCCCAATATATTCCTGTAATTGAATGGGTCGAAGACTTTTTTCAAATGATAAATCTTGATTATCTGCTTCACTTGAAATAATTCGATCATCCATAGCATTCACTCCTTTCTTCTAGATAGTCGTTTATCCAAAATTAATTCGTTGAACCACACTTATCTTTTTAAAAGAAGCTTTAATGCCAGTTTGATATAACCATCTGTTGTTAACTGTTCCTTCTTTAAATGTGGGATAATTTTTTTGACTTCTTTCTCCGAATATCCAAGTGCAGTTAAAGCAAGCATCGCTTCATCCATTGCTGAATCACTTTCTGCTTTCGCTACATGCTTATCTACTGTAAATAGATCCGGAGAGAAATCTGGCATAAACTCTGCTAATTTTCCTTTCAAATCCAAAATCATTTGTCTTGCTGTTTTCTTGCCAACACCAGGGAACTTCACAAGGAATGCTTCATCTTCCGCTTCAATGGCGGATATTACTTGGCTCGGTTCTCCAGATGCAAGTATAGCCAATGCTCCCTTAGGACCAATTCCTGAAACGTTAAGGAGCTTTGTAAATAAAGCTTTTTCATCTTGCGAACGAAAACCGTATAAGCTAATATTATCTTCTCTAACATAATGGTATGTATATACAGTAATCTTACTACCTGAAAAAGCAGAAAACGAAAATGGATTAGGTGTTTTAATCTGATAACCAATCTCATTATTCTCCACTACGATGTATTCTGGTCCAACAAATTCTACATTCCCTTTTATATATTCGTACAAATTAATTTCTCTCCCTTATAAAGAAAACTTCCATAAATAGGGCTCCGTGCCCCTTGAGTGTGGGATAAATCCTAGCCCTTATTTTATCATACTATTTTGTAGAACTGCTATTATAGATGTTTTTCATAATATTCTTACAAAAAAACAAAAAAAGTGAGCAGATTCGACACATTTCATTGTGCTTCCTCTGTTCACTGCCAAATCCTTAATTAGTAGTTTCAATTGTTGTTAAGTTTTTAAAGGTTTCTAGTACTTTAACATAGCGATCTCTTGATTTAATCGGAATCCCTTTTTGTAAATCTTCATGTTGTTTCGATTCCAGTTTCTTCAGATCAATCTGGAAAAAGGACTGAATAATGTTCTCTTCAGCAGGTTTTCCATTATAAATGGTTAATATCCCTTCTTCATTAATACCAAAATAACCATTTGTTTTCAACAATGGTGATATATCATCAACTTCTTGTTTAAAAACAAGCTCCCTGCTTGTCATATCTACCAGCTGCCATTTATCATACTTTGACCAGAAATCTTCCATCGACCATACTGTCTCTTCTATTGTTTCTTCACTCATTTCTCCGTCTAAATAAATCCTTTGCAATACGACTTCCAACTTTTTAGGATTCTCATTTTGAGAGACACCGCTTCCAGTCTTTCCATATACTTGTCCATTAGATAAAAAGACAGTAAGAATACTGACAAGAAGAACAGTTGAAAATAAAAGGAATCTGGTTTTCATTATAACCACCTCTTCACATTACTCACAACAGTAGCTTTATTTCCAAGGAAATAGGGTACTGTCAATCTAAAGCTTGGTTTTAAAACAACCTTACTCTCTATTATTCTCACCATAAAAAATAATTTCATTCCTAATTTATAGCAATCTTATTCCGGAGAATTCTCTCATAACGTATTGTAGTACCTCACTCCAGTTTGCATATTCTTTTCCTATTGAAGAATCCTATTCAATGGTTCATTTTTCTTTTTTGGTGCCTATTTTTATATTATCTATCGCTAAACGAATCCCCTTTAAAAACGGCACTTGTGCCTGCCATCCTAGATGGACTTGTGCCTTCTTTATTGAAATTCTACTTTTCTCTCCTTCTTTCAAACCCTCGTGAGGGAGAGAATCCTCTTTTATCGACGACTGAATAATAGAGACAACTTCTTTCATCGAATATTTTTCCATTGGACAAATATTAAAAATTTCATTCCCGCCTTTATTTAAACTAGAAACAAAGGCTCTAACAGCATCACTAATATATAGGAAATGCTTCTTATGTTCTCCATCTTTAAAACAATTAGACGGGCGATTTTCTAGCACATTTTTGATTGTTGTTTCCACTATATTGTCATTCTGATTATGGAAGGAATATTCTCCATAAAGAATAGGAAATCTTAAAATCGTATAAGAAAGACCATATAATGTATGATAATTTTGTATGTATTTTTCCACTATCTTCTTCGATAATCCTTCAAATAGTACTGGTTGTAAAGTCATATCCTCTGTGATCACTCCTTCCAAGTCCCCATAAACTGCTATGGTAGATGGAAAGATAATTTTTTCTACTTTAGCTTCCACACATGCTTCCAGTACTTCAATCGTACGGCCAATATTCTTCTCTGACTGTTCAAAGGAGTCTTTCATTTTGTTTGATATAATTGGCTCATTCGATAAGTCAATTACACAATCGATTTGATACTTTGCCATTAAACCTGCTAATTCCATCGTGTTTAAGAAAGTGTGTACTTGATGCTGAACTAGAGAGGTAAGGATACTATTATCATTTGCTTGATCAGCTACTATATGATAAATTTGCTTGTTTGAAAGTTCTTGCATTAGAGCATATCTAATTTTATTCTCTTGTCCACCTACGATTAGCACTCTCACCATATATCCCTCCGCCATTTTCGGCTTTTAACTAATTCTGTGATAGTTCTTTATAACGAATGTTTTTTTCATTATAAAGTATACATCTTTTCTTTTATAATTACAACAACTAATTCATTATATAGAACACCTTCTTTTCCTTCTTTCTTTTTTCTGTTAGTATTCATTCTTTTCTTCTTTTATAATTTGGGTGAATCTTGTCTACTTTTTTTAATATGTTCCTAATAAAGAACAAATGTATAAAAACTAACTCCAAGTGGTTTATTCCACTCAAAGTTAGTTTTTATTTTATCTGTTATCTCTTGCAGGATTTAAATCCTGAAAAATATTTTCAATATTATTGTTAATCGTTTGTCGCGGCTGACCATTTCGAATCGAACGATTTATATCTTCTATACTGTTAAATACTCCTCTATCTGTGACGACTGAAATATCTCTTCCATTTAGTAAATCATTTAGTTTGTCTTTTACCTGCGCTTTTGTTTTGGCTATATTCTTTGTGTTTTCAACTTCCAATGCAACTAAAACGTTCTCTCTATAAACAAGCGTCCGTGCATTTTTAACATTATCCATTTTAGTAACCCGATCGGATATTTTTTCAGCTAATTCCGTGTCATAGGATACTCTTTCATCCCGATCATTTGTATTTACGTTATCATGATCATTGTTGCGATTATTTATATTTCTAACGTTTGTTCCGTTTCTATTGTTTACATTTCGAACATTCGATCCATTTCTATTGCCTTCATCCCCAAAAGTATGGTCCATCATTTCTGTAATTGGTCCATCGTTATCTGTATTGCCGACGCCATTGTTTCCTTCATGCTGTTCATTTGAATAGTATCCAATCGGCCTAGTATTATTAAGGCGATTTCGATCAGCAGTCTCATCCTCATTTACACCACAACCTGTCAATCCAAAAGACAGTGTCAACAGAACTGGAGCAACTAGTTTAACTTTACGCATAGTAGAATTCTCCCCTTCATGTAAATCTCGAGCAATATCCTTGCTCTCTTTTATCTTCTACTGTTTGGAAAGAAACATACTGTAAAGTCTAGCCAGTCTTTTTCATGTCTTATGTTCCTACGAGTTGTTGAAGTTTTTGATAAAACTTCTTCCTCCTTTTATATTGATTAGTTGTTAGTAATTGTACTTGATCTAACAAGAAGTCATTATTTACATCTTTATTTCTGATTATTCTATTCCATTCCCTCAAAATATCTGTCGGATATATTAAAGCTGTTAAAAACCATTTATCTTTAAAAAGATCGGCATATACTTGCATTTTTTGTAAATCTTGTAAAGACCATCCTATATCAGGGAGAATGCGATTAGCAAATTGTAAATAGTCAGCAATTCGTGGACCAATACTTATTAAATCAAAATCAATTAAGTATAATTCATTATTCTTAACTCGTAAGAAATTATGATGAGCAACATCCCCATGTATGATTACGTTTGGGGTTGTGTCCAAGTAGTCCATTTGTTTTTTTATTAAACCAAATGAATAATCAGCCCATTCCATTATTTCCTCCGCTATGTCTTTTTTTATATATTGCTCAATAATTAGTAAATTCCCTCGAAATTCTTCTAGCCTTTGTTCAAATTTCTTTATTAAATGAAAAGTTGGCAAGATATACTTATATATTTCTACCAGTCGCTCTGTAACCGAATAATAATGTTCCAATAATTGAAGTGCTTCCCTTCTATTCCGCTTACTATGATAGGAAAAAGTATCTCTATGAGGGGGAAGATATTCAATCAGCCCATACACTTTATTATCGATAATGATTGGCTCATCATCGAAATCATAAAATTGATATGTCTGTGTAAAACCTTCTTGTTTAAGTGCTCTTGTAAAAGCAACTTGAACCTTGAGTTTTTGATAACTATTGTACCCTTTTAAAATTATCCAATATTGCTTCGTTTTTATTAGATATACATCATTTCTAATCCTGTTTAATTCGATAATTTGGATTGGTATTTTTTTTTCTAATAAAGAAAGGAGACGATAAAAAAAAGTATCGTCCCCTCTATGATAAAAATCATAGATCACTGCTTTCATCCTCTTGGTATCTTGGCATTCCAAATGGAGTACCTTGATTCATGCCATATGGATTCATAAATGGCGGCTGCCCAATAGTAGGATTATAAGGCGGTGTGAATACTGGAGCATTCCCTCCCGGTCCATATACAGGTGATGTCACGTCTGTAGAAACTGGCTGCGCCATACTACTACCTTCATATGATGGCGCTTCTTGATCTGCACCATAATTTTCCGTTGTATATGAGATTGGCGTATTTCCAACAGCATCTTGAGGATACGGAGATTGATTTATAGATGGTTGATATCCTATCGGATGTCCTCCCATTTCCATTCCTGAAGTGAATCCTCCCGCCATCGGATAGCCTCCTAATTCTAAGCCAAATCCTTGTGGCACTCCTCTCATATCCATTCCTGGATTAAATCCTCCACCCATTGGGTGTCCTCCCATTTCTGGGCCAAACCCTTGCGGCATTCCTCCCATTCCTGGATTAAAACCTCCACCCATTGGATGTCCTCCCATTTCTGGACCAAATCCTTGTGGCATTCCTCCCATTCCTGGATTAAATCCTCCACCCATTGGATGTCCTCCCATTTCTGGACCAAACCCTTGTGGCATTCCTCCCATTCCTGGATTAAATCCTCCACCCATTGGATGTCCTCCCATTTCTGGGCCAAATCCTTGTGGCATTCCTCCCATTCCTGGATTAAATCCTCCACCCATTGGATGTCCTCCCATTTCTGGGCCAAATCCTTGTGGCATTCCTCCCATTCCTGGGTCGAATCCTCCACCCATTGGATGTCCTCCCATTTGTGGGTCGAATCCTTGTGGCATTCCTCCTATTCCTGGATTAAATCCTCCACCCATTAGATATCCTCCCATTTCTGGGCCAAATCCTTGTGGCATTCCTCCCATTCCTGGGTCGAATCCTCCACCCATTGGATGTCCTCCCATTTGTGGGTCGAATCCTTGTGGCATTCCTCCTTTTCCAGAAGTGGCTCCTTGCATCATTCCATCTACTTGAAAATTGCTTGCTGTAGGGAATGATGGACCACAACCACAATCCTCTTTAACAGGAAGAGTAATAGTCGGATGAACCGCTGTGTGCGTAGGTGCATTTGGTTTATGCGCAACATTTGGTTTTTGAGCTGCACCAGCTACATGGGAAGTAGGTTCATTCTCTATAGGCATCTGACTAAACTGAGCCCATGGTTTTTGACTATTTTCCTGTGGTATCTGATTAACATGGGAAGGCGCCTGATTTATAAAAGCAGAATAGGACGAGGAAGACTCTTCCCAATGGTGTTTTTCTGTAAATTCTACTCCAGGAAATGTTGGATAAACTTGGGATGCAACTTGTTCAACCGGAACTCCTTCAGGAGGGCAAACCCCTGGAGGAAAACCGCTACCTGGCATCATTGGCGATACTTCATAACAATAAGGCTGATAAGGGACAATGGGTGGACATACATCTTTTTGAACTGGTTCTTGATTTGGCAAAACAGGTGCAAGTTGTGTTGGTTCAGGCTTTGTTGGTGCTGGTTTGGCTGGCATTGGTTTTACTGGTGCTGGTTTGGCTGGTGCCGGTTTTACTGGTGCTGGTTTTACTGGTGCTGGTTTTACTGGTGCCGGTTTTACTGGTGTCGGTTTTACCGGTGCCGGTTTTTCTTTCATTTCCACATCAATATCCACATCAACATTAGTCATATTCATGGAATAATAATTCGTTATATCAATTTCGGGAATGATTGGAGCAGGCATTTTTGGTGTAAATGGTTTCTCTTTTGGTATCTCTTTTTTGGGCATTTCCTTTTTTGGCGCTTCTTTTTTTGGTGTTTCTTTTACTGGCATTTCTTTTTTCGGTGCTTCTTTCACAATTGGTTCCATCGTAATCGGCATTTCTTTTTTTGATCCCATTTGAGGAGCTTCTTTCTTTATACTCCCTCCTAAAGTAGGGACTTTAATTTTCATGCCAGGCATAATCATATCAGTATTAGTCAATTGGGAATTTAACGACTTTAACTCTTCGAAATTCACCCCATATTTTTTGGCAATTTCCCAAAGAGTATCCCCTTTCTGAACAATATGGATCTTCACTATAGATTCCCTCCTATGCATATGTCCATATAGTCTATGTTCACACTGCAAAATGGTTATCATTCTATTCAAAAATCTATGCGTTTTTTTTCAAAATATGTGTTCTGGTCGTACAAAGATTGCCCAGATCTTTGTCCTTCTTTTCGCCATTAATTTATAAAAATAAATTGGTTTATTCATTTAGATATTCTTTTGGTAAAATAGAAAGAAAGAAAAATAAATACTGAGTTCTCCCTTTCAAGTGAAACAGGCTAACTGCCACTATTTTTAAAGTAAATGCCAAATAAATTTGTGTTGTTACCTTTACCGGAGATAACAGAAAAAGCAGATAAAGAAAAGGAAGCTTTCTAATCAGAGTAACTGCAACAAAAGGAGAGATTGGATGACTGAATCAAAAAAAATGCTTGGTGAAGAAAGAAGGGCTTATATTCTTACTTTACTAAAAGAGAAAAATCGACCTTATACCGGCAGTGAACTTTCAAAATTGACAAATGTTAGTAGACAAATAATTGTTGGAGATATTACACTGCTAAAGGCGAAAAATGAACCAATTTTGGCAACTAGTCAAGGCTATTTATATTTACAAGAATCAAAACCGATGCTCTACGAAAGAATTATTGCGTGTAATCATCCACCAGAAAAAACGGAGGAAGAGTTAAATATCCTTGTTGATAATGGAGTAACTGTTAAGGATGTCACAATTGAACATCCAGTATACGGCGATTTGACGGCTTCCATCCTCGTCTCTAATCGAAAAGAAGTGAAACAATTTATGAAGAAAATTAAGCATACAAATGCTGCTTATTTATCTGAATTAACGGCAGGTATTCATCTGCATACCATTACCGCACCATCCCTTGATACATTACTAGAGGCAGAAGAAGCTTTACGAAAAGCAGATTTTTTAATGGAAGAAGAAGCTTAACGTAAATGACAAAAAATCACTAAGACTTTAATCGTCATTAGTGATTTTTTGTCATTCTTCGTATAGTGGTTCTATCTATTCCGTCATGTAATAAGGATAACTCCCCAGTATCTTTACTTCACAGCCTATTGCCTCTAATTCTGCAATAGCACCTGGTATTAATACATCATCCATTTTTCTATCTAAGTCAATAAGAAAGAAATAATTCCCTAATCCAGTTTTTGTTGGCCTTGATTCAATTTTCACTAAGTTTAGTTTTCTCCATGCAAAGGCAGACAATACTTGATGGAGAGCACCAGAACGATCGGCAGGCAAAGTGACCATAAGACTTGTTTTATGACCAACCAGTTGACTTGTTGTTGCTGAATAATGTACAGGATTTTTCGATAAAATGAGAAAACGAGTATGATTATTCATTGAATCATGAATATTATGTTTTACAATCTTCAGACCATATTCTTCAGCTGTTAGCAAATTGCCAATAGCAGCCCCGTTGATATGCGGATTTTCTTTAACAAACTGTGCTGCTGCTGCTGTTGACGTCATATACTCACAAGCAATCCCGTTTAATTCTGTATGTAGAAACTTATGGCATTGAGCAATTGCATGGGAATGACTATAGACTACTTCAATTTCTCTCCATGTGTCTTCCCGGAATGGATGAACCATTATATGTTGTTTTATCGGAACCGTCACTTCCCCATGAATAGGTAAAAATACTTCATGTATTAAATAATCTAATGTAATGTTGACCGATCCTTCTAATGTGTTCTCAACCGGAACTAAAGCAACATCCACTTTATCTTCCATCACAGCATCGAGGCAATTGGGAATGGTTAGAAAAGGAATGGATTCCACCCCAGGAAATTGCTGATTTACCGCCATATTTGTAAATGTTGCTTTTGGACCTAAGTAGCCTACTTTCACTTCTTTCTCCTCCAAAAAAAAAATTATTTATTCTGAATTTAATCTTTATAAAAAGAAGATTGACTGAAAAAGTCATCTTCCTAATAAACAACAGGGTCTCCTTATAAATAAATGACTTTTTATGCGCCCGTACTCAAAACGTCCACTTTCTCCACAAATTCAAGCATACGCAATCGCTCTAACAACATATCAATGGATATTTCCATTTCTGCGGTATTTAACGACAGTGTTACATTGGCTCTTCCTTGCAGCGGAATCGTTTGATGGATTGTCAGTACATTGCATCCAGCAGAAGCAACAACACTTAGCAATTTAGACAAGGTACCCGATCGGTCTTCAATATAAAAGAATAACGTAATCAATCTTTCTTTCACTATTGTGTGGAAAGGAAAGATTGTATCACGATATTTATAAAACGCACTTCGGCTTAGGTCTACCTTTTTTACTGCCTCATGGACAGATTCTGCTTTTCCTCTTTCTAAGAGCTCTTTAGCATCTAGGGTTTTGCGCATTGCCTCTGACAGTACATCTTCTCTTACAATAAAAAATTTATGATCTATTTTACTTTGTTTCATCTGCTCACCCCTATAAGGTATAACGGATACTTAATATGTATGATAGAAATAACTCTGGTTTATAAGAACTAGACATTTCGATTTAGTCATTCTATTCCGTATGAGAAACTGCCCTCTCGTATTATTTATTTTTACGAGAGGGAAGATCTTTCATCTTTTTTAAACCATGTTTTCTTAGTCAATGAATTCAAATTCATATTCCATTAACTTTACAGTATCTCCATCTTTAGCGCCACGCTGACGTAATGCTTCATCGATGCCCATGCCGCGCATTTGACGAGAGAATCTGCGAACAGACTCATCACGAGAGAAATCTGTCATCTTAAATAGCTTTTCAATACCTTCACCTGAAAGAACAAAGCTACCATCAGGATCTCTTGTAATATAGAATTGACGCTCATCTACTTCATGTTTATAAACAACGCGGTGAATACCTGCTTCCTCTTCTACTTCCTCTAATGGGAACTCAGGAGTATTCTCTAATTTATCCGCAATTGCAAAAAGAAGTTCACGCAGACCTGATCTAGTTAAAGCGGACACTGGAAAAATTGGATAGTCTTCCTCTAATTTTTCTTTAAATACTTTAAGGTTTTCTTCTGCATCTGGCATGTCCATTTTATTAGCAACAATAATTTGTGGTCTTTCTAATAAGCGCATATTGTATTCCTGAAGCTCGTTATTAATCGTAACATAGTCCTCATATGGGTCTCTGCCTTCAATAGCAGCCATATCAATCACATGGACAATAACTCTTGTACGTTCAATGTGACGAAGAAACTGATGACCTAATCCGATACCCGAATGAGCTCCTTCAATTAACCCCGGCAAATCCGCCATAACAAAACTTCTATTATCTTCTGTTTCCACCATTCCTAAATTAGGAGCGATTGTTGTAAAATGATAGTCAGCTATTTTTGGTTTGGCAGCAGATACAACAGACAGCAATGTAGATTTACCAACACTCGGGAATCCAACTAAACCAACATCTGCTAATACCTTTAACTCCAGAGTAACATCTCTTTCCTGACCTGGTTCCCCATTTTCCGATAATTCTGGGGCAGGGTTAGATGGACTTGCAAAACGAGAATTTCCTCTTCCTCCACGACCGCCACGTGCAATTACTGCTTGTTGGCCATGTTCAGTTAAATCCGCAATAACTTCTTTTGTATTCGCATCTGCAACGATTGTACCAGGCGGAACCTTGACAATCATATCTTTGGCATTGCGACCATGCTGATTTTTTGACATTCCATGCTCTCCGCGAGGTGCTTTGAAATGACGTTGATATCGGAAATCCATTAAAGTACGCAGACCTTCTTCTACTTGGAATATTACATCTGCACCTTTTCCACCATCGCCACCAGCTGGGCCACCTTTTGGAACAAACTTTTCTCGGCGAAAGGCTACCATACCATTTCCGCCATCTCCGCCCTTCACATAAATCTTAACCTGATCCACAAACATAAATTTATTTCCTCCTATTAAGAAAAACATAAGCAGCTTACTTGTCTAATAGTGAACAAGGACTAATCCTTATGAAAGGAGGGTTGCTCTCCTCACTAGAAGGACTAATTATTTTATTCCTACAAACATTTGCAGCTATTTTTTCTAAAAATCACAATTTTCTTTTATGCTATTGCAAACAAGTCCTTCTTATTATTTACCTGTTTGCTCTCTATCCATCCAAACTTCAAATAGGAGTTCTTCTTTTCTCATTTCAATATTTTCCAATTTCAAATGAGAAAAAGGTTGATGAAGAAATTGAAACATAGATTCACTATCTAACAGCTCTCCGTTAAAATCAACATACAAACGAAATCCTTCTACCATGGAATGAATGGAGATGTATAAATGATTATCTGCAAAGGGTTTGCTATATTGATTTAACGTCTGGAAAAATAAGGTTGTCCATTTGGCAAGTATTTCATCTTCTGTCCCTTGACATTTTTCTTCGGCCAACACTTCATATTCCAATCGAAAATAATAATTTTCCCAGTTTGCGATTAATAATTTTGTAGCAAATTGTGGAATATCTAGATTTGATAACTTAGCTTCTTGTTTTGTCTCTGTAATAATATCATTAATAATTTCTTTCACTCGATCCGGTTTATTTAAATCCAAATTCCCTTTTATCAATTGAATTTTATTTAGCCAATCATGACGAACATGTCTTAAAAACTCTATCGTATTCCAGTCTTTATTCATTCTTGTACTCCTACAAAGGTTATTAAGTCTCAGAAGACTGCTTGAAGTAAGTATAACAAAAAATGAACCATCTATGAACAAAAACGATAACTCCATCATGTTAGCCATTCAATTATATCCACTTGAACTTTAGGTTTTCGCTACTGGAAATATGAATTAAAAAATACCCGTTTTCTAAAAGTTCTATCCAATTTATGCACCAAGTTATTTTGGGTTGATTCGATAAAGAAATGTTGAAAGCGAAGTATATGAAGACTGTGGTAACAACAAACTATATACATAAGAGGCAACCTTCTTGATTGCATACAAAAAAGCAATTGATTTCTCTCTATTTTTCAACACTTAGACAAAAAGCCCCTCCTGCTTTTTGTCTAAGTGTTGAAATCATCCTTCACCTATCTGATCACAACATATATTCTTAATCAAAAAAATCTATCCCTTAACAAACAGATAGGCTGACCCTATACGAGCCAGCCTATCTGATCATTATCTTATGCTTCTTGTGCTACTGGGTATACGCTAACTTGTTTGCGATCACGACCAAGACGCTCAAATTTAACGATTCCGTCAACTTTTGCGAATAGTGTATCATCGCCACCACGACCAACGTTTACTCCTGGATAGATTTTTGTACCGCGTTGACGGTAAAGAATGCTTCCACCAGTTACTAATTGACCATCTGCACGTTTAGCTCCTAAACGTTTAGAAATGGAGTCACGTCCGTTTTTAGTAGAACCTACCCCTTTTTTAGATGCAAAAAACTGAAGATCTAATCTTAACATTTCGTTCCACCTCCTATTTAATTATAAGTGATAGTTACGTATTTTCCATAGTCTCGTTCAATTGTTTCTAAAGAAACAATCATTCCCTCTAATAGAAGTTGAATTTTATCTCTTGTCTCTGCCGGAATATTTCCAGGAATCGTACAAGAAATAAAACCTCCATCCTTTCCTTGCTTTATAATGGGTGTAATACCAGTAAGAGAAATAACGGCATTAATGCTTCCAAAAGAAACAGCTGATACTCCTGCACACACGATATCATCCCCACTATTCGCAAAAAGAGCATGACCACTTATCGTAAAGGAATGAATGAGACCATCATTCGATTTGTTAATCGTAATTTCGATCATACAAATTCAACCTTATGCGTTGATCTTTTCGATAACGACTTTAGTGTAAGGTTGACGATGACCTTGCTTTTTATGATAATTTTTCTTCGCTTTATATTTGAAAACGATGATTTTCTTTTGACGGCCTTGTTTTTCAACTTTAGCTGTAACAGTAGCTCCTTCAACAACTGGACTTCCTACTTTTACATTTTCTCCGCCAACGAAAAGAACTTTATCAAAAGTAACAGTGTCACCAGCTTCACCGTTTAATTTCTCGATGTAGATAGCTTGACCTTCTTCAACTTTGATTTGTTTTCCGCCTGTTTCAATAATTGCGTACATTAAACTGCACCTCCTTAATAGACTAAGACTCGCCAATGACAGGCGTTTTGCGAAGCAAAAGCTTAATTACCTGCTATGTGCGGTTGTAGAGCACGGGTGCTACAAACAACATTAAAATACTAACATGTTTAAAAGATACTGTCAATCATATTATCTATTATTAGCTTTATGGTGAATCATTTAACCATTCGAATAAAATAATCCGGCTTTGGAAATTCAGCTATTTCCATTTTAATCATAAAGCCTAATACTTCCTCTAATCGTTTTTTATGTTTATTTCCTACTCCCGTAAATAGAGTATGGACATCTTGTGATACGATAACTTCCACAAGTTCGATATCCATATGGCGATATTCCCATAACTCTCTTTCTAATTGAAAGGCCATACTACTTGCGCTATTCACTAAGCCTGTGCCTTCGCAAATCACACACTTACTTTGCAGTGTTTCGGATAAGGATTTCATCGTTTTCTTTCGGGTGAGCTGCAATATTCCTAGTGTAGTAAATCCAATTACTTTCGATTGTCTATTATCTGATTGCAATTCCTTCTCCAGGATATCCAGCACTTTCTTTTCTTCCTCGCTCTTCATATCAATAAAATCAATTAATATAATGCCAGAAAGGTCTCTTAATTTAATTTGCCTTGCAGCTTCCTTTGCAGCAAGTATATTTGTTTGAAAGACCGTTTGCTCTAACTGATGTTTCCCTTCATATTTACCTGTATTTACGTCAATAATAGTCGCCGCCTCAGCCTGATCGACTATCAAATAGCTGCCATTTGTTAGCCAAACAACTCTTTTCAAAGCTTTATCTATTTCCCTTTCGACATGGTAATAAGAAAATAAATTTTCATTTCCTTGATGAAACGAAACAGTTAAATGGGGGTACATCGCTTGCCATTTTTTCTGCTCTTCAAGACTATCCACAATGACTTCTCCCTCTTTCATTTGTTTAAAGAGAACATTCAACTGTTTAGTAAATTCATCATTTTCATAGACAAGCATTATTTTCTTTTGGCTAGCTTTTTGTTCCAATCTCTTATATTCCTGCCGTAATGCTTCGAGCTCTTCCTTTACTGTTTCTTCCGAACAATTAGCTGCAGATGTGCGAAAGATTAAGCCTTCTTTGTCTGTTTTTATACGACTCCCTATGCTTCTTAACTCTTTTTGCGCAGTATGAGAATGAATTTTTTTGGATACCGCTACATATCGCCCATAAGGCATATACACTAAATGCTCTCCGTTAATCTCAATTATCCCCGTTATTTTAGCACCTTTTGGCCCAGCAGCATCTTTTATTACTTGAACTAATACTCGTTCTCCTTGTTTTATATAAGAGGAGACACTTTTCTTTTTTTTCTCCTCTAAAGTTCCATCACTCCGCACAAATGAAGCCATTTTCTCTCTCGGCAAATAGGCTCCTTTGCCTTCCCCAATTTCTACAAATGCAGCGTTCATTCCTGGGATCACCTTTGTCACTTGTCCTAAATAAATATTTCCAACAGTTGTTTTATATTGCGGCTGCTGGACATATATTTTTTCTACTTTCCCATCTTTTAGATAAGCAAATCTATTTTCTCTTGTTTTTATATTAATGATTACTTGATTCAACATCATACATCCTCTTTTTCTGGTTATCCTTTTATTGTAGCTTAGATGAAATGTTTTAGTAAACTTAAGGACCTATTTATTGGACAAATTTCAAGTAAACTCTAACTAAAGAGATCTCATCAGTAATCACCGTTTTAACTATGTATATCTTATAAGACGCATAGTATTTCTTTTATTTTTGCCGTTACGTTCTTTTCTTTAAAATAAACATGTAATAGCTCATTCTCATCCAAAATCGTGTTTTCTTTCCGCTTGGACCTTACAATAATCGGATGTTTGCATCCTCGATGAAATCGCTCTAACACATCCAATAAGGAATCGTCTTCTTGGACTTCTAGAGGAAGTAACTTTCTTAATTCAGTCGATTTCCCATAATATCGTTCCAGTAAAAATCGCATAAACAGAAACCTTCTTTGTTTCCATTCAAAATAAATAGAAAAAACTAAAAAACTAATAATAATCCATGCATTTACATTCTTCGGCATCATAATAAGAACCATTAACAGAAAGATTAAGGTTCCAACAATGGAAAAATAAAGCGTATATTTATGAGATTTGGGAAAGGAATTTTTCAAGGAAAATAAAAGAAACATCAATTTGCCACCGTCCAATGGCCAAATTGGTAGCAAATTAAAGAAAAGGATCATGAAATTATATTGAATAAAGGTATGATACAAGGATTCTGTGAAAATCCCCCACTGCCATAAAAGAAACCCTAATCCAACCAGCCAAATATGCTGTATAGGTCCAGATATTATAACGATTGCCTCTTCTCGCAAAGGACGATTTCCGTGTTCATCCATTTCCGCCACTCCGCCAAATGGTAATAAAGATATTTTCTTTATTCTCCACGAAAAAAATGCGGCAGCAAACGCATGACCTAATTCATGAATAAAAATAATCATAAACAATAAGCATAATTCATAAAAATGGGCAGTCATTACCCCGATAGCAATGACAACCCATAATAGTGGATGAATATGAAGGTACTTAAAAACGCTAAGAAACCTATTCAATTTCAATCACCTGTAAAGGATCGATAAAATCATCATTTTGCTTAATCGCAAAAAAGAATAAACCTAATGTTTCATCTCCTTCATATCTTGAAGCGTTTCCAACTTTTGTTCCTTTTTTAATATTTTCATATAACTTTACATCCACTTCTTCTAAGTTGCCATACCATGATTCACTCTGATCACTATGCTTAATAACGACAGTTTTTCCAAAGCCTTCTTTCTCGCCAATAAAGGTAATTTGTCCTTCATTAAAGGATTGTACCGTTGTATCTACTCCGGTTTCTATCGCAATTCTTTGCCCGTTTTTCTGAAATTCTTCTAATACCTTACCAGAAGCAGATAAAGCATATTGTTGCAATTGTTCTGTATCTTGTTCTTTTCCTTTTTGTTCCGGTAAAAAAGCTAATGGTTTACCGAATTTCTCTTCATACCAATCTGTAACAACCATAAAATTAAATTCTGTCGACATTGCTTGTCTAATCGCATTTTCGACTTTTGCTATTTTTGTGGATGGATGGTCTACTATGATGGCAACAGCAAGAAAAAGAATAGCTGCTCCTAAAATTTTCAACATAAATAAATCTTTTCGAAATAAAGGGTGAATTTTAGGAGGGTAATTTTCCTCTTTTGATGAAAACGTATAATCGAAG
The DNA here is from genome assembly GCF_050971705.1 of Niallia sp. M35. NCBI lineage: Bacteria > Bacillati > Bacillota > Bacilli > Caryophanales > Bacillaceae > Niallia > Niallia sp. M35. The sequence continues at coordinate 134,380 of NZ_JBPCEP010000005.1, forward strand.
TTGTCCTCTTCATCAGACCAAAGCACTCGGTTATCAATATTTTTTTCTATTCTCGCCCGTTCTTTTCTTCTTCTCTCGATTTTTTTTCTAACCTCATCATTTCTTGACCCCATATACTCCTCTCCCCTAACATACTTGTCCTCTTTACCCTATATTTATGTTAGGGAGCTATAAGTTATGCCACTAATAAAAGAATGGTAGAGATATAAAAAAACTGTAAAGAAATAAATTGATTACGCATGAATCAATTTACTCTTTACAGGGCCAGCTATTACGATTATCTCCTATCAGCAGATAGAAGTTTCGTTCATATTTTAAAACAGTTTCGCAACCGACTTATTTATACAAGTTTATAAATTTACAATCGTTGTATTTATCTAGCACCAAAGAATGTCTTAATTTTTGCAAACACGCCTTTTGATTCTTCTTCTAACTGCTGCAAAGGAACCGTTTCGCCTAAAATTCTTCTTGCAATATTTCGGTAAGCAATCGCAGATTTACTATTGGGGTTTAAAGCAATCGGCTCCCCGTTGTTAGAAGCTCTTATAACCGCATCATCATCTGCTACAATTCCCAATAAATCAATGGATAGATGGCTAGTTACTTCATCAATATCTAACATATCGCCATTTTTCACCATATGATTTCTAATTCTATTGATAACAAGCATAGGAGGTTCCATCTGCTCTTCTTTTTCCAATAACCCAATTACTCTATCTGCATCTCTAACAGAAGATATTTCAGGAGTCGTAACAACAATGGCTTTATCCGCTCCAGCCACTGCATTTTGATATCCCTGTTCAATTCCTGCAGGACAATCAATGATGATATAATCATAATCTTGCTTTAAGCGAAGAACCAATTCTCTCATTTGATTTGGTCGTACAGCCGTTTTATCACTCGTTTGCGCAGCAGGTAATAAATATAATAGATCATCAAATCGTTTATCTTTCACAAGCGCTTGATGAATTTTACATCTTTCCTCCACCACATCTACTAAATCATAAATGATACGATTTTCTAATCCCATCACGACATCAAGATTTCGCAAGCCAATATCTGTATCTATTAAACAAACTTTTTTCCCTTGTAACGCAAGTGCTGTTCCAATGTTTGCAGAAGTGGTCGTTTTTCCAACTCCACCTTTTCCTGATGTTATAACAATTGCCTCTCCCATCTTAATATCCTCCTTCCAATTTCAGCAAATTAGGTCTTAAATGTGGTAATACTTGTAATCTATCAATCTTAATGACACTGTCATTCACATATGCACATTCCATTTCTCTTGTTTTTTCAGATGAGGTATTTCCAAGCTCTCTCTCAATAAAACGACTAATTCGAATTTGTGTCGGTTTCATAACGGACGCAGCAATGACCGCGTCATCCTTCCCATTATATCCAGCATGAGCTATTCCTTTTAACTGTCCCATAATATAGATGTTGCCGCCGGCGATTACTTTTCCACCTGGATTCACATCACCTATTAATAATAAATCACCGGGGACCTCTAAAACTTGACCAGAGCGCACAATACTGGTTATCGATTTCAATTCATTTTGTTTTAGCCAGTTCTCCGCTTCTTTCTTTGTCACTAAATTACTATTAATCGCTTGAACAGTTAAATTTTGTTTTTCCTGAATGAGATGAATAATGGTTTCTTTTTGTTCATCTGTTACATATCTATTTCCAAGCTCTACTGTCACTTTTATGTCTCGATTTTCATTATGTAGACTGGAGCTCTCATTCAATTTATACTGTAATTCCTTTAGTAGATCCTCGTAAGAACAATTATCATATAGATGCAAACTCAGCCCATTTTTTGTTCCTTTAATTGTTACTAGTTGCCTTTTTTTCATTTCAAGTTGTTCACCTCTGTAAGAAAAGCGTAAGCGTCTCTTTATCCTGCTTGGACATAAAGACATAATACATCTATTTCATCCACCATACTAATAGTCTATCGTTCCTTAGATATAAGACGCAAATGCTCGGATATCGTTATACTTATAAATCTCACTTTGCATAAAAAAGCGCAAACATCCTTATCAAATAAAGAAGAGCTATCGATTCTAAACAAGTATCATGCTGTCTATTAGATGATACAAGTCTCCTAATCGATCCAACAATTTAATTTGATAGATGGTTGGCACTTTAACTTAAAGCATTTACTGCTTTGCATAAATGCTGTTTCCACATGCAAAAATAATGTTTTACTTCTCCGTTCACTTTTTAAATAAGTGTCTTTCACCAACACTATGATATAACATTAAAGACTTTAGACCTTTATTTCTAATTCCTTTTTATATCATTCGACAAACGCTTTTAAAATTCCTTTTCGAGCTAAATATATTTCTTCTCAAAAAGAACAAAAGACAAATAGTCACTAATCAAATAAATTTCAGATTGTTGACAACTTAATGTCCAACCTGAAATTTATTATCATGCATTCTAACTATATCATTCTTTTAACTCTGCTGCATACTTCTCAAATAATCGTTTATAAGGATAAGCGACAATGATGATAAAAATAAGATTTAATCCTAAAGACGGTAGAAGTCGTAAATGTAGGAAACTCGCAAAATCAATCGTTGTCAAATTTATCACTTTTATCATTTGATACACAATCATTTCCAGTGCCGAAACAGCGAGTAAATTCATCACAGATACAACAACAATATTACTATGAAAAATTTTCATCAATTTATTAAAAATATAAATGATAAAAGGAAAAGTAAAAAAGTAGATACCTAAAATTTCTGTATAAACAATATCAAAAAGTAGTCCAAAAACAAAGCCATATATGACACCAACATTTCTATTTCCATAAACAGAAAAGAAAAGGATAGTAATGAGCAAAAAGTACGGGACAAAAATCCAGTTTTTCCCAAAAGGATCTGTAGGGAGCAACTCAAGAAATACACTCTCCAAAATAAACATAAAGGAAATTAAACAGCCAATTAAAACTTTTCTCATTGTTCTTCCTCTTTAGGAGATAACGCTGCCCTGTCTACCACCATTACATGCTCAATATCATAGAAGTCCGCTGCCGGCTTAATGTATACTTTCTTCTGCAGTCCATTTTCATCTGGCTCTACTTTATCTACTGTACCAATAGCTAATCCCTTCGGAAAGACTCCACCCATACCTGAGGTTGTAACAAGCTGACCTTTTTTCACTTTCAACCCATTAGGAACTTCTTCCCAAGTCATAATTAATTGCTTTGTTTCTTTATCATAATCAGCAATAATCCCAAAAACTTCGGATTTTTCTTTCTTCTTTTTACCATCATCTTTTGACTGAATAAAAGCAGAAATTCGATTAGCTGGATCTTCAGAACTAAGCAGCTGCACAGTCGCAGTATTAGGTGCTACTGACTTTATTTTTCCTATTAACCCAGCAGAAGTTATAACCGCCATATTTTTCTCTACGCCGTCATTATCTCCCCGATTAATGGTAACTAGTTCTGTCCATTGAGAAGGATTTCTCCGAATTACCGTTGCTTTCATAAGTGTGTAGTCACTTAATGACTCTTTTTCTTCCAATGTTTCCTGTAATGCCTGTACATCTTTTTTGAGACCTTGAACCTGATATTTAAGCTGAGCATTTTCCTCTAGCTTTGCCTTTAATTCTTTATTCTCTTTATATGTATCTTGCAAGGATTGGACATTATCAACAAAACCCACCACATAATGGGCAGGTCTAGATACAAGGGTTTGAACCCAGCCGGTAGTATCCTTTACGAATTGTTCCGGCCAGGTTAATTTGTTTCGATTACTCAATGAAAACCCTATTAATGCCACGAGAATAATGATGCTAACAAGCAATATAATCAAGCGTTTATTCATAAAAAACTGTGGCATGCTTCTACACCTCTACTAAAATTATCGTGAATCTTTTGCTTTATTTTTGAATAAATGAATATGGTCTAAAGCTTTACCAGTTCCGATAGCTACACAATCCAATGGATCTTCTGCTATCACAACAGGCATTTTTGTTTCTTCACTGATAACTTTATCAAGATTACGAAGCAATGCTCCACCACCTGTTAGAACTATACCACGATCCATAATATCTGCAGCTAATTCTGGAGGCGTTTTTTCTAACGTTACTTTGACTGCATCAACAATTGCAGCAACTGTATCTTTTAACGCTTTCGAAATTTCATCTGCAGTAATTTTAATTGTTTTTGGAAGACCTGTTAATAAGTCTCTTCCGCGAATATCCATGTTTTCAATTTGATCTGGGTTTCCAGCACTGCCAATTTCCACTTTAATGCTTTCAGAAGTTCTTTCCCCAATCATCAAATTATACGTTTTACGAATATAGTTAACGATTGCGTCATCCATTTCATCACCAGCAATGCGAATGGATTGACTAGTAACAATACCACCAAGGGAAATAATAGCTACCTCTGTTGTACCACCACCGATATCAACAACCATACTACCAGTTGGCTCCCACACTGGAAGATTAGCACCAATAGCAGCAGCAAAAGGCTCTTCAATCGTATAGGCATCTCTTGCACCAGCTTGACGTGTTGCATCAATTACAGCTCTTTCTTCTACAGCTGTAATGCCTGATGGTACACAAACCATTACATACGGTTTGCCAGAAAAATAGCCCTTATTCTTTGTTGCTTGTTTAATGTAATATTTCATCATCGTTGCTGTTGTTTCATAATCTGCAATTACACCATCCTTCATAGGACGTAGTGCAACAACATTTCCTGGTGTTCTACCAATCATATTCTTTGCATCGTTACCAACCGCTACAATGCTCTTTGTATCGGTTTGTAGTGCAACAACTGACGGTTCTCTTAGTACAATTCCTTTACCTTTTACATAAACTAGCGTATTTGCTGTTCCTAAATCAATTCCAAGATCTCTTGTTCCAAAACCTAACATAAATGTATCTCCCTTTCTGAAACTAATGCAATATTATAAAGTAGGTAGATGTTCTCCTCTTTGTAATTTCCTTTAAATGTTACTTATCTATATTTTGTCATGTTTAGACATAAATAGCCAAAAAATCATAAATTATATTATAGCTTATATCTACAAAAAAGAACAGTATCATACATACCCTTTTTCTTTTAAGCTGATAAATTTATTTTCCCCAATTATGATATGATCTAGCAGATCAATACCAATTATTTTTCCACATTCCACTAATCTTTTTGTCACTTCAATATCCTCTCTGCTTGGGGATGGATCGCCTGATGGATGATTGTGAAGACAAATGATAGAAGCTGCAGATCTTCTAAATGCTTCTTTATATACTTCTCTAGGGTGGACGATACTAGCATTTAAACTACCAATAAAAATGACTTGCTTATGCATGACTTGATTCTTAGTGTTTAAATATAGACAGACGAAATGCTCCTGAGTTAGAAATCTCATTTCATTCATCATATATTTGGCAGCATCCTCTGGTGATCGAATACAATATCGATCGGTAAATTCTAAATTGGAAACACGTCTCCCTAATTCAATTGCTGCCATCAATTGAATCGCTTTTGCCGTTCCAATTCCTTTCATTTCTTTTAACTCATCAAGACTTGCATCCTTCAATAAGCGAAGTCCATCAAAATGGACTAAAAGTTTGTTCGCTAATGTTAATACAGATTCATTTTTGGAACCTGTTTGAATCAAGATAGCAAGCAGTTCATGATTTGCTAAACTTTTTGGTCCCTGTTTCATAAAACGTTCTCTTGGTCGTTCATCATTTGGAAAATCTCTTATTAATAGTGAATCCATTCTTTCTTAGTTCCTCCCTATCATTTGATTTTGGGAAGAAAAGAATAAGGGACCTTTGAATTATTTAGGCATATTGAAGCCTTTCGCTTTCAATTCGCGTACCGTTCGAGAAATCGGAAGACCGACTACGGTGAAATAATCTCCTTTAATTTCTTTCACGAGCGTTCTGCCTACTCCTTGAATTCCATACGCACCTGCTTTATCAAATGGTTCCCCGGTGTCTAAATAATCGTGTATTTCTTCATCTGTTAATTCCCAAAATAACACGTCTGTTTTTTCATAAAATGTGGAACATATTCCATTTGCCATAATGGCGACACCAGTGTAGACAGAATGCGTTTTGCCAGAAAGTTCTCTTAACATACGAAACGCTTCCCCATGCGAAGCAGGCTTGCCTAATATCGCACCATTAAGATATACTATCGTATCAGCACCTAGTATATATGGATACTGTTCATCAGCATAAATTGCTTCAACTTTTCGTCTCGCTAATTCCATGACAATTTCATTAGGAGAAAGAGAAGGATCGAAACTTTCATCTACATTACTACTGGATATTACAAATGGTATTTGGAGTTCTTCAAGGAGCTCTTTTCGTCGAGGAGAAGAAGAGGCCAATATGAGGGTTTGCTTTAACATGATTACACCTACCTACTATTTCAAATTGTGAGATACAGATTAATCCTATCAAAGAATTCGCCGATATACAATTTTGAAACGAAAAATTTTATATAATAGTAAATAAAATGTAATATGACGAAATTTGTAGAAATATTTATACAATTAATACAAAAGATATTTTTGCCTATTTAGTTGTATTGCGGCAGATAATCTATACTCTAGTCAATCGTTCGAAGCTGTATAGATGGGGTACCATTCCCCATCAACTTTCCTTTGAAACAAAGAAAAGGAGCCACCGTTTAATAAACAGTGCGCTCCCCTAATCCATTATAATGAGACATATACAGCTAAATAGTCTAGCAATTTCTGGTGAACTTCCGCTATTTCGTTCTCGCTGCTCTTTTCCTTTAATTTTATGGTAAGCTCACCACCTTCTAAAAGATAGGCTGCCATTTTTTTTACTTTTTCATTAGTAAACTTGGCTGTTTTTTTCTCGTCGACTAGAGAGAGTGCCTTCTCTAGCTTATTTTTATCCTCCGTTGCAATAGATTGATCAAATTGAACACTTGTTACCATTTGCAGAATGGCAGAATAGATAGCGGACGATCCTTCAATAATCTCCTTCTCTTCTTTCGAGACATTTTTCACTTCATTGCCACTAAACACCATCTCTTTTGCGTAAGTATCTTTTACTTGTTTCTGCCATGCTTTCGCATTCTCCAAATTACTCACAACACCAACAAGAAGAAACTGCTGCTTATCTATCGGAAGAATTTGACTCTTCTTCCCTGCATCTGTTAGCTTCTGCTGCTCGCTTTTCGCACGCTCTACATTAGAGAAAACTCCCTTTTGAAGGACATATGTAGTAATATCCGGTTTGGTAGCACTTTCTGTTGTCGATACAGCTTGTCCACTTTTAGGTTTATCGGAAGAATCATTGGCCAAAGCTGCTATTTTTCCATTTGTAGTGTTGCTTTGATCATTGCTTACCATGTTTAATAAAATAAATCCAAAGCTAGTGCCTAAGATGACAGCAAAAAATACAGCAAAGAAAATAGAAGCAATTACTTCCTTTGGCAACCGCTTTTTCTTTCCCTCTTTCTCTTTTTTGCCTTTTTTGAATGGTTGCTTGTCCTTTTTATTTACAGACGATTGAAAGCTAAATATACTTTTTTCTTTATTTTTTGCTGGAATTTCCTCTGATGCGGGCAAAATCCAATCAAAGCTTTCCTCAAATTCAGCTTCTTGTCCAGCCGCAGACTCTTCTTTAAAAATATCCTGTTCTTTTCCTTCGCTATTTTGATCCTTATAAAAAACAGAAGGTTCACTCCGCTCCACCATGTCGTCATTGTCCTTATTTTGGAATGGACGGTCATTTCCGTTGATCTTAATCGTTATCGTTTTGCGATTCTCCGGTTTTTCATTCACTCGTCCTACCCCCATTTCCATTTATTTCGTTAATCCTATCATACAAGCAAAAAAAAATAACAAGACTTTTGTCGTCTTGTTATAGAATGATTTCGTCAAATTCAGTTGTTGTTAGACACAATCTGACTTGGAGAAAGATCGTTATATTGTATAGCTTGGTCTACTCCCTCTTCTTCTGTACAAAGCTTCCGATTTTCCCCTTTTAAACAAACAGCAATCGCTATGTTATTTTGAATGGTTACATAGCTTTTATCTGATGGAACTAACTCTCGATCTGTATCTGGATCATGAAACGTGCCCATATACCCACTTTCAACAAGTTCAAAGTAAGTGATTCTTTCCTTTGCATCTGCTCCACTAGTTGTCGCTTCCTTAATATAAAAATCAGTAGCTTCCTTCATATTCCATGCGTTTGCAATAAAAGCTCGATCGCGCATATCTCCTATTACTTTTAAGACAGAGGGAATCGCTATTGCAGCTATTATTCCAAGTATGACAATCACAGCAAGCAATTCCATCAAGGTTAATCCCTTATTATTTAGTCTAGTTTTTAGCATCGCTAGACCCACCTTCTTTTTTCAGTTCCTCTATTGATCTTTACTATTTTCTAATGTTCCAGTATCAAAAGGATTCTTTCGTTCAGATACCTTTGGTGGATCCAATTGCGGAAGATCCTCCATTAAATCAGTTAATGTCGGATAATAATATACAGACACTGTTAATTCAAAATCTATTTGTTGATCACTTTCTTCAACGGCGATGCTTTCTTTAGGTCCAGTAATATTTAAAGAATCAACGGTCATAATACGCTGAGAGGATTGGATTTTTTCTAAGAATTTTTCTAGTTCAAAATAAGTAGTTGCCTCTCCTATCATATTGATTGTTGTTTGATGGATACCACTTGGGAGGATGATTTCTTCTGTATTTTTCTTTTCATCTGTTTCCCTATTTTCTTGCTTGTTGGCATCATCGATTGCTTCATCTGCTGTAGAAACTTCTCCATCTGTAACATTTTCATCAACGTCAGATCCATTCACACTTATTTCTAGTATATTCGAATCAGAAATAATTTCTGCTTTTTCTATTTCAAGAAGCGCCTGTTCTAATAAGCGTTTAACCGGTACCTTTTTCTGCAACTCGATAGTATTCGTACTTGTTTCTGAACCAGTCGATTTTAGTTTGGATTCCAAAATATCCGCTTGCTGCTCTGTCATTTGCAGCTCCGTTTTTTTCATAGCTAGTTCATTATTTAAAGGCATTAAATAGAAATAATAACTATATATCGCTCCTAATGCGAGGAAAATAATGCTAAATGCAAACCATATCATTAGCTTATGATCGCTTAATTTCATGGGGAATCCTCCCCTTTTTCATTTTTGTCTTTTTGCTTTTCCATTTCATCTCGCAGCTTTGCTTTATTTAGGACAAATTCGTAGCTTGCAAAATAGCGAGGTTCCACTTCTGATTGTTTTAAAATATCAATGGCTTGATTTACTTGTTCGCTAATTTTATTTTCAAGTGCATCGGTTGATTTTCCTTCCGTCAAAAGCGCCTCGTCTATCCAGCTAATTTCAAGCAAAGAATTTAAATAATAGGCAGCATCACTTTTTGTATCAAACTGGACAATCATGTTTGTCTTATGGTCATCAGATACCTTTAGTTCCTGAATAAAACCTCTTTCCGGCAAGTTCTTTGTTAATTCCTGCAGAAAAAGAACATAATCCATTGATTGATTATTCGCCCAACTGATTGCTGATTCAAGGCTTTGGACAGACTGTGAACTTTTGTACCTCTCTAACTTCTGATTGTAAGTATCAACCAGATTAGTCGTCATTTTTAACGAGTTTTCTGTTGCCGTTAATTCAGCTTTTTTAGTCATATACTGCCAGATAAATAAGCCTATTAATAAAAAAGTAATCAAGAAAGCTAGGATAATCCAAAGCAATTGCGACTTTCTCTTTGGTTCTTTTTTAGGAAGGAGGTTAATTTCTACTAACATTTTTACACCTCTTTTAATCCTAAACCAATGTTTAAAAGGAAACTCGATGGTATAGGCTTATTAGAAACTGATTGGTTCACTTTTAATTCAAAAACAGGAATTTCAAAACGATTCACCATATTTTCAATAATGGCAGAAAGCCACGGATGATCACCTGTTACTACTAATTTTGTTACTAGTTTGTCACCCTTATTTAAAGTATAGCGATAGAAGCTCATCACTTTTTCTAATTCATTATAAACATCTTCAAGACCATTCCAAACTTCAGTATGATCGCCAGTAAATGTCAGCTTTTCTTGCAGTAGTAACTCATCTGTCGTAACGGTCCAGTGGTCTTCCTCCATCTCTTGTAATAAATGTCTCATCAATAAAGGATAATGTTCTTCAAAAATACTTGCGTTCACTGTTTTAATATCGATTTCAACTAACATGATAATGTCATTGTCTTCGACTTTTTCAGAGCGATAGAAATAGCGATATAGTGCTAACGCAGATATATCAGCAGATTGTGGCGATAATTTCGCCTCTTCTAATAAATCCGCATACTGGGCGACACTTTCTTCTGGTGAAGCAAATAAAATAATTTGCTGCTTATTTTTTTCTTTTGCTTTCAATAGATAATAATCAAATACAGGATCCTCGAATGGCAAATGAATCGATGTTCCAAGTTCCATATACAAGTACCCTTTAATTTCATCTTCGCTTACATCTTCCGGAATAGGGAGCTTTCGAATGACAATGGAGGAGTCAGGAACTAGAAAACGAACTTGTTTTTTTGATAGTTTCCATTCATCCACACATTCTTCTAAAATCCATAAAAAATTCTCGACATCTTGAATCACTCCATCATGAATTAATCCAGGCGGCAAATAGCGTTCTCCAAAATTTTGCACTACAGCATCTTGGGAATTCTTCATTTCCACAAATCGTATTACATGATCTTTTATGGTTAAGTTAACTACTTTATTTTTTCCAAAATTAAAATTTAATGCCATATTGAAAACTCCTTATTGTTACTAGATGGAGGAAGAAAAATTACTCCCCAAAAAAGGTATCAGCCTTTTAAAGAAAAATACTTAGATACCATTGGATAATCTGATTACCAAAATAATAGGTTATAAGAGTTCCTAAGGCTATGTACGGACCGAAAGGAATTGGTTGTTTCTTTTTTGATTTACCAATAGCCATTCCGATAATACCGCCAATTGTCCCTAGAAAGGTCGAAAGAAAAAGGGAGACAAGGACTAGCTTAGTCCCTAAAACAAAGCCAATTACCGCAAAAAGCTTTATATCTCCTCCCCCCATTCCTCCTTTTGATACAATCGCAATAACTAGAAGAAGCGTAAAACCAACCGCTGCCCCCAGCAAAGAACTCCACCACGGATGCAAAGGGAGAAAGAATCGTTCGATCATAAAAACAATCGAAAAAAACAACAGCACTTTATCTGGGATAATCATGTATTTTAAATCAGAAACAGTAATAATGATAAATAAGGAAATAAGTGTCCAGGAAACAAACAGCTCAGAACTCCAGCCAAGCAGAAGCGGACTAACGACAAAGAGAATACCTGTCAAAAGCTCAAATATAGGATAGAAGGGGGAAATCGATGCTTTACAGCATTTTGATTTCCCCCTTAATAATACATAGCTTAAAACTGGTACAAGTTCCATCGCTGATAACGTGCGTCCACAGCTTGAACAATGAGATCTCGGCCTAACAATCGATACATTTAATGGCACCCTTAAACCTACTACGTTATAGAATGAGCCAAGGGTTATGCCGTATAGGAAGATTAGTAGGTAGATCATGTTATTTTACTATTTACTTTACTACAACTGTAGTAGCATTTTTATCATTAATATTTTTTATGGAAGCACCTTTAAATTCAATAGTTTTTTTTCCTGCCTTAACAGGACCAGCAGTTAATTTAAATTCATTGTCTGTTACATCCACAGAAAATGAGGTGATTTCCAAGTTATTTACATAAGAACTATCAATTTGATCTTCAGTGATTTTACCTCCATCAATTTTTGAAACATCATTCGCAGCAGCATAATTCTTGGCAGCATTTAAAATAGTAATTGCATCTGCTCTAACTGCATCTTCTTTTGAATTTTGAATAATTCCTGAAATACTAGGAATCGCAATCGCTGCAATAATTCCCAAAATAACAATAACCGCTAATAACTCGATAAGTGTTAATCCTTTTTCATTTTTGATACGTTGCTTAATTAATTGACGCATATATCTTTCTCCTTAAAATTGGTATTTTTTGTTTTAAATCTATTACTATTATACTAGATTGTTAATTTTAATTATATCTTTTTTTTACTAGAATCCTCTAGAAATTATTGGACATGATTAAAAATCTCAAACATTGGTATTAGGATAGATGACACAATTGTCCCAACAATGCTTGCAAGAAAAACAATCATAATAGGCTCAATCAAGGACTTTAGTCGATCTGTTGCTGTATCGACTTCTTTTTCATAGAAGTCAGCTACCTTTGCAAGCATGTCATCTAATGATCCTGTTTCTTCCCCTATTGCTATCATCTGCGTCACAAGTGGCGGAAACACCCAATGGGCTTTCATTGGCACAGTTAATGACTGACCTTGTTCAAGCGCACCTCTTGATTGAACAAGGACTTTTGCCATTACTTCATTTTCAATAACTCTTTCGACAATCGAAATGGCCTGTAAGATGGGAACAGAGCTTGAAAATAGCGAACTAAGTGTGCGGGTCATTCTCGCAATCGCTGCTTTCTGCAGAATTTTTCCAAAAATCGGCACTCTTAATAGAAAATAATCGAGATAATACTTCGATGCTTTATTATTTCGTATAACCATGATGGCAATAATAAATGCGATCAGCAACAAAGATACTAGCCACCAAAATTTTTGCATAAAGCTGCTTGCCGATAGAACAAATTGTGTAATGGCAGGTAACTCACTATCAAAATCAGCAAACATATCCACAAACGTTGGTACAACACTCACCAATAAAAATATAACAACTATAAAAGCAATAACGGCAATCGCAATCGGATATGTTAAGGCTGAAATAATTTTTTGTTTTGTGTAATGCTGTTTTTCAAAATGATTGGCTAATCTTTCTAAAGTCTCATCCATACTCCCCGTAGCTTCTCCTGCGCGAATCATATTTACAAACATACTGGAGAAAACCTTTCTATGTTTCGCTGCTGCCGTGGATAAAGGATTCCCATCTTTTAAATCTTGTTCTACCACTAATAAAGCCTTCCGCAATGCCTTACTTTCTGTCTGCTCAGCAAGTATCGCAGTTGCATCCACTACTGATATACCTGCTTTTATCAGGGTAGCGAACTGGCGCAAATAAATGACAAAGTCTTGGAGCTTTACAGGACTGCCAAATGTAATTTCCTTTGTTAAAAGAGTTTCAGGAACTTCATTTATTTCTGTTATCTTAATCCCTTTTTCTTTTAACTGCACGATCGCTTCTCTTTTGGATGAAGCTGTTACTATCCCTTTTTTTGTTCCTTTTCGATCTCTTCCCGTATATTTATAGCGAGCCATATTTATTGCTCCTTTTCTTGTAGATAAGGAAGTGCAGCTTCTCTTAATACAGCACCAGCGTGAACTAATTCTTTTACATTGCTTTCCAATGTATGCATTCCAGCTGCTTTTGAGGTTTGCATAATATTTAATATCTGATGAATTTTTTCATTACGAATCAAATTGGCTACAGCTGAATTGTTCACAAGAATCTCTGTTGCTGAAACCCTTCCCGATTTATCTGGGGTTGGGAATAGGCGTTGAGCTACAATGCTTACTAAAACAGAAGCCAACTGGATTCGAATTTGATCCTGCTGCGTGGGTGGAAAAACGTCAATAATTCGGTTAATGGTTGCTGGAGCACTCGATGTATGGAGTGTTCCCAGTACCAAATGCCCCGTTTCCGCTGCTGTAATGGCTGTTTGAATTGTTTCTAAATCACGCATTTCTCCAACAAGAATCACATCTGGATCTTGGCGCAAAGATGCTCGTAAGCCATTGGCAAAATTATTGGTATCAAACCCAACTTCTCGTTGGTCAATAATACACTTGCCATGCTTATGCAAATACTCAATCGGATCCTCTAACGTGATAATATGCTTGCGCATAGTTTCGTTCATATAGGCAATCATCGCCGCTAATGTCGTTGATTTGCCACTGCCTGTCGGTCCTGTAATTAAAATAAGCCCCTGAGGCCTTTCAGCAATTTTCTTTATAATAGCAGGAAGCTTTAAATCATCTAGACTAGGGATCGATGTTGGTACAACTCGAATAGCTAAAGCAATGCATGCTCTTTGCTTATACACATTAACCCTAAATCTAGACACTCCTTTTAAACTGTATGAGAAATCAAGTTCACCACGATCTTGGAAGACTTCCCATAACTTCTCTGGAACCATTGTTCTTGCCATTATTTCTGTATCATTTGGTTCTAGATTATTTTTGCCATACCGCTTTAAATCTCCATTTATTCTCATAACAGGAGGAACACCAACTGTAAGATGAATATCTGATGCTTTTAATTCAAAGCCTACTCTCAATAAGTAATCAATACTATGGTTCAATAATGTCCCTCCTAATCAGGGATAGCTACTCTTAATACTTCTTCTGTAGTAGTAATTCCTTGCTTCACCTTTAATAATCCATCATCAATTAGGAAGATGGTTTTTGCTTTCATTGCAAGATCTCGTAATCTAGAAAAAGATTCGCCATTCATAATGACTTTTCTCATTTCCTCATTGATAACTAGCACTTCATGAATAGCTACTCTTCCTTTATAACCTGTCATATTACAAGAAGCACAACCTTTTCCTCTAACAACTTTTTCGATTGTTAGACCCCGTTTTGCGAAGATTTCTTTTTCTCTGACTGTTGCACTATGAACTTGTCCACAGTCTCTGCATACTTTACGAACAAGCCTCTGTGCTACAATTCCTGTTACAGATGAAGCCACTAAAAATGGTTCTACCCCCATGTCTAACAGTCTTGTAACAGAGCCTAGTGAATCATTTGTATGCAAGGTGCTTAAAACAAGGTGACCAGTTAAAGAAGCACGCACGGCTATCTCTGCTGTTTCTTTATCTCGTATCTCACCGACCATGATTACATTAGGATCCTGACGTAATATTGCCCGTAACCCTTTTGCAAATGTCATCCCTACATTCGTATTTACTTGAATTTGGTTAATTCCTTCTAATTGATACTCAACCGGATCCTCTACTGTAATAATATTGACTTCTTCACTGTTTAAACGGTTTAGCGCTGCATAGAGTGTGGAGGATTTACCAGATCCTGTAGGACCTGTAATAAGTATAATCCCTGTTGGTTTCTCAATAAGTTTTGTAAATCTAGCTAAATTCACTTTATTAAAACCTAGTTTATCTAAATCATTTAGTGTACTTCCAAGATCCAAAATTCGCATAACTACCTTTTCTCCAAAAATAGTTGGAAGTGTAGATACACGGAGATCAATGGGATGAAAGTCCAAATTGAACTTCATTCTTCCATCTTGCGGGATGCGGTGCTCTGTAATATCCAAGTTTGCCATAATCTTCAACCGTGCTATCAATACACTTTGCATATGTTTTGGCAAAATTCTTTCTATACGCAATACGCCATCAATCCGATAACGGATTACCACTTTTGTTTCTTGAGGGTCCACATGAATATCACTTGCCTTTAGGGTCGCAGCATTCGATAATATCTGATTGACTAAGCGGACAATCGGCGTATCTTGTTGTTCAACCATGCTGTCGCTCACATCTTCGCCAACTGCGCCATTATCAGATAGCAACTCTTCAAACCCTTCGTCCATATCATAATATTTATTGATTGCACGCAAAATATCATCTTTTGTCGCAATAGCTGTCTCGATTTGAAAACCAGTAGATAAGCGCAAATCATCTATGGTATAAAAATCCATTGGATCAGCCATTGCCACATATAACTTTTCGCCTTCTTTTTTTAGCGGAATAATTAACTGTCTTTTCGCTGTTTCCTTTGAAACGATCGTAAATAGCTTAGGATCAAAGGGATAGCGATACAAACTAACATGAGGAATACCTAATTGAAATTCTAATACCTCGATCAATTGTTGTTCTGTAATATAACCCTTTTGAAGCAGACTATCTCCAAGCCTTTGATCTGGATGCTTATCTTTAAGTGCTTGCTGCAATTGATTTTCTGTCAACAAGCCAGCCTCCACCAACAAATCTCCTAAACGCTTTCGTATTTGTTTCATTGCTTTAGCTCCTGATTTCTATACTTATTATTTTTCTATTTCTGCTTGTGGAGTCTCTTCCTTATTCTCTTTCAAATCCTGATTGTTTGATTCTGTCTGTGAAGGATTCACTGTCGTTTGATTGTTACTATCCTTCTCTTCCTCTTTGATGTTTTCTTCAGAATCTGAAGGATCATTTAAATCGGTTGAATCTTCGACATTATCTGTATCAATCACTGTTTCCTGTTCTTTTATTAATCCAGAAGCAACTACTTTATTGATTGGAGGATAAAAGTCTTCACTCATTAAATCTTTTTTCACTTCGACTCCATCTTCATTTTTGGCTAAACGATAGACTTTAATTAAAAGTCCATCTGTTCCTTCTGTGATGGTTCTATATTCATTAAACTCTAATAAAGAATCAAATTGGATGACCGTTTTTGGCTTAAATGCTTCCTGATTGGAGAGAACAACATCATATTTAAATAAAAACGGAACCCCGACTACCGAAGCATATAATTTATTGCCAGACATTTTGAATTGAAGCTGATAAGCAGCAGCATTAGGATTATAAAACCGGTAATCCATTTTTTTAGATTGATTGATTTTCGCTTCATATCCTAATGGAGCATAGTTAGGCAATTGATTACTTATAAACCGCTCAGTAATAGTAAAATTAGTTGCTAAGACTAGCTGATGAAAAGCTGTCGCAACCATACTTAAGGTGGTATCTGAATAGGAATCTGTCTGTTTTCCCATTATATCTAGCAACGAGACCGTCGCTTCTTGCCCCACTTCAATACTTGGAAATTGCTTTACCCATTTTGCAACATTTTTTTTGTTTTCCTGAACGTCTAATGTAGTATCTACTAAGATTACTTCTTCTTCCTTTTGGCTGACTAAATAATCTTGGAGCGCAAGTTCGTGATTTCCTTTGTCTAACTGGGAAGCTATCGCTATTAAAGAATCACTCCATTTATTGACGTAAAAAACATCTTCTTCTACGAGATAGGGAGATATTGAATAAAGTAATCCGATTAAATCATCTTGATTTAACGATACAATCAATGCATTGTCTGTGCCCTGATGGATCTTTTCTAAGCTTTCTTGGAATTGGAATGTAAATAAATCAGTAGCAAAGTCAATTGTTTTTTCTTTATAATTTAATTTAATGGAGACTGCCTGAATCCATTCTTCTTGAGAATCCTTCAATGCTTTTAAAGCTTCTTCTAAAGACATTCCAGAGATATCTATTCCACCCACAGTTGTACCCTCTTCATACACTTGCTTGGTCGAAAAAATCCTTTCATATGCCTTTACACCAAAATGCGAAAAACTAAAAATAAATGCAGTTGTAATGGCTATAGCTATAAATAGCTTTACAGCTTGAACGTTTTTCATGAAGTAATGACTCCTTTTGTTATGCATTCACACTCATGGATAAATCAATTACTACACTCGGTCCCGCGTTTTGCGCTTTCTCAATATCCTCTAGTGCTAATATCGAACCCTTTGCAACAATCAATTCACCATCTGCTGCATAAATATCTTTTGTTACTTGTTTATTTAGCAATAATTCTCTTTGTTTTTCTTTTAACCCATTAAGACCAGCTTCATTTTCTCGCTCCACTTCTTCTAACGCTTGAATTAAGTGGTCATTTGAAGATACAGCTTCTTCTTGAACAAAATTAGGTGTAGCTACTTCTTCTTTCACAATAATGATATCTTTTCCATAGGTGATAACAGCTTCGGATGAAATGACTGATTCTTGTTCCTCCAAAACAAGTCCAATGATTTCACCTGTCTCTTCATTCATTTGATACTCTGTTACTTTACCTACAAGATCCCCTTTTCTCGTAATAACATTTGTATCAATAATCGCGATTTTTTTGCTTGCCAGCTCACTAGCAATAGGAATCTGTGTTAAATCAATGATAGAGTTTGCACTTTCGATCGTTACAGCATATTCCCCTACACCAATCACCTTTTTAAAAGGGATTGCTTGAATACTCTCTTGCCATTCTTCTTGCTCTAATGTTAAAAAATCCACAAAACCTTTTTCTGGATTGATGATTAAAGACTGCACATTTCCTTCTTGTTGTCCGTTAGAAATGCTGATAATCGGTAAACCTTTAAACTGTGTGCTAATTTTCATAATCTATCTCCCCTATACTATCTATTCTTCAGATACTTTTCTTCCATAAATTTGATTTGTTCCAATACAATCGGTTGTTCCATAAATTTTTCCCTAAGTGAATATATTAAACTTTCTAATTTATCCTTTTCGTTATTTTGAAAATATGCATCGATTAACAAAGCAGAATAAGCAAAATATTCATTTAAAGGAATAGGCTTCTTCAAACACAGAGTTAATACAGTCTCAAATTCTTCCATATCCATGGAATTCTTCAACATTACTAATTGTGTTAAAGTATTGTTAATTATCTTATGAGCTAATCCCCTTACCACATTTTCGTGTTTGTCGTCATCTGATCCGATTTGATTTTCTTGGCTTTGATTCTGGGATACTTCTGCTTGTTCACCCAACATTTCAATCGCAGAAAACTCTTGCGATTCCTCTATATGTTCACTTATAGCAGTCATTTCTTCTGATAGGATTGTTTTTTCCTCTTCCGTTAAATCATTGTCTTCTATATTATTCCAGATCTGTTCCTGTTCCATCTTTTCCACTGACACTGCAACTTCAGCGTCCTCGTTAATAGAAAAAGAGATTTCCTCTATTTGATCCTCTTCGGCAATTTCCTCATTTGCTTCATTTCCAGTGGAAGGATCGTTTTCTTCCAGCATTTTTTCAATTTCAGCTAGATAGTTTGTCTCCGCTGGTTCTTTATCTATTTCTTTATCGATAACTTCTTCCTCTATGGAAAGTGAAAATTCTTCATCCAGTTCAACAACTTCTAACTGTTCCATCACATCAAGGTTTATGTCTATGCTCTCGACTGTTTCCTCCTGAATGATATCCTCTTCATTTGTTAAAATACCTTCTCGGTTTACCTCTGGGACATAGGTAATGATATCCCCTTCTTGTTTTACGTCACTCTGGGTAGTTTTTATAGGCTTTATTTCTCGTGGTTCTTGTCTCTTCTCTATAACAGATTCTTCTACTTCTTCTGGCATGACAAAAAGTACTGTTGACCAATTTTTCAACAAAAGATAGCTTGCACTAATAAGGAACAACAGCATGATTAAAATACTTTGCCAGAAAGAAAAGAGCTCCCTTGAAAGTAATCCGATAGCAGAAATACAAAACGCTAATCCGATAATAGTAAACTTCCCTTGATTCGAAAGTCCTAAAGGCAAGATATACAGAATAGGCACAACTAAAATCAAGGACAAAAGCGCCAAAATATATACACTCATTCAAACACCTCCTCTTTTTGAATCATTTCTCTAATCATACGACATTTTTTGTAAATTATCTAAAACTTTTGTATTATTTTTTTGGCATTTTCCATCCTATAATAGCTATTTAGTATTGTATAATAAGATTAGCATTTTTGAAAGCAGGGAAAAAACATGAAAATTTCAAAGCTGATATCTAGTTCCAAAGGATTAACGTTAATAGAGGTCTTATTGTCTCTTACTATCCTTAGTATAATCATTTTAGGTATAATGAACTTTTTTACTCAGGCTTATTCCTATACAAATCTTAATCAGAAAAAAACTGCTGGTATAAATGTTGCTAGAAATGCTTTGACATACATGGAACAAACTACCCAAGAAGACTCCTTTATCAGCATAAAAAATAGAATAGACCATAATAAGGAAGCAACAGGTGAGCTGTTCATCTGCAATAATGAGTATAAAGTAATCTGGAACAAAGATAATCAAGCTTCCTGTACACCTATTAAAATTAATAATATTGATTATCATGTAACCATTAAGCCTGTTTTAGATAAAAATTACAGCAATTTTTTCATTCCTTTAACGGTAACTGTTACATGGAATGTAAACAAAAAAGAGTACAATACTTCCATGGAGGGAGCCATCAAAAGTGAGGATCTTCGATGAAAAAGGGATAACACTATATGAACTATTGGCAACAATCACTATTCTTGCGATCGTATTGCCGGTCATCTATGGTGTCTTTCAGTCTGGGTTATCTTTATATAATAAAATTCAGATAGAAGGACAAATCCGCGACGATGCAGATTATGCCATTTCTATGATGATGAACTCCTTTAACAGTATCCCTTATGACTATGTGACGATAGAAGGTGATTCGAAAATCAGCTTCTATGATACAGAAAAGACTGTATTTGAAAAGAATACTAAAGAGAATTCTTCTTTTTATACTTATGAGAAAGAAAAAATAACACCAGAGAATGCAAAAGTAAGAAGTATTGAATTTGTTGATCAGCAGCTTAAAAGCGAAACGATTACTGCTGTTTCGATCAATAATCAAATTCTAGAGGGGAGCGGGGATTTTACTGGTTCTAAAATAAGGTTGTCCTGTAGTAAAACGGCCCAAGAAGATAAAAATCGTTGCCTTCATGGGTTAATCTATATCACTTTTGTCATTGATCAAGCACGATTAAATCGACCTTTAACTTTAGAAAGTCAATTTGGCTTTTAAGGAGAATACCATTTATGTTCAATTGGAATCAAAAAGGGAACGCCCTAATTACCGTATTATTAATTTCATTAGTTTTCACCACAATAGGTCTTGCAATTGTAGCATCTAGTATAAGCAGTACAAAAAGGGTAGAGACGAGAGAGTCAGATATCAGTATTACGTACGAGAGCAAAAAAGTACTCGAAGAAATAACGTACGAAATGGCTAATGCCTTACAATCCTTACCGTTAGATTATAAGCAGATCGATAACCAATATATCGTGAGTGATTCTTTTGATACACAGCTTGCATCCAATGTTATTATGCCAACATTAAATAAAATTTTAGCAAATCAACCGTATAATGAAGCGATTAGTTGTCTTAGTGTAGTGGATTTAAGCGCTGCTACTAAAGTAGAGATTCCCTCTCATAAAGCGTGCTCTAAAAATACTTACGATTCGGATAGCACTTATTCGATTGATCGAGGATTGGATTTCACCAGAGTGCTAGAAATTATTCTTGTAACCAATAACCCTAACGAAACAGAAGGAGCTATCACGAGAACTTTAAAGAAGCGAGTAATTTTATCTCCCCTTCCTAGCTTTTTGAAGTATGCGCTAGGATCTTATTCTGAACAGGATGATGAAGGACTATTTATTAACGGATCACCTAATGTTAATGGCAATATTTATGCAAATCAGCTTCAAATTAATGATCATGCGAAATACCAGCTAAAAAATGGAAGTAGACAAGAAAAATCATCTCTTCCCCCTTCTATTACCGGTAATATTTATAGTAGTTCTGCAAACTTATTACCAGTGCTGAAAGACAAGAATTTCTATAAAGGAGAAGTACCTTCTTTAAATCATGATAGTCAATTTATTAATATTGATTACAACCGTACTTTTATCCAACGAATGGATACTATGTTAAGAACAGATGATAATTTGAATAGTATAGCTATTGGAGATATAAGTGAAACAGCTAATTTTCCAAGTCTTCTTCAGCACAAAGTGGCTAGTATGGTGAACGATCAACCAAACAGTGCTGCCTTGATTGAAAATGTCCCAGAACAAGAAGCACCTTCTTCTGTATTAGGAGATTCTCTCAAACGACTCTCCAATAGTTTTCAGATTAAGAGTGACAATCATCCATTAGATTTCAAGAACAAAGTAAGCATCAATGGAGATACCGTTATTAACAGCAGCAATTATCCTATTACGTTCGACAAAGATTTGGTTGTTAACGGTGATTTATATTTAGTAAGCAACAACCAATTAAAGTTAGCGGATAATATTTATGTTTCGGGTGATTTACATCTAATCAATTTTGATGGTGAAATGGATTTACAAGGAAATCTATTTGTTGCAGGTGATTTAAATATCGAGTCTGCTGCTGACAATAAAAGTAATCCTCATAACGGTATCAGCATCAACGGAGATATTCTTACAGGGAAGTCTATCCATATCCGTCCTTTAAATACAACCATTTCTTTAAATAGCAATATGATCAGTCTAGATTCATTTACTATAAACGGAGATGAAAAAGGAGAAGAGTCTGGAGAAAATGATATAGTCAAAATTAACTCTGTTGTTTACACATTAAATGAAAGCTTCGTTTCCAACATTAATATTCTTGGCTTGCCATATATTGATAACAGAACAGGTGCCAATCAAGTGGGACAACTGATTTTATTAGCCAAGGAAAAACTGACGATTACAAGGATGAATGAATTTAATCATTTTCATCCAATGAAAGAAACTGGTTTTCCTTATCTTCCAGAGGAGGAGACAATCATCCAACCTTTAAAAGCTTTCTTTTACACGGAAAAAAACGCAGAATTATATGGTGTTGGTTCCCTGTTCTATATTAAAGGTGGCGTTTTTGCAAGAGATTCTCTCGAAATAAATGCAATTCGCGCCAACAGAGAGTTCTCTTCCATTTCTGATATCCCAAATTCAAGGGAAGGAATGCTTTCTCGATTTATCGTTGATTATGACCAAGATGTTTTATTAAGAGGAATAGATGCACTTCCTATAGTGGATCGACTACAAATAATACCGGATGACTTTGTGATTGAATAATTAGTAGTCAGTCTGATAGTGATAATCACAAACCACCTTTCCTAAATATCACAAAAAGCCCGAACAATTACACGAGAGACTATTTACCTCCCTGTAATTATTCGGGCTTAATTTGTGGGATACTTGTGTTCCAGTCTTTGTTCCGCTAGGGTACAAACAATTTACCAGCGTCCATCTCTGTCTTCTCCACTGCCATTATTTCCTTCCTTTTCTTTTACTACTTTGAAAAGGGTAGAATCTTTAGGTTGGGTACCATCTTTTTGCTTTTCTGCAATGGCGGTTATTTCTGCATAACCAACATCCGCTGCTTTCAAATAATATTGACCATCCTGCTTAATTACTTCCACGGTATCAGGAGCATTTGACAGAACTTGCTCAATCTCTTTATCTGTTGCATTAGCAGGGTTAAAGATTAAGAGATCATCTACTGCTATAAGCTTGTCATTTGTTTCAGCACTACGTTCGATTGTATAAACTGGCTTCGTAAATGAAATATCCTCTAGTTTTACATAGGGTTCTATAACATGTACTGGAACCCTTTGTACAAGATTGGATCCATCTGTCGTCTTCACAATTAATTCTGTCATTCCTGCTGCATTTCCTATTAAGGTATTTTGTCCAGGAATTAAGCTAGAGATAGATGGATTAGCGACAGCTATATCCAAAGTCTTATTCGTAGCATGATTCGGCTCGACTTTTATCGTAAAGCTCTTTGTACCATCAACGTTCATTTCTATCGGATTAGGCTCAATTGTTATGGAAGTTATCGGCCATGCTATTTTAATCGTTTTTATTATCTCTGTATTATTCGCAAACCCACCAGCTGCTTTGATCGATAGCGTATTTTCCCCTGATGTCTCGATGCTGATATTATCCTCTGGCTTGAATGTTTTCCAGCCAGTACTCTCAGAACCGTTATCGATTTTATAAGCATAAGTCACATTTTGTCCTGGTACTTTCTGGGTTAATACAGTATCAATAAACTCTGTTGAAGTGGAACCACTCTTATAGCGTTTTTTAGTATCCTGTCCAATTAATTCAAAGTCAGGTAAAAAGTGCAAATATGCTTTACTGTTATCTGAATAGGTAATTTCAATGGTTTGGTTTTCAGATTCTTGCGCAAATACCATTTCTTTTACAGGCTTATTAGCAAGATTATAATCATTGGGGTATTCGGTATTAGCTACTTTCTTATTTGTTTCTTGTTCCCTTTTTTCGATTATCCCTGCTGCATCTCCAGTATATTTAATCATTGTAAACTCTTTTAATTGTACTTTCATATTCATCGTTTGTGCAGACGGAGATATAGTTGTGGCATTTATAGGCTGGAAACGAGAATCCTTAAAATATAAGTCTGCTCTTGGCATACTTATATTATTTACAGCATAATTGATCTTATATTCAACTGTTCTATTAATTGTCGAAGGAGTAAAGCTTCCAGTCGAGTAATGAATCTCATTCGGTAAAGTAATAATGGCATATCGACTGCCATCCTTTGTCACTTCTTTCACACTATCTGTGGTGACGATGGATACACTATCTGGCAAAGGTTGTTCGATAACTAAGTTAGATAGCGTGCCACTTACTGTATTATTCACAAGACCAATCGGATTCAGCGTGTATTTGACATTAAAATGATTCGTTTTATCTGATGAATTGCTTGTCTTAATTAAATCATTTAGTTCATTTACTTCTTTTTCTAACATCATGGTCGAAGAAAAACTAGCTGGTGCATCCTCTTTTACTTGGATTGTTGCACTTGTTTTCTTAGTTTGATTATTTCCATCTAAATCTTTATATTGCAAAGTTATATCATCAAATACATACGTTCCCGTTTCACTAAAAGTCAACGGCAAAGCCATATCAATAGATCCTGATGGCTCTTGATTGACAGGGAAAAGAATGTCTTTCTTAATAATGATATCCCCCACGCTATCTGTTGTTACATTTGCATTATCACTTAATTTGACCTTGTTACCAAACTTCGCAATATTTATTTTTATCGTAGCTGAAATAGTAGGTGTATTTACTTTTTCCGAAATCGTCTCAAATATTTTTGCAATAGATTGTTCAGATGCTTGTTGGGCTGTTACGCCTGTTGTTTCGGACAATTTATTCAAATAACTCATATCTACATCCTTGTTTGTTCCAAAACCAATGGAATAGAGTTTATAGTTATTGGCGGCAAGATTATTTACCTCTGTTTCGATATGAGATTTTATTGCTTTTTCCACATAACTTAAACTTGTTGAAACGATAGTTCCATTGGATCTAACAGCTCTAGCAGTGTTATTTGTATAAATAGTATACGTAACTGTATCCTTAACCTGCTTATTTGAACATGATTGCCAGAAATAATAATTTGTGCAAACTTTATCTGTAAATGTTTCCTCCATCATAGAAGAAGTTGGTTCGCCATCTGTTAAAAATACAATATATTTATTAGCATTATTATTGCCGCTTGCCAGCATAGATCCCGCTGTTTGAAAGGACTGAGTATAATTTGTTCCCCCAGTTGCAACAAGGCGATTCGCTACATTATTAATAGTCTTTAAATTATTTCTGACATTATCAGCTGAATTATAAGCATAAATAGGAAAATAAACCATTTTTTCTTTTTCTACATCCGTTGAAAAGGGAATAAATGCAAATCTATCATATACATTTGGATCTTCACTAAAGTAATTAACAGCCTGTGTAATTGCATTTTTTGCACTTTGAAATTTGTATGGATTATAACCAAGCTCGTCCATCGATCCTGATTTATCGAATACAAATGCTAAATCAATAGGAGAACGATTGCTGCTGGTCACTTTCCCTTCCGGTGTCAAGCGAACATCTAAATTTCCTTGTGCTACACCACCGCTCGGTTTTACAATAATATTTTGGGATGGGGTAACAGAAAAGCTAACAGATGGAGTAGTGGTAGATGCATTAGTCTGTACAGGTAAAATGAATACTAAAATCAATAACACGGTGAAAAATTTACTAGCTAATTTCGTTCTCCTCATTAAATTGCACCTCTATTTATAACTCTTTTACTAGTTTTATTTTATAAACGCAATATTACCATCATTATATCAAGTACTTTTGAACTAGTATAGCCTTTTTATAAGGGGGATCAATAATCGCTTTACGATAAAATCTCAAAAAAAAATGAACTTCTCCCAAGAAGTTCAAAGAGCTTTTAATTATTGACTATTCACCCAACTATCAAACAGTTAGGTAAATATACTTTTCTGGTTATTCGACCCTTTTTGCAAGAAGCATTTATTTCACATAACCCGCGACACGATTACGTCCTGCTCGTTTAGCACCCACATATAATGCACGATCCGCATGGCGAATCAATGCTAACGGCTCATCCGCATCTATTGGCGCATAAGCTAATCCAAGGGAAGCAGTAATATTTACATTTTTCACTTGGTGACGATCATCGATATTTTGTTTAATGACAAATGGACTAGAGGCAATTCTCTTGCGGATAAACTCCGCTAAATCAAATGCTTCTTTCTTCTCTATATTGCTTAAAAGGATGACAAATTCTTCTCCACCATACCTAGCAACCAATCCGTGGTCACCAATAAGATTTTGAATTCTTTTGGCGAAACCTATTAAAATCTCATTTCCAGCTTGATGACCATATTGATCATTAATCGCTTTAAAATGGTCAATGTCCAACATAATGAGCACTAGATTGTCCAAATTCTTTTCATTCAATTCAGTGAACTGCTCACTTAAGATTTTATCAAAATAGCGGTAGTTATATAGCTTCGTTAGAGCACATCTTTCACTATTTTCCTTTGTTGTTTCAAAATATTTAGCGTTTTCTAGCGCAATAGCAAATTGGCTGCATAAAAGGTCCAAAACCATTAACTTGATGTTTGCAAATGCCTTCTTCTGTCTGCTTCCCAGCAATAAAACACCAATTACTTTATTATTTTTAATTAGCGGCATACAAAGTATACTTTGAACTCCATCCGGCATATACCCCTTGTTTACCTTCTGCCAATCCTGTTTAGAATGGTATACTTCTGCTTTTTTCGACGCCAACACTTTCCCACATATCCCCTCATTTTCTTTCATTATTTCAGGTAATAGCGGTAATTTCTCTTGCTGCTCCACACGTGATATCATTTCTAATTCTTCATTCGTATTAACTTGATGAATAAACACGAAATCAACTTTAAATAATTCATATAGCTTTTCGATAAAGAAATCGATTGTTTCATTTACATACAAATTTTGAGAAAGTTGATGGCCAATCTCGGCTGTTTTTCGTAAATAATCATTTGCCGTTTGACTAGAATGATATAGCTTTAATATAAGCGATAACGATATAAATGGAACACCGATTAAGATTAAGGCAGCTAGACCAATATATTCATACATGAGATATAAAACAATACCTACCGGATATGTGATAATCGTTGTGATTATTTCCCAAATTAAGTCTTTCGTGACAAACCGTTGCTTTCGCTTATAGATAAAGCGAACAATAAAAAAGATACCCAAAGTATTGAGTAAGAGATAGGAAATAAGATATACAGTAATTAAATAAAATGATTTAAAATTTAAAGCAATATCAAATCCATGTCCCCCTCCGAAACTATAGTAAATAATCCCACTAAAAAAGGAAACAAGGAAAAACATAATCGAATTCATAGGTAAGCGGAATAACGACTTCCTATCTAATTTAGCCTGATAGAGCACCGCTAATAATGAGATTTGTACAAGAATAATTTCCGTAACTAATCCAAAAATTAAGAAAACAGATAAAGTTGCCCATTGCAGAAAAAACACAGGGGTGCCATTTATAATCATCGGCATACTAGCGACAATTGTCATAAAAAGTAAAAAAGCAACTAACTCCCAACCCTTATCATAAATTTGCGGAGGGTACAAGGTATAAGAAAACCACAAACCCAAAGGTAGAAGGAGTGTCCAAACTGTCCATATTATTTTTTTGTAGCTTGGATTAATCATCCACTCTCTCCCCCTACCTTTCATCTGTCGGTTAAGTTTATATTTTTATATAACTTTTAATTTATATAGAAACAAAAAAATCGCATCAAATTCTTAAAATTCCCACATTTTAAACCTAATAAATATATACTACCTTTTTCTTTTCTAATAATCTATATTTTTTTGTGCGATATAGTTATTTCAGATAGTTTCTCCAAAATTCCTTTACTTCTGAAATAAAGTACAAAGATCCCGTTATAAGGAACAGGTCATCTACTCTAATCTTTTCCAGTTGCGTGAGAATTGCTTTCTGCCAGTCGCTATTCTGCTCCTTCGATGGATGGTTACTTTCTTCATATAATGTCTTGCTGCTTGCAGCCCTTGGATAGTCAAATGTAACAAAAGTAATTGAAGTTGCCACTTGATCCAATTTAGCAATCATTTTGTCCGTTTTTTTATCAGAAAGTGCTGCAAAGATAATATGTTTTTTCTTATCTTTATAGCGATTAACTAATACATCTACCAGTGCATCGATTCCTTCTTCATTATGCGCCCCATCTACGACGACAAAAGGATTTCCTGACAGAATTTCCAATCGACCAGGCCATTTGGATTGGTATAATCCCTTTCGAATACTATCTTCATTTATGTATTCAAATGTATCCTGCAATAGATGGGCACCCATTACAGCTAGTGATGCATTTTCCACTTGGTGCTTACCAAACATGGTAATCTGTAAATCTTCCCATTTAAAAAACATTGACTTTAGTTCAAATGATTCACTAGAAGGTGTTGAATGGTATTTATCAATCATAAAGTCCTTATCTAATAGATAGATAGGCGCTTTCCTTTCCATTGCCTGATTTACGATTACTTTTTGAGCACCCTTTTGTTTCACTGCTGCAATAATCGGCGTTTCTGTTTTAATAATGCCAGCTTTTTCAAAGGCGATTTTTTCATAGGTGTCTCCTAAAATCGCTGTATGATCTAATCCTATACTTGTAATAATAGAAAGCAAAGGGGAGATGATATTAGTTGAGTCAAAACGACCACCTAATCCTACCTCATAAATGACAATATCCATTTTATTGATATAAGCAAAATAGTAGAAAGACATCGCTGTAATAATTTCAAATTCAGTTGGTCCACCAATCTCCATCTGGTCCATTTCTTCGACAATTGGTAATAGTTTATTTGCTAATGCTAAAATTTCTTCGTCGCTAATTGGTATTCCGTTTACGCTAATTCTCTCATTAAATTGTTCGATGTATGGAGAAGTAAAGGTTCCAACTGTTAATCCTGCTTGTTGCAAAATATTTCTTAAATAAGTAACAGTAGATCCCTTTCCATTTGTTCCACCTATATGAACTGTCTTTATCTGTTTTTCCGGATGATTTAGCTTTTCCATCATCATTTCCATTCTTGTTAACCCAGGCTTTATTCCAAAACGCAAACGAGAATGAATCCAATTTAATGCTTCCTCATAATTATGAAACATTGCTACACCCTCTTATAAGATTAATGATTGCCAGTATTTTCTCTAATTAACTTTGGCTAGTATTATGAAAAGTAAATGCTTCATCCATAGAAGAAGGGTGCCTCAAAGGTTTGATAGCGGAGACACCCTTCGTTCTACTATGAAATTAACCTTTTAGTTCATTAATACGTGCTTCAACTGCGGCACGTTTTTCTAAATAATCTTTTTCTTTTGCTTTTTCCTCGTTAATTACTTTTTCTGGTGCTTTTTTTACAAAGCCTTCATTGCTTAATTTCTTTTGAACACGTTCTACTTCTTTATTCCATTTCTCTAACTCTTTATTTAATCGAGCTATTTCTTCTTCCATATTAATTAAACCTTCTAAAGGAAGAATGATTTCAGCACCTGTTACTACAGCCGTCATAGCTTTATCCGGTACAGCTATATCTGTATCAATACTTAATGTTTCCGGGTTGCAGAAACGCTCAATAAAAGATTTATTTTCAAGAAGGGTAGCTTTCACTTCTTCATCTTTAGCTTTTAATAAAATGCTGATTTTCTTACTCATTGGTGTATTGACTTCTGCACGGCTATTACGAATAGAGCGAATGATTTCTACTAATAGCTTCATATCATTTGCAGCCTTATCATCTGTAAATGCCGGATTTACTTCTGGCCAGTCTGCAACAGTAATCGATTCGCCAGCATGCGGAAGGTTTTGCCAGATTTCTTCTGTGATAAATGGCATAAATGGATGTAATAAACGCATTGTATTATCAAGCACATACGCTAAAATAGAGCGTGTTGTTAGTTTTGCTGCTTCATCATCACCGTATAATGGAAGCTTTGCCATCTCAATATACCAGTCACAGAAATCATCCCAGATAAAATTATAAAGGACTCTTCCTACTTCTCCAAATTCATAGCGGTCAGATAGACGTGTCACAGTTTCAATAGTTTCATTCAATCTCGTTAGGATCCACTTATCCGCAACTGATTTTTCACCTGATAAATCAATCTCATCATACGTTAAACCATCCATGTTCATTAACGCAAAACGGGAAGCATTCCAAATTTTATTCGCAAAGTTCCAAGTAGACTCTACTTTTTCAATACTGAAACGTAAATCTTGACCAGGTGAACTTCCTGTTGATAAGAAATAACGTAAGGAGTCTGCACCATACTTAGCAATTACATCCATAGGATCGACACCATTTCCTAGAGACTTACTCATTTTGCGACCTTGTTCATCCCGAACAAGTCCGTGAATTAATACATCTTTAAATGGTCTTTCCCCAGTAAACTCAATACCTTGGAAAATCATGCGAGATACCCAGAAGAAAATAATATCATATCCAGTTACTAAAGCAGCAGTAGGATAATAGCGCTTATAATCTTCTGCCTCTGTATTTGGCCAGTTTAATGTAGAGAATGGCCATAATGCTGAACTGAACCATGTATCTAATACGTCTGTATCCTGTGTCCAATTTTCTATATCTGCTGGTGCTTCATGGTTTACATAAATTTCACCTGTTTCTTTATGATACCAAGCAGGAATACGATGCCCCCACCAAAGCTGACGAGAAATACACCAATCGCGAATATTTTCCATCCAGCGCATATACGTGTTTTCAAAGCGATTTGGAACAAAGTTAACTTTTTCAGCATCTTTATCTTGCAGGGCGATTGCTTTATCAGCCAATGGCTGCATTTTAACGAACCATTGCGTAGATAGATACGGCTCTACTACTGCACCACTTCGCTCAGAATGACCAACAGAATGCATATGCTCTTCAATTTTGAACAAAACTCCCATTTCCTGTAAATCTTTGACAATTTGCTTACGACATTCGAAACGGTCCATTCCTTCATATTTGCCAGCACGCTCATTCATTGTACCGTCTTCGTTCATTACCAAGATTCTTTCTAAATTATGACGGTTTCCAACTTCAAAATCATTAGGATCATGGGCTGGAGTCATTTTAACAGCGCCTGATCCAAAGTCCATTTCCACATAATCATCCGCAACAATCGGAATTTCTCTGCCTACGATCGGAAGAACTACTTTTTTACCAATTAAATGCTGGTATCTTTCATCTTTCGGATGAACAGCAACACCTGAATCGCCTAACATTGTTTCTGGACGAGTTGTTGCTATTTCAATATATCCAGATCCATCTGCTAAAGGATATTTCATATGATAAAAGGCACCTTGTACATCCTTATAGATTACCTCAATATCAGAGAGTGCAGTTTTGGTAGCTGGGTCCCAGTTGATAATATATTCTCCGCGGTAGATAAGCCCTTTCTTATATAAAGAAACGAACACTTCACGAACTGCTTTGGATAGCCCTTCATCTAATGTGAATCTTTCACGAGAATAATCTAATCCTAGACCTAATTTAGACCATTGGGCACGAATATGACTTGCATATTCCTCTTTCCATTTCCATGTTTCTTCTACAAATTTTTCACGACCAAGATCATATCTGCTTATATTTTGGGCGCGCAGCTTTTCTTCTACCTTTGCCTGGGTAGCAATACCGGCATGGTCCATTCCAGGTAACCATAATACATCATAACCTTGCATTCTTTTCATTCTTGTTAAAATATCTTGTAATGTTGTATCCCATGCATGCCCTAAATGCAGTTTACCTGTTACATTTGGAGGCGGGATTACGATTGTATAAGGCTTTTTTCCTTCATCTGGCTTTGCCTCAAAAAATTTGCCTTCTAACCACCAATCATAGCGACCCTTTTCAATACTTGCTGGATCATACTTTGTCGGCATGGAGATTTCTTTCATTTCCATCCTAATTTCCTCCTAATCGTGTTCCTTTGTACTTTTTAAAGCAAATAAAAAACTCCACTCGTCTTAAAAGGACGAATGGAGTTTGTTCGCGGTACCACCTTTTTTCCAATACAAAATAGGTATTGGCTCTTTAAAAGATGATATCGGATACTGTCCGTCTTTTACTAATAAGCACACCGTTCGCAAAAGAAGCTCGAGGGCTACCTTCCAATGGGTTGAATAGAAATCTCGCAGCTGTTGATTTCCTCTCTTTGAAACAACTTACATTGTACTACTCCCTGTCATTGCTTTAATAATTTATTTTATATATGCTATACTACCGAAAATAACTTAATCTCGTCAATAAGGATTGCCTAAATTTTTTAATTTTATTCATTTCCTTTTTTGTTTGTCTTTACTTTATGTACATGTGAAAAAATGGTGACAATTATTACACCCAATAATAATAGACCCAAGTTTTTTAATCCTGGGTCTCTGCTTGTTCCGCAGCATCCTGCTGTGCTTTTTTTTGTCTTTCTATCTCATCCACTCGCATAACAACATATTCAGTATTTTTTAAAAGCCAATATTGTTTAAGCAGCTTTTGAACATATTTTCGTTCATTAATGTCTTTCTTATTTGCTTTCATATATTTCTCACAAACTCGAATAATGGGGCCTGGATGAGCTAAATAACTTAAAAACAATAGCATTTCATCGTATTTTAACGGATTATGCTTAAAGTACGTATATAGCCACTCAATACATTCATCGTTCTGCTTCGGTCCCGTTTTTAATGAGCGTGCGAGAAATGGAAGTAAATCATGACTGGCCGTTCCATACTTAGCTTTTTCAAAATTAGTAAAGTAGCCATATCCTCTATCATCATAAAGAAAATGCTCTGGTGACAGTTTCCCATGAATAATGGAGACTCTTGCCTTTTCATCTTCTTTCGTTTCCTCATACCATTCTTTTAGCTTTGTTTCCGAATAGATCAACGCCTGCCGAATATCATGGTAATACAGACAGAACATTAATTCAAATGGTGACATATACTCTTTATTTTCGCATAGCTCAATAAAGCCATTTAAAAACTCTTGTTCTTTTTCAATATCTAACTGTGTATTTTCAAAATGCTCCTGTCGATCTTCCTTCTCAATTTTCACTTCCTTCGAAGATAAAATATGAAGGCGTGCAAGCTCGCGAAACATTTGCTGATGCTTCCTGGAATAATTCTCTCTTTCCTCATTTGGTAACCAGGGCATTAAGTAGAACAGCTTATTATCATAAAAAATAGCGTATCTACCATCTACAGCTGGATAGATCGGAACAATCCGATTATAGCCTTTTTGATATAGCATTCGAATATGACGGGTGAAATCAGCACCGTGATGAGGATCCATTCGTTTCAAAGCAAAAGTTCCTTTATTACTGTAAATCTTCGCTACTTTTCCGAACTCCTCTACAAAATTCGGTTCGACTGCATATGGCTTCAAAATCGGTGTATACTTCTTTAATATGTTTTGTTCATTCATATCCGCCCACACTTTCTCATAAAGTGAAACTGCCATCTTCTCCGTTTCTATCGATGGTTAGTTGACGATTCGGGCATTTACCATATATTCGATTAACAATCGACTCTGTTTTGTTTTCCTTCCAATTCCTTTCACTCTCTTACCGTTTAAACTTCAAGAGTAAAAGACGGGTGAAAAGTCAAGAAAAACAGTCAAGCAGGATTTTCTCCTGCCTGCTGTTTGTGCCCTATTTCTCTACAAAATTCCCAGGAATATATAGAACTTGCCCCTCATATATATCTTGATTTGCTTCCATGCGATTTTCTTTTAACAATGCATGGATATTTACATTGTATCGGTCACTTAATTTTTCTAATGTATCGCCTTGCTGTACAATACAAACTTTCACTTTTGTATGCTTCTCTTCTTCTTTTCTAGCAAAAAATTCTGTAAAAGTAAGAGACTTTGTCTTATTAAAAAGGCCTTTCTTCTTTTTAGGCTCCTCATTAGGAGAAGAAGATGATTCTTCTAGTTCTTCTTCTTCCATAACAACCTCTTCTTGCTTTGCTTCAGAGGAGGACTCGTGATCCGGTTTCTGGAAAACTTCTTCTGCAGTAAATACTTTTTCTTCACTACGTAATATGGAAACTTTCATCTCTGGTTCTGCAGGAGAAGCCTCCTCCTCTTTTCTAACTTCCTCAGAAAAATAAGGGATCTTTGTATGTTCGTTTGTGCTCCATTCATCATCCTCTTCTGGAGTCTTTCTAACCTCTAGTTCGAAGGAAGAATATAAGTCATCCTCTGTTTCCTTCTCTTCACGTAATTCCTCTAGTAAGGGACTAACATTTTGAAATGGACTAACGGCAATTTCAACAGGTTCTTCTATGGAATCAGTTAAAACCTCCTCTTCTTCCTTCGAATGATCCCGTATTAGTTCCACTACTTCTTCCTCTTCTTGCGTATGCCGTGCTACTTCCAATTCTTCTTCCCTTTCCTCTTCCGCTATATCCTCCTCCACTTCTTCTGAAGCCAAGCCAGAAATAGTTAAATCAGCCGTTAAATTTAAGCAGCTTCTTTCGGGAAAAACATAATCAAAAGTATCAATCTCGATTTCCACATCATCAAGACTTGTCACTCTTTCAAGAGGAATCGTAATATCGACAGGGAAATGGTGTAAAAATTCACATACCCCTTCCTCTCTCTCCATAACAGAATGCACTAATTTAGGAGCTTTAAAAACCTCCTCCTCTTCTTGTTCCCCTTCATTGTAGCGCTTGTATTCACCACTAAGCTCTAAAGAGCCTTGAATGATAATATACTGATCGTTCTCTTGGATTGTTATATTGGGATCAAGTGAAATGGAAAGCAGATCTGCTACTTCCTGTCCTTTTTGAAACCAGACGGACTCTTCCAACGAAAACCGTAAAATAGACGAATTTTCTTGAGACAAAGCGACTCCTCCTCTCATTCCTTTCACGTGTATATCACTATTGTCTTTAAAAACTTATGATTATCTGTAACACTTTATGAATATTTCTTTTATTTGTTTAGCTAAGAAAGAATCGAACTTTAATAAAAATCTAATTTTTCTGAATTTATACACCAAATTGTTAAAACTATTTATAATTCTAGCCGTTTTTTCCTATTAGGGTCCGATATAATAAAAGAAGATTTTGTAAGTTAACAAAATTACTTAAATTGGAAACGCAGAAATTCTGCATTTTATGAAAGAGGAGGTTTTATGATGGCTTTTTCTGTGTTAATGTATCACGAAATAAGAAAAGAGGAAGATTTTCAAGCAGCAGAACAACATCCAATTGATGTCAAACAAGCATATAAGGATTTCTTGCCCTCTCCCCTTTTCATTACACTAGAAAAATTTGAACTACAAATGGAGTATTTGTTTCACAATGGTTTCCACACTTTATCTTTAGAGGAGGTAAAGGCATATTATGAAAGAGGCAATCCCTTACCGGAAAAATCAATATTACTTACTTTTGATGACTGCTTTCAATCCATCAAAGAATATGCATACCCGATTCTCAAAAAATATCAATTTCACGCAACAGCATTTGTGGTAACAGGATGGCTGCATGATAATGAACGTATATTTGTAAAAGATAAATCTGTATGTTTATCTGCAAGGGACCTAGAGGAAATGAAAGACGTATTTGAATATGCCAACCATACACATCATATGCATATACGTACAAGTGAGTCAGAAAGTCTATTAATGACATCTCGTAAAGAAACCTTTGCCAAAGATCTAGATGAATGCAACAATCATATTCTAATCAACCATAAAAATGTATTTGCCTATCCATTTGGCCTATTTAACGAATCCAATGTACTCACTTTAAAAGAAAAAGAATTTAAACTTGCATTCACTTGTGAAAATGGTCACAATGATATGCAGACTAATCCTCTTTTACTAAAAAGAAATGCCATTCCTTATTTAATAGACTTAGAGGCATTTAAAAAAATTATAACTATTTAGGAGAAAAATGATGAAAAAAATATGGACCCTATCCTTCATACTCGTTTTCGTTTTAGTTGCTGCTGCTTGTGGAAAGACAACAGCAACTAAAACAAATGATCAAAAAAGGAACACGACTGAAAAACCATCCGGGGAAGAACTAACGATCGGCATTTTGCCAGCAGAATCAGCGATACCGATTATTTTGGCAAAAGAAAATGGCTACTTTGATAAAGAAGGACTAAAGGTTTCCATCAAATCCTTCTCTGCTCCTACTGATCGAAATGTTGCCATCCAAGCGAATGAAGTAGACGGGACAATCGCAGATGTCATGACAGCAGCAGCTTTTATGGAGAATGGCATAAAGATGAAGATTACTTCTGATATAAGTGAAGATTTTAAAATTCTCTCCTCTCCAAACTCAGGAGTGACAGAGATGAAAGAGTTAGATGGTAAAAATGTTTCACTTGTACCGAATTTTATCTTGGAATATATTATGGATGATTTTGCAGCGAAAGAAGACTTCACTTATAATATCGTGGAAATCCCTTCTTTTTCTGGCCGTGCGGAAGCACTTATGGCAGATAAAGTGGATGGAGTAGTTTTTACAGAACCACAGGCTAGCATGCTAGTCAGCCAAGGAGCTCACCTTTTAGGAAGCTCAACAGATGCAGGGATTAAAGGAGGAACCATTTTATTTTCAGATGAACTAATATCCTCTAAACCAGCAGATATCAAAGCTTTTTATAAAGCTTATAATAAAGCTATTGACTATATGAACAATACAAAAGCTAAGGAATATGCTGATATATTAACTAAATACCAATTTCCTGATGCTATGAGCAATTATTTATCAACAAAAGAAAGCTTTCCTTATGCCAGTGTAGTGCCAAAAAATTCCTTTGATTCGATTGTTCAATGGACAAAAGAGAAAGGGCAAATTAAAGAAAGCTATACCTATGAAGATTTAACAGACTTTACTTTATTGCCAAATTAAAAAGTATACTTTTTAGGAAAAACAGAATACAAGTAGACTGATTTAATTTGTTTACGAATACTATTCATAGTAGATTCTCCTTGCTGCGTATTGATTGCAGTTGATATATGCAGCATAGAGGATCTTCTTTATGACTAATCCCACAGGAATGCTCCTATGGGGCTGAGCGAAGTACATGCTGATGTGCTCCCCCCAGCCTACTTTCTTAAGTTAAATGGAACAAATTAACGCCTTCCCTCTAAACTATATGTATCTCTCTTTACTTATAATTCCAAGGTGTCATTTTTAATTCTAGTTTATCTAATAAAATAAATAGCAATAAACCAATACATCCTAAGGCTACAATTCCTGCGAACATTTCTTCATAATTCATTTTTGTCCAGGCGCTGATAATATAGTAGCCAATTCCATATGTCGTTGCATAGTTTTCGGCAAAAAATAAGGTTGCTAAACTAATCCCTATGCTGATTCTTATCCCCGTAAATATCGCAGGTAGTATGCTTGGAAAAATTAAATAAATGAATTGCTGAAAAATAGCTGCCCGATAGCCGTTCATCACTTTGAAATAGCTTGCCGGTATTTGTAAGACACCATCTCTGACAGACAAAATGATTTGAAAAATAATAATCCAAATAATTAACATGATTTTAGACTCGTTTCCTAAACCATACAAAATCATAAATATCGGTAAAAATGCTACTTTGGGAATTGGATATATATAATATAAAAAAGGGGATAGCCATGTATTAACTCTCTTATTTTTCCCTAAAATAATTCCCATGGGAATACCTATTACCAAAGAAATAAATAATGCAATGAAAATTCTTAACAAACTGGCTCCTGAATGAAGAAGCAATATATATTTGTCGTGCCACATATAGGTAACTGTTAAAAGCGGAGATGGGATGGTGTGAGACTGGAGGAGAAAATAGACAATATACCAAAATAAACCGACACTTATAAAACCTAAGAATAGTTGATTCACGATGATTTTTTTTATAATGTTCTTCATACCTCTACCACCGCTAATCTTTTTCGGACTTCAATACAAGCCTTATAGAAGGACAAATTTTCTTTTGCTCTCTCTACTCCAAATAAGGGATTTTCGATCATCTCGATATCACCATTATCTTGTAGCAATAAAATATACTCCCCAAGAAGGACTGCCTCTTCAATATTATGTGTAACAAACAATAACGTGGTCTGCCGTTTTTCCACCTGCTCAGCAATTAACTGTTGAATTTGTTCTTTTGTCATTTCATCTAATGTAGATGTTGGTTCATCCATTAGCAACAAATCAGGTTTATTAATAAGTGTTCTTGCTAAAGCTACCCTTTGCTGCTGCCCTCCACTTAACTCCGTTGGATATTTATTCTCCATCCCACTTAATCCCACTTCTCTTATTAATGCTGTTACACTTTCCTTTATTTCCTGTTTTGCTTTTCTTTTATCTAACTTTAAAGGCATTGAAATAGAATCAAAAACTTTTAACCAAGGAAAAAGGCCTAAATCTTGAAACATAAAGCCAATATCCTTTTGTGGATGCTGGATTTTCTTCCCATCCATTAATACTTCTCCCTCCGTTGGGCTTAAGAAACCAGCGAGAAGATGGAGAAGTGTACTTTTCCCCACTCCAGACTTACCAATTAAAGCATATGATTTGCCCTTTTCTAAATCCAAATTGATTTTATGTAAGATAGTAGTATGATCATACGTAAAACTAACGTCCTGCATCTTTATAAATGAATCCATAAAAATCCCTTCTTGTCCTATTAATAGTTGCATCATAACATACTATTTCCCTTCATAAAGTGGCAAAAAATCGACAGTTCTAGGTAATTTGAATACATAGAAAGATGGGATCAAGTAAAACAGCCTAAAATCCCGATAAATTGCCATGGGGATTTTAGGCTGTTTTATTTTTCTATAACGAATAAGTTACTTTACAGTTTTATTTAAGCCTTCAACGTAGAAAAAGCTTGTTCAGCAGCACGAATCGTGTGCTCAATATCCTCATCCGTTAATGCTGTAGATAAAAACATCCCTTCAAATTGAGAAGGAGGAAGAAATACGCCTTGTTCTAACATACTATTATAAAAGGCTGCAAAGTAATCTAGATTAGATGTTTTTGCACTTTCATAATCTTTTACATCTTCATTAGTAAAGAAGAAACCAATCATAGAGCCAGCGCGATTTACTGTGAACGGAATCTCATATTTTGCAGCTGCTTCTTTTAAGCCTTCTTCTAAACGGTCCGCTTTTCGGATAAACTCTTTATACGTATCTTTTGTTAATTGCGATATTGTTTCAAAACCTGCTGTCATTGCAAGTGGATTACCAGATAAGGTACCAGCTTGGTATATTGGTCCGCTTGGCGCAATTTGGTTCATAATTTCCGCTTTTCCACCATATGCACCAACAGGTAATCCTCCACCAATTACTTTTCCGAGACAAGTTATATCAGGTGTAATGCCAAAATAGCCTTGCGCGCATCCGTAGTCCACACGAAATCCTGTCATGACTTCATCAAAAATAAGTAAAGCACCATATTCTGTTGTCACATCACGCAAACCTTGCAGGAACCCTGGCTTCGGAGGAACAACTCCCATATTTCCCGCAACCGGCTCCGCAATAATAGCTGCAATGTCTTCGCCATACATAGAAAAGGCGTATTTTACGCTCTCTAAATCATTATAAGCAACCGTAATCGTATTTGCTGCAACGCTTTCAGGCACTCCAGGACTATCTGGTAAACCAAGTGTCGCTACCCCAGATCCTGCTTTAATAAGCAAGGAATCGCCATGACCATGATAACAACCTTCAAACTTCAGAATTTTATTTCTCCCCGTATAGCCTCGAGCTAAACGGATTGCACTCATTGTAGCCTCTGTGCCAGAAGAAACCATCCGAACGATTTCGATACTAGGCACTCGTTCTTTTACAAGGGCAGCAAGTTCGTTTTCAATTAACGTTGGTGCTCCAAAACTAGTTCCTTTTTCAGCAACTTTTTTAATACCCTCGACTACTCGATCATCAGCATGTCCTAAAATAAGCGGCCCCCATGATAAAACATAGTCAATATATTCATTGCCATCAATATCGTAGATTTTAGAGCCTTTCCCTGCCTCCATAAACACTGGGTTTCTTTTAACAGATTTAAAGGCACGGACAGGGCTATTTACCCCTCCTGGCATTAATTCTACTGCTTCTTTATATGCAGCTTCTGATTTTTGATAGGAACGCATTTATCTTTCCTCCTTTATTGTTCTTTTAACATACGTGCAACATCTTTAGCAAAATACGTAATAATTAAATCTGCTCCAGCACGTTTCATACTAATCATTGTTTCCATTATAATTCTATCTTCCTCAATCCAGCCATTTTGTGCCGCAGCTTTTACCATGCTGTATTCTCCACTTACATTATAGGTAACAATCGGCAGATTCCATTCATTTTTCATATCACGAACAATATCTAAATAAGGAAGACCTGGCTTAACAATAAGAAAATCTGCTCCTTCTGCTACATCACTTTCAGCTTCTCTAAATGCTTCCAGACGATTAGCGGGATCCATTTGATAGGCTTTGCGATCTCCAAATTGTGGAGTACTATCAGCAGCTTCACGGAATGGACCATAAAAGGCAGAAGCGTATTTTACAGCATAACTCATAATTGGTATATCAATGAATCCAGCTTCATCTAACCCTTTTCTAATCGCAGCTACAAAGCCATCCATCATATTAGAAGGGGCAATAATATCCGCTCCAGCTTCTGCTTGGCTTACTGCAGCCTTCACAAGTAATTCTAATGATTCATCATTAAGCACTCTTCCAGCTTCAATTACTCCACAATGTCCGTGGCTAGTATATTCACATAAGCATGTATCTGCAACGACAATCATTTCCGGATAGTTAGCTTTAATGTATTTGATACCTTCCTGAACAATACCATGATCATGAAATGCTTGCGTTCCACATTCGTCTTTTTCCTTTGGAATACCGAATAATAACACAGATTTGATTCCAAGCTCTTGAACCTCATCCATCTCTTCCTTCAATCGATCAATGGAAAACTGATAAATACCAGGCATAGAGGAAATTTCAGTTTTACTATTTTCTTCTTCTGTA
The DNA here is from genome assembly GCF_050971705.1 of Niallia sp. M35. Lineage (NCBI taxonomy): Bacteria > Bacillati > Bacillota > Bacilli > Caryophanales > Bacillaceae > Niallia > Niallia sp. M35. Next base: position 175,440 of record NZ_JBPCEP010000005.1, read on the forward strand.
ATAAAAATCGGATAAATTAAATCATCCAGATGTACATATGTTTCTTTCACTAATGCTCTCATATTGGCAGATTGTCTTAATCTGCGATGACGTTTAAATTCAACCATGTTCTTACCCCCAACTTAATTTGTTAAATACTGCACTAAATGTTCCAGAATACTATCTGTTGTATATGGTTTTGCTGTGATTGTTACATGCATTCCATAGCTGTGCAAGGTTTCTGTTGTGATTGGTCCAATACTAATCACGATACACCTTTCCACCCTATCAATCAATTGATGTTTTTGGATGATTTGCATAAAATGATGGGCGGTGGAGGAGCTGGTAAACAGTAATACCTCTATATCATTTTCCTTTACTTCATTAACAAGCAATTCTTCACTTTCTAGCGGGAAATACGTTTCATACAATATAGCTTCATCTACTTGTAAACAGGCTTTCTTTAATTGCTCTGCTAGAAATTCTCTTGATCTGTTTCCTTTTATAATTAGAATTCTCTGTTGTTTTTCCAAAATGGCTGCAAACTCTTTGGCAAACTGTTCAGCAACAAAATCTGTCGGCATAAAATCAGCTTGATACCCATATCCCGCAATAGCAGCTGTTGTCTTTTCGCCAATAACAGCAATTGGAGCTACAAGGGTTAATTCTAATCTGTTCATTTCTTTAAAAAAAGCATCTACTCCATTACGGCTCGTAAAGACAAGCCAATCATATGCTTTATTTTTTAAAGAAGCAATTACTCCATCTGGAAGTTGTTTTTCTCGAAACGCGATTAAAGGCACTTCAACCGGAATACCGCCTAGATCAATAATCTGCTTTGATAACACACTCGCTTGTTTTTTTGATCGAGGGACGAGAATTTTTTTTCCAAGAAGCAGATTAGCCATCGATAACATTCTCCTCTTTCAACCGATCAATTAAGGCCTTCGCACCTTTGTCTGTTAAAATGGCTGCTGCTTGCTCCCCTACTTCTACTGGGTTTTTTCCCGATACTTCTTCCTTGTATATCTGTTTGCCATCAGGTGAAATAACTAATGCTGTTAATGACACTTCATCTTTTTCTACTTGTGCAAACCCTGCAATCGGAACTTGGCAGCCGCCTTCCATACGCTGTAAAAAGGCTCTTTCTGCATAAACAGTACGCGTCGTATCTTGGTTGGACAGCTTGCTTAAAAGTTCCAATACCTCTTTATCATCTTCGCGGCATTCAATAGCAAGGGCACCTTGGCCAACTGCCGGTAAGCATACTTCAGGCTCTAGAAACTCTGTCACTACATCGCTTGTCCATCCCATTCTCGCTAACCCAGCAGCAGCTAATATGATGGCATCATATTCTTCTGTTTCTAGCTTATTTAGACGGGTGTCTATATTTCCGCGAATCCATTTGATTTCAAGATCAGGACGAACTGCAAGTAATTGAGCACCTCTTCGCAAGCTGCTTGTCCCAATGACTGCCCCTTCTCTTAAATCTTTTAAAGGAATATGATTTTTACTAATCAAAGCATCTCGATAATCCTCACGCTCAGGAATACAGCCAATGGTTAATCCTTTTGGAAGCTCAGCCGGCATATCTTTCATACTGTGAACAGCAATATCAATTTCCTTATCCAGCATACTTTGCTCGATTTCTTTTACAAATAGCCCCTTTCCTCCAACCTTGGATAAAGTGACATCGAGCACAACATCTCCCTTGGTAACCACTTCTTTCACTTCAAATTCAAAAGAAGAATCTAATTTCTTCAGCTGATTAATTACCCAATTTGTCTGAGTAATAGCAAGCTTACTTTTCCTCGAACCAACAATTATTTTACGCATAAAAAGTACCTCCAACATATTTCCGTTATGTAGTCTTCCTTTTAATAATGAAAGGTGGAAAAATTACCTACTAACAAGAAATTAATTAACATAATTAAAAAACTAGCAATATTTAAGAGGGCAATATTTTTCCCCCTCATTTTTCGAGAAACTCGTAAGTACAAAAAGCTGCTATATACGAGTAACACAATAAAGGAGCTGATAATTTTCGGATCATACCAGAGAAAATCAGGTTTTTGAATAATGGCCCATTGCACCCCAAGAATTAAGCCAATTAATAATAATGGTACACCAAACACGCTTAATAAGTAAGATATATGTTCTAGTTTGGCTAAATCGGCGATCCGCATTACCCTCCTTCCCCATTTTTTCTGTTTCAATAAATCATATTGTATACAATAAAGGACAGAAAGAATAAAAGAGATCGTAAACATTCCATAGGCTAAAAGGGCCGCTGTCACATGAATGAACAGTAACTCAGAAACAACCTGTTCCACATGAATTCTGGCAGAATCTCGTGCAGGAGCAAAAGTATGTATTGCCATAACAATAAATCCGACTACATTTGTAAAAAATACAATAAAATCAATTTCCAGCCACTTATTTATTACCAAAGAAAAGGTTACCAATACCCAAGAATAAAAGTATAATCCTTCCATAATTGTGAGAATCGGAAACCTATTCATCTCCACTATATAGATAATTAAGAAAGATGATTGTAATATCCAGACAAATAAAAGTAACCAGAAAGCGACTCGATTTGCTCTCTGGTTATTATGCATAAAATCAAAAAAATATAATAGCACAGATAACGCATAAAGAATAATCGTGAATTCATGGAGTCTAGTCATAAATATATCCTGCATCAGCGCTTCCCCTTTGAACATAAAAGATCATAATACCAAGTTTTTCAACTTAATATAACTCTTATTTCTATAACCCCATCTATATTTTAACCTAAGAAAAGGAAAGTGAAACTACGACCCGAAAAGTTTATTATCGGATGACAAAGAAAGAAATCAAGAGCTCATTCACATTAGGCAGTAATTAAAACATTATCTCAATCATACTTGAATAGACGGCTGTGCAATTGGAGAAAATGCTTCTTTCTCTTCTTTCTTTCCTATATCGCTCGCTTCTTTCGGTGCATCGGCTTCTAAATTGAAGATTTTCATAAAAAGCTGCATTGATTGATCTGCATTCGGTTGAGCCGCTAATTCCTTCGCTTGAAGAATTGGATCTTTTAACATTTGATTCACAATACTCTTCGTATGCTTATTTAAAATCTTTCTTTCTCTTTCAGTAAGGTTAGGAAGTTTTCGATCTAGACTTTTCATTGTTTCACTTTGAATAGCAAGTGCCTTTTCGCGAAGAGCAGAAATGACTGGCACCACACCTAATAAGTGAAGCCATTGATTAAACTCGATAATTTCTGCCTCTATCATGATCATAATCTTTTCTGCTACTTTTTGTCGTTCTTGCAGATTCGCTTCTACAATTCCTTCTAAATCGTCAATATCATAAAGAAATACGCTATCTAATTCCGCGATTTCAGGATCTAAATCTCTTGGCACAGCAATATCAACCATGAATAGTGGATTCCCTTTACGAATTTTCTCCACGCCCTTCATCATTGCCTTTGTAATGACAAATGCATTAGACCCTGTTGAACTAATCACAATATCTGCATCTATTAAAGCACATTGTAGTTCATTCATCGGTTTGGCTTGACCTTCGAAACGATGTGCAAGTACTTCTGCTTTCTCAAATGTGCGATTTATCACAGTTACGTTTTTTGCTCCATTGCTATACAGATTCTGAATAGCAAGCTCGCCCATCTTTCCTGCACCTAATATAAGGACATTCTTATTTAGCAAGGTACCAAATATTTTTTTCGCCAATTCTACCGCAGCATAACTTACAGATACAGCGTTCGCACCGATATCTGTTTCTGTATGTGCTTTTTTCGCAAAGGTAATAGCTTGCTTAAATAATTGATTAAACACCGATCCAGTCGATTTAATGGATTGCGCTGTTAAGAAGCTAGTTCGTATCTGCCCTAAAATCTGTGTTTCTCCAACCACCATGGAATTTAAGCCACATGTCACTTGGAATAAGTGGTTTAATGCACCATCTTGTTCATACACAAATAAATAAGGAACAAACTCTTCTTGTTCCAATTGAAACCACTCTGCTAAAAATTGTTTAATATAATAGCGACCAGTATGAAGCTGATCTACTACTGCATATATTTCCGTACGATTACATGTTGAAATAATCACATTTTCTAAAATGCTTTTTTTATGTTGTAATTGATTCATAGCTTCCCCTATTTGCTCTGAATCAAATGTTAAACGTTCACGAATTTCTACTGGGGCCGTTTTAAAATTTAGTCCGACAGCTACTATATGCATTTCTTTGTGACACCCCCAAAGTAAGTTATACCTAATTATTCCTATTGAATTTTTTTAAACCTTTTATATAAACGGATTAAATTATAATAATTATTAACATGTAGTTATTATAACAAAATCATTTCAAAAATGGGTAACAATTTGCCTATTAATTGTGAACAAATTGTGAATTCATATGGTAAGATATAGTATTGATAATAGAAAAAGAATTATACTTACGTTATTTACTATAATAGTTTGTACTTCTTTTGCAAAATTATCGTTATTTTATTCGTTTTTTTGTACAATATTGCACTTTACTCATTGTACAGTAACAAAAATCTTCTATGTATTCAAGCTTAGTTTTTTGGAAGTGGAGGAAATAATGAAAACACAAAAATGGTTCTCTGGTATCGTATTAATCGGTTTTGGATTTTATTTTATCTTAAAGGAATTTGATATTACTATTCTACCCAATCTGTACACTTGGCCAACCCTATTAATTATCATTGGGATTGCTTTTCTTTTTCAAGGTTATGGAGGAAAGGATTATGGCGTTATTTTGCCAGGTGTGATTTTAACTGGCTTTGGTTTACACTTTCACTTAGTAAATAAACTTGCTATTTGGCCTGATCATACGGGCACTTTTATTCTAATTATCGCTCTTGGCTTTATTCTTCAAAATCAAAAAACAGGGCAAAGCTTATTAAACGGTCTTCTTTTTCTTTTGTTAGCTGTTCTTTTGCTTTTCTATCAAGAAATTCTTGGTTCGCTAACATTCTTAAAAATAAGTCCTCATACGTTAAATAATTTAATACCTATTTTATTCATTATCTTGGGGGGATATTATTTAGTTTCGAAAAAGAGGAAATAATGATGTTCGTACATAATACATGAGAATAACTCACAAGCATGATTCCTGTTCGCTTTCCGCGGGTTGGACGTCTTTTTAGGCTTGCTATTCAGGATATTATTTCATTTATAAACAAATAAAAAAGCGACTCACTTTTCAACCTAGCTAGCTGATGTGAGTCGCTTTTTTTATTTATTAGCTAAATGCTCTAGTAATGACCAAACTTTATCTTTTCCTTCTCCAGTTTCAGATGAGAATAGGATAAGGTAATCATCTGCACTTAGTCCTAATGTTTCTTTTGTAACTTTTAAATGTTTTTGCCATTGAGATTTGGATATTTTATCGGCTTTTGTCGCAATAACCACACATGGAATCCCATAATGCTTTAAAAAGTCGTACATTAAAATATCATCAGCAGTTGGCGGATGGCGAAGATCCGTAATTAAAACTACTGCTTTTAATTGTTCTCTAGAGGTGAAATACGTTTCCAGCATTTTCCCCCATGCTTCTCTTTCCTTTTTCGAAACCTTTGCATATCCATAACCAGGTACATCTACAAAGTGCATGATTTCATTAATTAAGTAAAAATTTAATGTTTGTGTTTTCCCTGGCTTCGAGGAAATGCGAGCTAATGCTTTTCGCCCAAGCATGCGATTAATGAAGGAAGATTTACCAACATTCGATCTACCCGCTAAAGCAAACTCTGGCAGATTTCCTTCAGGATATTGGTTTGGTTTTACGGCACTAATTACTATTTCTGCTTGATTTACTTTCAAAGATTTACACTTCCGTTCAACGCGTGTTTTAATACTTCATCTACATGTGAAACAAGGATAAAGTCTAGTTCTTCTCTTACACTTTCAGGAACATCATCGATATCCTTCGCATTATCTTTCGGGATAATAATTGTCTTTAACCCAGCACGGTGAGCACCAAGAGATTTTTCCTTTAATCCTCCAATTGGAAGAACACGCCCTCTCAATGTTACTTCTCCCGTCATTCCAACCTCTTTCTTGATTGGCTTTCCAGAAAGAGCAGAAACAAGTGCGGTTACCATGGTGATTCCTGCTGATGGGCCATCCTTTGGTACAGCACCTTCTGGAACATGAATATGAATATCATATTTCTCATGGAAATTCGCATCAATGCCCAGCTCTTCCGATTTAGAACGTATATAGCTGAATGCCGCTTGGGCAGATTCCTTCATTACATCCCCTAATTTTCCCGTTAAGACTAATTTACCTTTTCCAGGCGCCAAGGATACTTCAATTTGCAAAGTATCACCGCCAACTGTAGTATAGGCAAGACCAGTTGCTACGCCAACTTGATCCTCTTCCTCAGCTTGACCATAATGAAAAATTGGCTTACCAAGGAAATCCTCTACATTTTTAGCTGTGATAACGACTTTTTTCTTCTCAGCTGTTACAATCATTCTTGCTGTTTTGCGGCAAATTGTAGCTAATTGTCTTTCTAAAGTACGAACTCCAGCTTCTCTAGTATAGAGACGAACAATTTTTTGGAGTCCGTCTTCTCTAATTTGGAGCTGCGCTTTCGATAATCCATGCTCTTTAATTTGTTTAGGCAATAGATGATCTTTCGCAATATGAATTTTCTCGATTTCTGTATATCCAGCTATCGAGATAATTTCCATTCTATCACGTAATGGACCAGGAATGGTAGCTAAATTATTAGCTGTTGCGATAAACATAACTTTCGATAAATCATAAGTTTCTTCAATATAATGATCACTGAAGTTGTGGTTTTGTTCTGGATCAAGTACTTCTAGCATGGCTGATGAAGGATCGCCTCGGAAATCATTAGACATTTTATCAATCTCATCTAATAAAAATACCGGATTAATGGTTTCTGCCTTTTTCATTCCTTGAATGATTCTTCCTGGCATCGCCCCAACGTAAGTTCGTCTATGACCTCTAATTTCTGATTCATCACGCACACCACCTAAAGAGATGCGGACAAAGTTACGGTTTAAGGAGCGAGCTATAGAACGAGCAAGACTGGTTTTCCCCACTCCAGGAGGTCCAGCAAGACAAAGAATAGGGCCTTTCAAAGAATTTGTCAGCTTTTGTACAGCTAAATACTCCAATACCCTTTCTTTTACCTTTTCTAGTCCATGGTGATCATCATTAAGGATTTTTTCTGCCTTAATAAGATCCAAATCATCTTCTGTTGCATTGGTCCATGGTAATGCCAAGAGCCAGTCAATATAATTGCGGATGACAGAACTTTCTGCAGAGGTAGAAGGAATTTTTTCATAGCGATCTAATTCCTTTAATGCTGTTACCTTTACATGGTCTGGCATGCCCGCCTCTTCAATTTTTTCAAGCAGTGTACTTACTTCGCCAGTTTTGCCATCCTTGTCACCTAATTCTTTTTGAATGGCTTTCATTTGTTCGCGTAAATAATATTCCTTTTGTGTTCTTTCCATTGATTTCTTTACGCGCTGACCTATTTTCTTCTCGAGGTTTAACACCTCTTTTTCATTTTGAATAATGTCGATAACATAATTCATTCTCTGCTTATTATTTAAAGTTTCTAAAATTTGCTGTTTTTCTTTTAATTTAATTGGTAGATGGGAAGCAATAATATCGGCCATTCTGCCCGGCTCTTCCATATCGGAAACAGCTGCATATGTTTCATGCGATATTTTTTTAGAAATTTTTATGTATTGCTCAAAATATTGAAGCATTGTTCTCATTAATGCCTCATCTTCTACGTCTTTGGTAGTTTCTTCTTCAAACAAACGTAGTCTTGCAGCAAAATAACCATCTTCCTCCATCAATTCTTCTAATTCTGCTCTTTGTACCCCTTCAACAAGAACTCTAATTGTTCCATTTGGCAGCTTTAACATTTGCTTCACTTTTGTTAAAGTTCCCATTTTATATAGATCCTCTTCTTCAGGTTCATCTATATCCATATCTTTTTGCATTGTAAGAAAAATTAAATGGTCTTCTACCATTGCTTTTTCGAGAGCTTGCACTGACTTATCACGACCAACATCTAAATGAAGCACCATCGTTGGATAAACCAGTAAACCCCGAAGCGGCAGGAGGGGGACTATTGTTTTTTTATTTTCCTCCATCACGTTGCACCTCCAGCTTTAAAAATCTCTTTCCTTATATCGCCTATTTCTAATCATTATTTACCACATAGGCTCCCTTTGCATTCTAATGCTTTGTACAATTCTATCTTATTTATGAAAATGTGTCTATTAACTAGGGTTATTAGACAAGCCGTAAAAATAGAACTACTTTTCGCCTTCGTTTTTTTGCTAATCCTTATTAAAATAGCTCATTAAAGAAAGCAGAAAGATAAAAAGAATAGATTGCAATTAAAAACAAGCCTTCCTTATTTAAAATGGCTTATTTAGACGATTTCCATTCAAGAAAAAAGACTGTTTATGCTTACACATATATATTCAATTATATAATAATAATTGGATTTAAGAAAATATAGCCTTATTTTAAAAGGATATTTCTGCACGAAAAACTATAAAGCTTGTTTAGGCTATTTTCCCACAAAAAAACGCCGACTAACTCTCCCTTTACAGAATTAGCCGACAGTGACAATGCTTAATTTAATTTGCATTTTAGCTTAAAATTATATACTCTCTTTCTTTGTTAATGCAATGGTGGAAGCTGGGATTGCTTCTTCTTTCCACTCTTCTTTAAGGAGCGCATTTTCCAGCACTTCATTTAATGTCTTCACAGGAATAATGGTGATATCCTTTATTTCCTCTAATATTGCTTGCATATTTTCCTGTGGGATAATAACTTTTTGAACACCCGCAGCTTTAGCAGCTTTCACCTTTGCGACAACTCCCCCGATAGGCTTCACTTTTCCGTGAATACTGATCTCACCGGTCATCGCTACTTGCCGATCAACAGGCTGCTTGTAGATCGCTGAGTAAATCCCTGTAGCCATTGAAATGCCTGCAGAAGGCCCATCAATTGGAATACCGCCTGGAAAGTTTACATGAATATCAAATTGATCTGCAGGAACATCCATAGAACGTAATACAGTAATGACATTTTCAATGGATCCCTTCGCCATACTTTTCCGTCTAATGGATTTTCCTTGTCCGCCAATACTCTCCTCCTCGACAATCCCAGTAATATTTATGCTTCCTTTTCCATCTTTTGCTGGAATTACTGTTACTTCAATTTCCAGCAAAGCCCCGATATTGGCACCATATACTGCTAATCCATTAACAGCTCCAATAACAGAATGGTTATTAATTTTCCTTTCCATTCTTGGAGAAAGTTGACTAGAATGAATCACCCATTCTACTTCATCATCCTTTATAAAATCGCGATCCTCTCCAATTGCTAGTCCAGCAGAAATCTGGACCATATTAACAGCCTCTCTTCCATTTCTTGCATACTCAGAGAGTGTATCAAGGGCTTTCTCACTTATTCTCATCTTCACCTTATCAGCAGCCTTTTTGCCAATTTGAATCACTTCTTCTTTCGTTAATTCTCGAAAAAACACTTCCATACATCTCGAGCGAATGGCTGGAGGTATCTCGTTTGGCGTTCTTGTCGTCGCCCCGATTAAACGAAAATCAGCCGGTAGTCCATTTTTAAAAATATCATGTATATGGGAAGGAATTTGCGTATTCTCCTCATTGTAATAAGCACTTTCTAAAAAAACCTTCCTGTCCTCTAATACTTTTAGAAGCTTATTCATTTGCGTAGAATGCAATTCTCCGATTTCATCGATAAATAGAACGCCGCCATGTGCATTTGTAACAGCACCTTGTTTTGGCTGTGGGATTCCAGCTTGCCCCATTGCTCCAGCCCCTTGATAAATCGGGTCATGTACAGAACCGATTAATGGATCCGCTATCCCTCTTTCATCAAATCTAGCTGTTGTAGCATCTAATTCTACAAACACAGAGTTTGGCTTAAAGGGTGACTTTTGATTTTTCTTTGCTTCCTCTAATACAAGCCTAGCTGCAGCTGTTTTTCCAACCCCTGGTGGTCCATAAATAATGACATGCTGGGGATTTGGTCCACAGAGAGCGGCTCTTAAAGCTTTGATCCCATCCTCTTGTCCCACAATATCTGAGAAGCTTGTTGGACGTACTTTTTCAGAAAGAGGTTCCGTTAATGAAATGGCGCGCATCTTTCTTAATTGATCCATTTCTTTTTTTGATTCCCGGTCAATCGAAACTTTTTGGCTTCTCTGGCTCTTTAATAAATTCCAGAAATATAGTCCGATAATAATTCCAAAGAATAGTTGTACAAATAAAGCAATCTCCGCCCAACTCATAAAAAATTACCTCCTGAAATCTTGTTGTTTTAAAACTTCGCACATGTATTAGCTCAAGTTTCCTTCAATGGTTAGCGATATGTATCTACCCCTACAGCTCAGATGGAAAGGAAAATTTTTTGATTGAATATCAGCATCAAATTCCGCAGTCGCATCAGGCTATAAATAGATTCTTCCATAAAGACTATATACAAATTGTGCCTTGTCTTTAAAAAATAGTATCTCCTTCCCTTTGTTGGAATAAACAAGATTTCAAGGAAAAAATATATAGGAATGATATATAATTGATGATTAAAATCGAAGTATGGGCTTGTAGCAATTGTTACATCCTTCTACTTTCGCCCGCAAAAAAAGAATCAATGATAGATATCATTGATTCTTCTCGTAACTGTTGTTAAGCTGAAGTTTTTGTTTCTTTATCCACCACTGTTCCATCTTCTAGAACAAGCTTAGGTGAAGCATTATCCGTTACTGTTTCTTTCGTAATGACACATTTAACAATGTCTTCTCTTGAAGGCAGGTCAAACATAACATCTAACATAATGCCTTCGATAATAGAACGTAATCCGCGTGCACCTGTTTTTCTTTCAATTGCTTTTTTAGCAATTTCTTTCAGTGCTTCTTCTTCAAATTCTAATTCGACATCATCTAATTCCATCATTTTCTTAAATTGTTTTACTAATGCATTTTTGGGCTTTGTTAATATTTCCATTAATGCTTCTTCGTCTAATTGACCAAGACTGGCAATAACTGGAAGACGACCAATAAATTCAGGTATTAAGCCAAAACGTAATAAATCTTCTGGAAGTACTTTAGATAATAAATCTTTATCTTCTATTTCAGCTTGTTTACCGTCAGAACCAAATCCAATTACTTTTTGACCTAGTCGTCTTTTAATAATTGGTTCGATACCATCAAATGCTCCACCACAAATAAAGAGAATATTCGTTGTGTCAATTTGAATAAATTCTTGATGAGGGTGCTTTCTGCCACCTTGAGGCGGAACACTTGCAACGGTACCCTCTAGAATTTTTAATAATGCTTGCTGAACCCCTTCACCGGAAACGTCACGTGTAATAGAAGGATTTTCAGATTTACGTGCTACTTTATCAATTTCGTCTATATAAATAATACCTTTTTCTGCTTTTTCTACATCATAATCTGCAGACTGGATTAATTTCAAAAGAATATTCTCAACATCTTCCCCTACATATCCAGCTTCTGTTAGACTAGTTGCATCTGCAATAGCAAATGGTACATTTAATATTCTTGCCAATGTTTGGGCAAGAAGTGTTTTACCACTACCAGTTGGTCCGATTAACGCAATATTACTTTTTGATAATTCTACATCATCAATTTTACTATTTGAGTTAATACGTTTGTAATGATTATACACTGCAACAGAAAGAGCCTTTTTCGCTTGGTCCTGTCCAATTACATATTCGTTAAGGATATCGCGAATTTCTGCTGGCTTTGGTACATCTTTAAATTCTACTTCTTCTTCTGTCCCTAATTCTTCTTCTACGATTTCTGTACATAATTCTATACATTCGTCACAAATGTATACACCAGGTCCAGCAACTAATTTACGAACTTGATCTTGTGTCTTTCCGCAGAATGAACATTTTAGCTGGCCTTTTTCGTCATTAAATTTAAACATGCCTTCACCCCTTAAAACTTCTTTTGTATATTTTTACCGTTACGGATTATTATTTGTTCAGAAACAAATTTTACTTTTTTCAACAGTTATGTATTGAATTGTATCACATGATAGTAATGTACAGGAAATAATACAACTCGGATTTGCAGTTCTCTATCATCCAATAACGGTAAAATGGATATACTTCTTTAATCATAACCAGATTTCGCTTCTTTAAATCTGGAAAATTATCTCTTATTTGATTGTATACTCCTGTACGGTTAGAGTAACTTATTTTATAGTTACCCATATTATATGTTATTTAACACTAATATAAAACTAAGGCACGAAATAGTCGCGCCTTAGTTTTTTTTACTTACTTCTATTATGCAACAGTTTTACTGTTTTCTACAAGGAAATCGATTGCTTTTCTCATTTTTATGTCCATTTGTAAGTTTTCAACTCCGCCTAATGCTTGTTTAATAGCATCTACTGGCATATTGTACATTTGAGACATATTTTCGAGTTCAGCTTTCACTTCTTCTTCTGTTACTTCGATGTTTTCTGCAGCAACGATAGCTTCAAGTGTTAAGTTTGAACGAACACGTTTTTCAGCGTCTTCTTTCATTTGATCTTTAAGTGCTGCTTCATCTTGTCCTGAGAATTGGAAGTATAGCTCAAGATTCATACCTTGCATTTGTAAACGTTGTTCAAATTCGCTCATCATGCGGTCGATTTCTGTATCAATCATTGCTGATGGAATATCCATTTTCGCATTTTCAGAAGCTTTTTCTACAACTGTATCACGAACTGTGTGCTCTGCTTGATGCTTTTTATCATTTTCTAAACGAGTTTTAATTTTTTCTTTTAATTCAGCTAATGTTTCCGCTTCTTCATCTACATCTTTAGCAAATTCATCATCTAATTCAGGAAGTTCTTTCCCTTTGATTTCATGAACTGTTACTTTAAATGTCGCAGGCTTACCAGCTAAATCTTCAGCATGGTATTCTTCTGGGAATGTAACTTCAACTTCAGTTGATTCGCCAGTAGCAACTCCCACTAATTTTTCTTCAAACCCAGGAATAAATTGTCCTGAACCAAGTTCTAATGAGAAGTTCTCAGCAGTTCCACCTTCAAAAGCAACTCCATCTTGGAATCCTTCGAAGTCGATAACAACTGTATCTCCTAATTCAGCAGTTCCTTCTTCTTTTACTACTAATTCAGCTTGTTTTTCTTGCAATGCTTTAATTTCCGCTTCAACTTCTTCATCTGTAACTGTTGTTTCTACAGCAGGTACTTCTAACCCTTTGTATTCACCTAATGTTACTTCAGGTTTCACTGTAACAGTTGCTTTGAAAATTAAAGATTTTCCTTTTTCGATTTGTTCTACATCGATTTCAGGACGATCAACTGGCTCGATTCCAGTTTCATCAATTGCATTTGCATAAGCTTCTGGTAAAAGAATATCAATTGCATCTTGGTATAAAGACTCAACACCAAAACGTTGTTCAAACATTCCACGTGGAATTCTACCTTTACGGAAACCTGGAATATTTACTTGCTTAACTACTTTTTTAAATGCTAAATCTAAACCTTCGTTTAGTTTTTCTGCATCTAATTCAATTGTAAGAACACCGCGGTTCCCTTCTAAAACTTCCCATTTAGCTGACATACTATAAATTCCCTCCAACAATCTATTCTACTTTTTCATTACTTCTACTAATGTATAGATTAACTTCTTTATTCTTGTTTGGCTACTATTTCTATCGAAACAGAAAGAACCTCCTAATAGGAAAAAAGTTATCTAGTAAGAAATATACATCTTCGCATTTTCTAAATGCAACCATTACATTATATCATAGGTTCTAGTTGTTTCAACATCCTTGCCTAAATATTAGGATAAGAAATTTGCTCCAGCTGATAAATAAACGTTTTTGCTTGTTCAAATTCAGTCTCATCTACTTCGTATAATACAAATATTTCTTCCTCATCCTCTTGGCCAAAATATTGATTTACAACTGCATGATAAGCCGCAGCCCATGTTTCATCCTTGTATTCTGCTAGCGCAAATGGGTACAGCAAAAACATTTGTCGATCTATTAACATTTTAATATTTTCAAATAAAATAGGGTTATTACTTTCCACATAATCAATGAGAATAGTAATAATTTTCTTATATTGCTCCTGTTCTTTCATATCCTTTAATGCTGTTGGTTGTATGACAATCTTTCGATCAAACTTCTCAATTTCTACTTCTTTTTCATATTCTTGCTCTCTTAAAATATTGATTAGCATCGTTTTTAAAAAAGGATTTTTCTCCACATCAAGAAGATACTGCTTTACTTCTTCTATATATGCGCGAATATTTTTGCTAGACATTTTAGCTATTAGCAACATTTCTTCCTGAGGATCCTCTAAGTTCATTAAACTCTCGGTTGTCTCTTCAGATTCCTCTTCTCGATAATCATCCGCTTGCGATATGGAAGCGGACTCAGCCATTTTTCTGCTAAATAAAAGCATTTTAGAGAAATGTTCTATTTTATTTGCTGGTATTTGGTGTTCTTCTAGCAAACCTTCAATCGTAGTAACTATTTCTTCATATTCATGTAGCTGGACTAGAATCATAATATACAATTCAAGTACATGGATGTAGTCTCCATCATCTTGTTTCAGTGTTTCCTTCGCTAGATGCTTTGCCTGTTCCAACAATCCTAATTCATAGTAAGCGAGAATGAGTCCAATGTTTATGTCACGATGAAATGGATTTCGTTCTTTTGCTTCTTCTAAAAATGAAATAGCCTCTTTGTATTGCTTTTCTTGAATAGCATCTAATCCTTTTTGCAATAATCGTTTATCTAAATCGGGAAAAAAAACAACGTTATCCTTTTTTTCCTGCTCCCGTTTCTTCATCCTTTTAACCGCCTATACATATTCTTTTTGTTGCTAGTGTAGCTTTTTTTTCTCTAGGATGCAACCTACCTCTTCCATAATGTGGTTGCTGCTAATATTTTTAATCTACAAAAACAAACAACAGCAAAAGGAAAGACCCTTAGAAGATAATGATGTGATCTCCTAAGGGTCCCTTCATTAGATTATTTTGAAACGGCTCTATTTTCATATTCTGCTATTTTATCACTGTATTGAAGGGTGATTTCAATTTCATCCCAGCCGTTAATCAACATTTTTTTCCAATATGGATGGATAGAAAACGATGTTGAAAACCCTTGGTCGTCCTCTACTCTCTCTTTTTCAAGATCTATATGAAGAAAATAGGGTTGGCTTTGGGCAGCTTTTAAAAGATATTCTACTTCATCTGTCTGCAATTGAATTGGAAGCATCCCATTTTTCAAACAGTTTTGATAAAAGATATCTGCAAAAGAAGGAGCAATGACAACGGAAAAGCCAAAATCCTGCAAAGCCCACGGTGCATGCTCTCTTGAAGATCCACATCCGAAGTTTTTATTCGCAATTAAAATAGAGGCTCCTTGATTTTCAGGTTGATTCAGTTCAAATTCAGGATTCGGTTCGCCATTTTTCAAATAGCGCCAATCAAAAAACGCAAATCTACCAAATCCTGTCTTTTCGATACGTTTCAAAAATTGCTTAGGGATAATTTGATCTGTATCCACATTTACTCGATCCATTGCTACTGCTTTTTCATAAAGCTTCTTAAAGCCACTCATTAGAGACTCCTCCTTTACACTGTTGCTTGTAATTCTGTATTCACTTTGCGAATATCAACAAATCGTCCATTTAACGCTGCTACTGCTGCCATTGCAGGACTGACTAAATGGGTTCTTGCACCTGCTCCTTGTCTTCCCTCAAAATTACGATTAGAAGTGGAAGCACAGTGCTCACCGCTTGGAACTACGTCGTTATTCATGCTTAAGCACATACTGCATCCTGCATCTCGCCACTCGAACCCTGCTTCAACAAACAGTTTATCTAGGCCTTCTGCTTCTGCCTGTTTTTTAACTTGCTGGGAACCTGGAACAACTAATGCTCTTACTCCAGGAAAAACTTTTTGTCCTTTAATCACTGATGCTGCTTGTCTTAAATCTTCTATTCTTGAATTCGTACAAGAACCAATAAACACATGCTGGATCGCGATATCGGTAATCGCCATTCCTTCTTTTAGCCCCATATATTGAAGAGCACTATGTAAAGCGCGACGATCCGTTTCCTCTTGATAAGAATCTGCTGTTGGAATCTTTTCATCTACTTTAGCCGTCATAGATGGATTGGTTCCCCAGCTTACCATTGGCGCAATATCATTGCCATCAATCGTGATAACTTTATCGTAAATAGCATCCTTATCTGAAGCTAAATTACGCCATTCTTGTACTGCTTCATCCCAATTTTCTGGCGCGTGTTTTCTGCCTTTTAAATAGGCAAAAGTCGTTTCATCTGGACAAATTAAGCCTGCACGCGCTCCGCCCTCAATGGACATATTACATATGGTCATTCTTTCTTCCATCGATAGATTGCGAATCACTTCCCCTGTATATTCAATAACGTGGCCAGTTCCAAAGTTGACTCCATGTTTAGAAAGCACATAAAGAATGACATCTTTCGCATTCACACCAAAGGCTAGCTTTCCATTGACCTCAACTTTTAATGTTTTAGGTCTTGTTTGCCATAACGTTTGCGTAGCAAGTACATGTTCTACCTCACTTGTACCTATTCCAAATGCTAGTGCCCCAAACGCACCATGGGTTGATGTATGACTATCCCCACAAACGATTGTTTTACCAGGCTGAGTTAATCCAAGTTCTGGACCAATCACATGAACAATCCCCTGCTCCGGACTTTGCAGACCAGCTAATGGGATATCAAATTCTACACAGTTTTTTTCTAATGTGGTCATCTGATTTAAGGCAATTTCGTCGTCTATCTTAAAGCGGTTAATCGTTGGCACATTATGATCCATTGTGGCAAAAGTTCGGTCTGGCCTTCTCACTTTGCGATTTTTCATTCTTAATCCGGAAAATGCTTGCGGTGAGGTTACTTCATGGACAAGATGCAAATCAATATATAATAAATCCGGCTTTCCCTCTTCTCTATGTACTACATGTTTTTCCCAAATTTTATCGATAATGGATTTTCCCATTACTTTACCCTCCAATCCATATTTTTTCCCTGTTGTTGATTAAAGGGCTGTCAAAGTATTCTTTTGACGAGCCCTTTAACATTTCATTTCTCTCTATTATTAGTCCCTTATCCAATCACTGCCACTTTTGATGAACTGTGTTTATTTATATGCCCTTTGTGCAGTTTTTACATAATTTTGAGCTGTTCTCAAGGTGATTTTCTATTTTTTTTAACTAACTTGCATTGCTTATCAGCCAAAATTTCGTTTTTTCAGCCAAACCACGCTACTTATCAGCCAAACTTCTGTTTTTTCAGCCAAACTACGCTATTTATCAGCCAAACTTCTATTTTTTCAGCCAAACCACGCTATTTATCAGCCAAACTCATTATCCCACAGCAGAGCAACCTTGTTATAATACTTGTGTCACTTTTGCAAGCTGATGAATTTCTTTCTCAACTGCTTCCACCATCGCAGTCGTCGAAACAATTTTACAGTTTGGTGAAAGAATATCTCTTGTTCTATAACCTTGATTTAGAACATTATTTACCGCCTCTTCTATAATCGAGGCTTCTTTCTCCATTTGAAAAGATAATCGCAACATCATACTTACAGATAAAATCGTTGCAAGGGGATTAGCGATATTTTCTCCAGCGATATCTGGTGCAGATCCGTGGATCGGTTCATAAAGATATGGTCCATCTGCTGACATGCTGCTCGATGCCAACATTCCTAATGATCCTGTTAGCACGGATGCTTCATCGCTTAAGATATCGCCAAACATATTTTCTGTGACAATCACATCAAATTGTTTTGGATTTCGAACAAGCTGCATTGCTGCATTATCTACAAGCATATGTTCAAGCATAACATCTGGATATTTTTCCGCTATTTTACTTGCGATTTCTCGCCATACTCTACTAGTCTCTAAAACATTGGCTTTATCAACAGAAGTAACTTTTTTTGATCGCGTTCTAGCAATTTCAAATGCTTTCTCAATAACTCGCTCGATTTCTTCATTTTTGTATAATAGTGTATCTACAGCACCAGGTTTCCCATCGATAATCGTTCGTTCGCTTGGCTTTCCAAAATAGATGCCGCCTGTCAATTCACGGACAACAACCAAATCTACTCCTTCAATAATATCTGCTTTAAGGGGAGATGCTTCCGCCAAGCTTTCATAACAGGTTGTTGGACGAATGTTCGCAAATAAGTTCAATTCTTTTCTTATTTTTAATAGTCCTTGCTCTGGACGTTTTTCAACAGGAAGCGCATCCCATTTCGGTCCACCTACTGCCCCTAAAAGAATTGCATCACTATTTTTACAAATGGTAATCGTCTCATTAGGTAATGGTGTTCCTGTTTTATCTGTCGCACATCCACCAATATCTGCGTATGTAACTTCAAACTGGTGACTAAATAATGTCTCTATTAACTGCAAAATCTTCATAGCGCCTGCTACTATTTCAGGTCCAATTCCATCACCTGGCAATACGGCGATTCTTTTTTTCATTTCTACTCGCTCCCTATATCAAAGCTTGATGTTTTAGACCTCAATCCCTACACTTTTTCAAGAAATTGTTCTTTGGCAAGAATCCCTCTATTAATCGCATTTATATAGGCCTTTGCAGAGGCTATTAATACATCTTGGTCTAAACCTCTTCCTGTACTTTCTTTTTCGTCATATTGAACTCTGACAAATACTTGAGCTAATGCATCTCTGCCAGCTCCCAGTGACTGAATTCGATAATCTTCCAACTTCACCTGGCCAGATATAGACATTTCCAATGTGTTATATAATGCTTCAACACTTCCAGAACCAGTGCCATGTTGAATAATCAGTTCATTTTTCGGACCGAAAAGTTTCACTGTTGCATCTGCTTCATTATCATTTTTATGTTGAACCTTTACGTCCACTAACTCATAATACTTCTCTTCTTTAGCTAGCTTCTTCTCTAAAACAATGGCAATAATGTCTTCATCAGAAATTTCTTTTTTATGATCTGCTAAATCCTTAAAGGCCATAAAAAGATCTTTCACATCCTCATCATTCACTCGCAGCCCTAGTTCGTTCAGCTTTGTTTTAAACGCATGGCTGCCTGAATGCTTCCCGAGAACCATATTATTGTTGTTTACATAGCCTACAAGCTCTGGAGAAATAATTTCATAAGTCGTTTTCTCCTTAAGAACACCATCCTGATGAATACCAGATTCATGAGCAAAAGCATTGCGACCAACAATCGCTTTATTTCCAGGAACTAGCATGCCCGTTAATTCACTTACAAGACTGCTTGTTCTACTAATTTCTTTTAAATTAATTCTTGTTTTTTCTTGATAATGATCATTTCTAATATGAAGCGCTACCACTATTTCTTCCATAGAAGCATTGCCAGCACGCTCTCCGATACCATTAATCGTACATTCTACTTGTGTTGCCCCATTTTCGATAGCAGCTAATGAGTTTGCTGTCGCCATCCCTAAATCATCATGACAATGAGTAGAGAGAGAAACTTTGTCAATAGACGGAACATTATTTTTTAAATATTGAAAAACTTCTCCATATTCGTTAGGCGTTATATAGCCTACTGTGTCTGGTATATTAATAATTCGTGCTCCCGCTTGAATAACTTCTTCTATTATTTCTGCTAAAAATGGCAATTCTGTCCGACATGCATCCTCTGCACTCCATTGAATAACTGGGAATCTTTCAGCTGCATACTTTACAGCTGAAACAGCTCTTTCGATCACTTGCTCTTTCGAAAGTTTTAGCTTATATTCCCGATGGATAGGACTTGTTGCTAAAAATACATGAATTCTTGGTTCTGCTCCATCCTTTAATGCTTCCCAAGCTGCATCAATATCAGATGTTACCGCTCTTGCTAGGCCGGTAACAGAGCTATTTTTTATTGTACGTGCAATTTGTTGAACAGATTGAAAATCACCTTTAGAGGCAGCAGGAAAGCCTGCCTCTATAATGTCTACATTCAATTTTTCTAACTGCTCAGCAATAACCAACTTCTCAGCCAAATTTAAGTTTACGCCAGGAGATTGCTCTCCATCTCTCAATGTCGTATCAAATATCTTAATTTTTGCCACTACCCACCACTTCTTTCTTTCGCGAGCTTTTAACAAATGGCATCATTGCCCGCAATTCTTTCCCAACCTTCTCGATTAGATGCTCGCTCTCTCTATCATTAATTGCGTTGAATACTGGTCTATTCGCTTGATTTTCAAGAATCCATCCTTTTGCAAATTTACCTTCTTGAATATCTGTAAGGACAGCTTTCATTTCTTTTTTCACCTCATCTGTAACAATACGTGGTCCTGTTACAAAATCGCCCCATTGTGCGGTATCAGAAATAGAATATCTCATTCCTGCCATTCCATCTTCATACATCAAGTCAACAATTAATTTCAGCTCATGTAAACATTCAAAATATGCTAATTCTGGTTGATATCCAGCTTCTACTAATGTTTCAAATCCTGCTTTTACTAGTGCTGTAAGCCCTCCACATAGAACCGCTTGTTCACCAAAAAGATCTGTTTCTGTTTCTTCTTTAAACGTTGTCTCCAGCGCTCCTGCACGTAATGCTCCAATCGCTTTTGCGTAAGCAAGTGCCAGTTCTCTCGCCTCACCAGTTACATCTTGATAGATTGCAAATAATGCTGGGACTCCTGCTTCTTGTTCATATGTTCTTCTTACTAGGTGACCTGGACCTTTAGGAGCAACTAATAGTACATCACTCTCACTAGGTGGAACAATTTGATTAAAATGAATATTAAATCCATGGGCAAACATTAACGCTTGATTTGTTAAGTTAGGTTTAATTTCTTCATTATATACTTTTGTTTGTAGTTCATCTGGAAGCAAAATCATCACAATATCAGCCTTAGCTGTTGCTTCTCCAACTGGAAATACGTCAAATCCGTCTTCCACTGCTTTATTCCATGAATTCCCTTTTCTTAACCCGATGATTACTGAAACACCACTATCCTTCATATTTAGAGCATGTGCGTGGCCTTGTGATCCATAACCAATCACTGCAACTGTTTTCCCGTTAAAATATCCTAAATTTGCGTCTCCGTTATAATACATTTTTGCCATAATTAATCTCCCTTTCGTCTGTAAAAATTAGATTTATTTAATTTTAGAATTAAACGATAGAATAGTTACTTTTATGATTTGCTATTTTTTGAGAGCCACGAGGGAATGCGGTTGTGCCTGTTCTAGCCAACTCTTTAATCCCATATGGTCTAAGCAGTTCAATAAAAGCTTCAATTTTTGATGATTCACCAGTAATTTGAATAACGAGGCTTTCTTTACTTACATCGATTACCGAACCTCTAAATGGCTCAATAACTGAGTATAATTCATGCCTTGTCTGCGGTGTTGCAAGTACTTTAATTAAAGCCAGCTCTCTTTGGACAATTGCTTGATCGGTGATATCCACCACTTTCAAAATATCAATCTGCTTATTTAGCTGTTTTGTGATTTGTTCAATGATGCCATCACTCTCAACATGCACCACACAAGTAATCCTTGAAATTCCTTCATGCTCCGTATGCCCTACCGATATACTTTCAATGTTGTAGTTTCGTTTTGAAAAAAGATTAGTAATTCGGTTTAACACACCAGATTTATTCATAACAGTTAGGCTAATTATTTTCTTCATGGCTTCATCCCTACCATTTCGTGTAATCCTTTCCCTGGTGCAATCATTGGATAGACATTTTCATCTGGATCAATACGGAAATCCAATAATACAGGTTCTCTTATCGCTAACACTTCATCCAGAATATTAGCAGCTTCATCAACTGATGAGATTTGATATCCCTTTATTCCATATGCTTCTGCTAAAGCAACGAAGGACGGTTGATAAGATTCTTTACTATGTGAAAAACGAGATTCATAGAATATTTCTTGCCACTGTCTTACCATTCCCAACGCCCGATTATTAAAGATAATAATCTTGATTGGCAAATTTAATTCTCTTATTAAAGCAAGCTCTTGACTGCACATTTGGAAGCCGCCATCCCCGCTGATTGCAAGCACTGTTGCTTTTGGATCTGCTAATTGCGCTCCAATACTGGATGGAAGACCAAATCCCATTGTTCCTAATCCTCCAGATGTTACCCAGCGATTGGATTCTTTAAAATGATAGTATTGCGCTGCCCACATCTGATGCTGTCCAACATCTGTTGTAACAATCGCTTCCCCTTTTGTTTTTTCAAAGAGCATCTCCAAAACTTGCTGCGGTTTTAGAAGATTGGATTCTTTGTAATAATACGGATACTCATTTTTCCAATTTTCAATCTTTTCTAACCATGCGTTATGGTTTGATTGCAAGCCTTTTTGTTTTATTAGCATAGTTAATGCTTCTTTCGCATCTGCAACTATTGGAATCTTCGTTGGGACAATTTTGCCGATTTCTGCTGGATCAATATCGATATGGGCTTTAATAGCATTTGGTGCAAAATGAACTAGATTTCCTGTTAACCGATCATCAAATCTTGCTCCGACATTGATTAATAAATCCGCCTCATATAAGGCCATATTAGCAGCATAGCACCCATGCATTCCTCCCATCCCAACAAACAACTTATTATCAGCTGGAAAACCACCTAATCCAAGAAGCGTGTGTACAACTGGAATTTGTTGTTGTTCTGCGTATTCCAGTAATTCTGCACTCGCTTTTGCAAAATTGACACCAGCACCTGCCAAAATTACTGGTTTTTTTGCAGCACTTACAGCTTCTGTTAATTTTCGAATCTGCAAGTAATTCGGCTGTGTCTTCGGCTGATAACCAGGAAGCTCAATATCCTGTTCAGCAGGAACGTCTGAAATGGTTGCAGCAATATCCTTTGGAATATCAATTAATACAGGACCAGGTCTTCCACTTGTCGCTATATAAAACGCTTCTTTAATGATTCTTGGAATATCTTCAAGGTTACGAACCTGACAATTATATTTTGTTATTGGGGTAGTGATCCCTAAAATGTCCGCTTCTTGAAAAGCATCTGTACCAATCACCCCTGTTGCTACTTGGCCTGTAAAGACAACTAGCGGTAATGAATCCATCATCGCATCGGCAAGCCCTGTTACAATATTTGTTGCACCTGGACCTGATGTTGCAATGACTACTCCTGGTTTTCCAGAAATTCTCGCATACCCTTCTGCTGCATGAATGCCGCCTTGCTCATGTCTAGGTAGAACATGAAATATTTTCGAATCGTAAATCTTATCATAAATTGGTAAAACAGCCCCTCCAGGGTATCCGAAAATAAATTCTACATTTTCTTTCTCCAAAGCCTGCAATAAGAGATCAGCACCAGTTAACGGTTTCACTTGGGCCTTTGTATTTTCAAAGGCAGTCTCCTGTAACATTTGTATAACCTCCCTAAAATACTTTCCTTTTACTTCTTTACATAAATACTACCAAGAAAGGCTTTTCTAACAAAAAAGCCTTCCCACCTCCAATGGTTACTAATGGCTTTTAGTAAACAAAGGGGTGAAAAGGCATTTCCTTTCCACGGTACCACCCTCATTCATACACTAATGGATAAGCGTATGCACTTTATGAACGGTTCGTTCTCTTTTGATAACGAGTGGAAACACTCGGTTAGCTCTAATAGGGAGACCTTTCAAGCTAACACTCTGAGGTGAGTTCATTAACTATTGGTTCACCGATTTACACCAACCACCGGCTCTCTGTGGAATCCAAATAGAAAACTACTTATCCTCTTCATCGAATTACTATATTTACTATGTTAAACAAAGTCAGTTTGTCATGTTGTCTTTTGCCTGTTTTTACAAGTTGAACATCTTGTGTTTTTCATTTATTGAGGTTATCTTACGCTGAATTTAAACAGGAGTCAACACCATTTTTGAGAATTATTTGATTATTTAAACAACAACTCACTAATCAGGAAACGCTTACATTATTGATCTATAAAGAATGCCTGTACTTTTTAATCGTTCAAAAAATTTTTTAAAATTCTTTTTTTACTGAAAATACATCACTTTCTTACATTTCCATTTTCCTATGGTGCTCATTATAATAAAATAATTCTTTCTTTTAAAGAAAAGTGTTAAATAATCTAACACGTTTTTTTATTGCGCAACATACTCCCTAAAACAAGAAATGCAACCGCACTAAAAGAAAGCGATTGCATTAGAGAGTTAAATTAAGATACGGCACATATATCTTGAATCCACGATAAACGGATTTGATACGTATTTTCTTTGTCATCTTTTAAATCAATTGTTTGATCGTTGAGATTTAACTTCTGAACCTGTCCTTTAATTGTTTCTAATAATCCATTTTTATAATAATTAATAACTATAAGCCTACTTCTTCCTAATTCCTTGAGAATCATGGTGCATATCTCCTTCTATATTTTTTATATTAATGTTCATCTATTCACATTGTTTCATTTCTAGTTTATTTAACTTAAATCTATTATACATAATAATAGTAAGCGTTTTCAAGTATTTTACGTGATTTTCTGAACATTATTTTTCTTACTTCCATTATTACCTATTTTGTTTCTCTTTATTCCTTTCCAGGTAATTTTCTCCCCCTTTTTCCTTGCCAATTCCTATTGCATCTGTAGATTGGGAAAGTTCAGTGCGAATAAATCGTTATATAGAAAAGGGGTATCCCTTTCTAACTCTTACATCGTTTGTAAAAAAAGATAACTAAACAAGAGTTTATAATAGGATTTCACAAAGGTTATTCCTTCATCATTATTCTAATATAAGATAGACAAAATTTTCTTTCTATTTGAAAAACAAAACTTCCTAACAGCTAATAAAGGACTCTTTTTCTAAAAAAATCTCTGTTTATTCTTTTCATAAGGGGGAATATATACTATATGCAAGAACTAATTGTTTAAAGGAGGAATAGGTATATGACAAAAAGTGTTGTAGGTATATATGATTCTCCTGAAGCTACAGTAAATGCTATTGAGGAACTTCTCTCTAAAGGATATTCACCAAATCATATTTCCGTTATTACAAGAAGCGAACAAACTGCATTAATCGAGCAAGAGACAAATGTAGATACTGCAAGTGGAATTGATGAAGTAGAACCAACATCTTTTTTAGATCGGTTAAAGACTTTCTTTTCCGATACTGATACAGAGCCATATGAAAAAGAGTTACAAGAAGGGAAATACATTGTTCTTCTCGATAATGACACAGAGTCAGAAGAAGAGAAGCTAAATAAATTAAACTTCGATAATAATGAAGTAGATGTTATACCATCTCAAACGATGAATACAACAGTGGAACGCAAAAAAATATAGCCAGAAAAGAGGGGGAACGCCCCCTCTTTTTTTTGATATGTCCCAACCTTTAATTAGGTAAAATTTCTTCTTTTCTCACATAAAAACCCCTCCAGTTACATTAAACTGGAGGGGCATTTAAAAGCATAGCTTAAAATGCTTGCATAATAAAAAAGGATTCGAATCGATGGCCGAAGCCGCGACAGAATCCTTTATTGTTACGTCCCAGGAGAGATTCGAACTCCCGACCGACGGCTTAGAAGGCCGTTGCTCTATCCAGCTGAGCTACTGGGACATGTTTTAAATTGCAATCAATTATTTCAGCGATAACTACCTCAACTAGTATATCATATACAAGTTCATTAGAATAGTATCTCTAAGCAAATCTTCTCATTAATTATTCGTCAATAACGCATTTACAAAAAGCCCTGAAACAACCAATTAACTATTTACAAAAATACGTCCCAGGAGAGATTCGAACTCCCGACCGACGGCTTAGAAGGCCGTTGCTCTATCCAGCTGAGCTACTGGGACATGCTATGTATTTATTCAGTCCTTATGAGGACAATAGTTATTATATGATTATAGCAACATAAAGTCAATAGTTTAGTGAACCTTTTTTTCCTAATGAGGAATTTTTTTCTTCCTCATTAGGAAAAAGCCGACTAAAAAGGAAATTCACTTGTTAATTCTGGTAGTAATCCACTATGAAAATCATAAACTTCTGTCACAAATCGATCCATTTCAATCGTTAAAATAACATACGTTTGTTCTTTTCTTCCTCTAGGCAGTCTTAAACTACCGGGATTAATGAAAAGAACATCATCAACTACTTCCATCCCCAAGAAATGAGAATGGCCGAAACAGGCAATATTTGCCCCCACTTCCTTTGCCTTATACAGCAAGTTATTAAGGGAGGATTTGACGCCATATAGATGTCCATGTGTTAAAAAAATCTTTTTATCTGCAATTTCTTGAGTGGTCTCTGTTGGAAATTTGTCTTCATAATCACAGTTACCTTGCACAGTAATATACCCCTTCATCACTTCCTCACTTGCTGATAGCTCAGAATCCCCACAATGCAGAAATAACTCGACATCTTCTTCATGTCTTTTTTTTAAAGCACCTAACTCGGATACCAATCCATGACTGTCACTTACAATCAAAATTTTCATCCAGTTCTATTTCCCTTCTTTAAAAACAGTCGGAAGCTGTTCTTTTAGTTTTTTCAATGCGTTTGCACGATGACTAATTTTATTTTTCTTTTCAGGCGGCAATTCCGCCATTGCCTTTTCTTCTGCTTCTACATAAAAGATTGGATCATAGCCAAATCCATATTCTCCTCTTCTTTCCTCCAGAATAACCCCTTCACAAGTTCCAGTAAATGTTAAGGAGTCTTCATTTGGAATCGCAACTGCTAATGTACAACAAAAACGAGCAGTTCGTTTTTCTAATGGTACACCCTCTAATTCATACAAAACCTTGTCCATATTATCTTGATCATTCTTTTGTTCTCCTGCGTAACGTGCGGAATATACTCCTGGTCTCCCATTTAATGCATCAATAACAAGACCAGAATCATCGGAAATAACGACACGATTTAACAGCTTAGAAATCGTTTCTGCTTTAAGGAGAGCATTTTCTTCAAATGTTGTTCCTGTCTCTTCTACATCTTGGACATCTGGAAAATCTAATAGTGTTTTTACTTCATAGCCAAGTGGTGAAAACATTTGTACAAATTCTTTTGCTTTGCCTGTATTCTTAGTTGCAATAATAATTTCTTTCATTGTAAAACTCCTTTAGTCTCTATTTGTTATTTCTTATGTTGAACTATGTAAATTAATGTACTTTCTTATAGTTTACTACGCTTAAAATCATCCGTCTAATATCAGTATATACCCTTTCTTTCTTATTTCCAAAGGCAGTTTTGTGAAGTTTATGCGATGATATCCATTCGCTCACCTACAGAAAGCAAACCATTATTCCTAGAATCACTTATCACTAAATAAAAATAAAGTTATTATTTCATTTGAACGAAACAATTTCACCCTAAGAACGTATTTATTATAACAAGCCAATTTATACCACTAATCAAAGAAAAGAGGTAAAACATGTCTTTACACTATCAGGAGTATGGTGATAAAAGTGCTCCACTGATGCTATTTATACATGGTGGTGGAGTAAGTGATTGGATGTGGGATAAGCAAATTCAATACTTCACTCATTATCACTGTGTTGTTCCCCTCTTACCTGAACATGGATTGAATAATGATAAAGTTAAATTTACTATAAAAGGGAGTGCACAAGCATTAATTAAATTAGTGGAAGATAAAGCTAGAGGAAAGAAAGTAATCTTAATTGGATTTTCTTTAGGTTCTCAAGTCATTGTGGAAATGATCAGTATGAAACCAGATATAATGAATTTTGCCATAATCAATAGCGCTTCAGTTAGACCGATTTTATGGGCAAAGAAAGTAATAAAACCTACTATTGCATTAACCCACCCATTAATTCAAAATAAGACCTTTTCCAAACTGCAAGCCAGAACACTATATATCAGCGATGACTATTTTGAAAAATATTATGAAGAAAGTTGTCAAATAAGTTCTGATACCCTTGTTCGAGTATTGGAAGAAAATATGTCCTATCAACTCCCTAAAAACTTTGCAGAGGCCACTGGAAAAATATTGGTTACGGTTGGTGAAAAAGAAAAAGCCATGATGAAAAAATCTGCAAAAGATATTGTAGCGGCAAATTCGAATGGAATCGGCGTGATTATCCCTAATATTGGCCATGGAGTATCTTTCGCTATGCCTGATTTTTTTAATCATATGGTCGAAACGTGGATTCAAAAAGGTGTTTTACTAAATGAATGTAAAGTGATAAGTTAATATTTATTATTTGCTAAGGAAAGTTTTTGTCTCCCAAAAAATAACGCTCATACGAAGAAGGGGACAAGAATATAACTATTCTCGTCCCCTTTATCCATTATTAGAAGCTACCAGTATTCACATTTTCTGGGCGTGTCACTGGTTTAGTTAAACTTTTTCCTTCTGCGTTCACTAAATCTGCTTCTCCATTCACAGTAACAGCAACACTTTCAATGCCTTCTTGCTCTGTTAAGGATAATACTAATGAATTTAATACTTCATCAGCCAGTACCTTTTCTTCTCCATTTAAGCCACTCGAATATATATTCTCGTTAAAGTTTAACGTAACCTTGCCATCTTCTACAATTGGATCATCCAACAGCTTTACGTCATTAGGTAATAAGCTTGTCAGAGCTGCTCCTCCGCCCATACCAGGTCCTTCTATTAGCTCTCCTACTGCAGCAGCGACATTATTTTCTTCGCCATTACTAATACGCTTCGTTACTGGCACATAATAATAGGAGTCCAACTCTCCACCAATATAATAAACAGTCAATGGTCTTGTGTTTGTAATGTCTGTGACATCATCTGTATTAATGTTGATGCCATCCGCTCTTGTTAATGCCCCTTGAATTGGCGTTTTATTTACAGGCATCTCTGTCAGCTCATGACCATTTAACGAAAGCTTCACACTATCGATGGAATCAAATTGTGTCAATGTCCATGTAATGGACTGCAAGATTTTCTCTTCATCTTTAGCCTCGTATTCTTTGAATTCCTTGGAAAAATCTACAGTAGCCACTTTATCTTTATCTACATTAATACTTATTTTTGTATCTTGAGGAATTACTGCTTGAAAATCATTTGGCAGCAATTCAGAAACTTTCCCACCCTTAACTAAATATTCCAAGCTTTCTTTTGCAATCGAATTCGTTTTTGGCAGATTTAATGTTTGAGGAACGACATACCCATTTTTATCCATTAAGTATAATTCAACTGGCATTGCATCCTCTTTCGCCACTTCACCAGTTGTTTCCTTATCCGCATCCTTTTTAACTGCATCCTCTTTATACGAAGTAGTTTGCGGTGGATCGACTTTTTCTTTATCTCCTAACAAGCTACAACCAGAGATCAACACAGATGATATGATAACCGCTGAAACAATGGTCAATTTGTTATTCTTAGACATCTTCATCACTCCTAAGACAGTTTGTACTAATATATATACGAGCCTATATTTTTTTTAGACCGTCTTTAGGATATTTTTTTCAAAAAAAGACTGTCTCCCTATTTCCATTGCAAAATGTTTAGATGGGAAATCGTCTAAACATGATGTAATAGAACAGAAGACAGTCTTCTTTATTATGTTAATTTAACTGTTTCAACAGCATGTATTTCTTGATTCAGCCAATTGGAAGCGATGCGGGCAAACATCTCTTTTGATCCAGTTGTATAAAAATAATGTTCTACTTGAT
Organism: Niallia sp. M35; assembly: GCF_050971705.1. Classification (NCBI taxonomy): domain Bacteria; kingdom Bacillati; phylum Bacillota; class Bacilli; order Caryophanales; family Bacillaceae; genus Niallia; species Niallia sp. M35. Next base: position 205,152 of record NZ_JBPCEP010000005.1, read on the forward strand.
TCTCTCCAGAAGCAAGTTCATCATGATGGTTGAGAATAGTACTAACTTCGCGGGCAGTTTCTGCTCCAGAACTAATTACCTTTACCTTTTTTCCCATCTCTTCCTGTATAACTTTTGCTAACAAAGGATAATGGGTACAACCAAGAATTAGAGTATCTATCTCTTTATTCTTTAATGGCCATAGCGTTTCTTTCACAATTTTCCTTGCGACTGGTCCATCATATTCGCCGCTCTCCACTAAAGGGACAAATTTTGGACATGCTAAACTAATTGTTCTCACTCGATTATTAATCTTCTTTAATGCTGTTTCATATGCCCGACTTCGAACAGTACCTAATGTTCCAATCATACCTATATAATTATTTTTCGTTACCTTAATTGCTGTCCGTGCACCTGGAACGATTACGCCAATCACCGGAATAGACAGCTGTTCGCGTATCTCCTCTAGTGCGACTGCAGTAGCTGTATTACAGGCAATCACAAGCATCTTTATGTTTTTCTTCAACAGGAACCTAGTCATTTCCCAAGTAAATTTCTTCACTTCTTCTCCCGTTCTTGGGCCATATGGACATCTTGCCGTATCCCCTAAGTAAACGATATTTTCAAAAGGAAGCTGGCGCATTATCTCCTTTGCAACTGTTAATCCACCAACCCCAGAATCTATAACCCCTATTGCTCTTTCCAAAAAACCGCCTCATTTTTCTCGCATTACTTGATGTAACCGCATAAAATTTTTCTTTAATTCTTCAATATCTTCCGTTGAGTACTCATTTAATACCTCTTGAAGATAACCTTGACGCTTCTTGATAACTTCGTCAATTAATCTTTTTCCTTCTTCTAGCATATGAATACGAACCACACGTCGATCATTGGGATCCTTCACTCTTTGAACTAACTGATTTTTTTCCATCCGATCAACCAAATCTGTCGTAGTACTAAACGCAAGGAACATTTTATTAGATAATTCCCCAATCGTCATATCCCCTTCTTCAAATAGCCATTGTAAGGCAACAAATTGAGGAGGAGTCATCGTATAATTACTTAAAATCTCTCTTCCCTTTTGTTTGATAATACCAGATATGTAGCGCATATCTTTTTCGATTGTAGCTATATTCTCTAAGTATTCCTTTACATCTTTTTCTTCAGTCATCATGATTACAACTCCCATATATAAATATACAAATATAATGAATATCCGACAATTTTCTATAAATCAGTACCTCTAATTATAATCTACAATTCTCCCCTCGTAAATGTATAAGGTGAAAAGTTAATGTCCATGTAAAAATTGCCGAATAAAGCCATGATTCCACTACTTATTCACATTAAAAAGAAGATGACCCATATAAGCGGTAAAGGAGTGGAATTTCATGCCCGCTTATACAAGATCATCTTCTTTATTATAGTTCTAGTTCTCCCATTCTAAGGAGTTCTACAACAGCCTGTGAACGCCCCTTCACGCCCAGCTTCTGCATAGCATTAGAAATATGATTTCGAACTGTTTTCTCGCTTATGAATAAATCACTCGCGATTTCCTTAGTCGTTTTATCTTGGACTAACAGCTCAAATACTTCTCTTTCTCTTTTGGTTAATAATGGCTTGTGAGTAAATTCATTCTCCTTCAAGTAGTGTAACCCTCCTTGCCTTTGCCAGCTATGAACTTTGGGATGGGTATAGTTATAGTCTGAATATATTATGTAAGATGACACCTTGGAGTGACTGGATTTAAGCAAATTAGGAAAGGTTTTTTCGGTTTTTCATGATTAGTACTCCATTCCCATCATTTGACGATAATTTTACGTACTTATGAACTTTCAACACACGAATTTTCATTATAAAATAGTCAAAATGTAATACGTGCAATTATCATCCCTTTTTCCAAGCTTTCTAAAAAAATCGTGTTATAATTTAAACAATGAACCTTAGTTCGTAGTAAATTTCTGTTATCAAAGAAAGTTTTGGTGATATTGATGGACTTAAACATTGAATTATTGGCAAATTTACATATAGAAATTCTTAAGGATATGTATTTTGATTATGAAGAGAATAGTACTACATATATTGATATGGTAACGATTATGGGGAGTCTATTTTATTTTGAGCAACAAACGAAAAAGGCGCGAAAAAATAATCGCTTAATTGTGCCTGTTTTTAATTTAAGCCTCTGGGAAAAAAATAAAGCTATCTTAACAGAGCTAATAGATTGGATAATGGATGAACCTGTTTACCTGACTTTCCAGCAAAATGAAGCAGAGCTTTTTGCTCCATCTTTTTACCTTCCTAATCATCAGGAAGTAACCTTATTTTTGGATGATATAGCATCACTTGTGGGTGTTGCGAAAAATAATTGCATAGATCCGCCCATCACTTCTGACTACATTCGACTAAAAAACATGGACAATGAACAGAGCAAACAAGAAAAACTAGCTACATTTTTACGAAGTAGTGTTTCAGATGCTGGAGAGATTATTCATTTAGGCTCGGCAATTTGCAAGAAGATCAGAAGAAATCGATCAGCCGCTAGCATATGCTTGCTTGTATCGATTGCAGCAGCAAAAACATATTTTAACGGGAAAGGTACTGTATATGTCTATCAAAATAGCAAAATTAATAAGGATGTTTCTATCGATGGAGATGTACTGCTTAAAGCTACTCATCCAAAAACATTTAATCTAATAAATGCTCTTTATTCCAGCTTGGAGCTTGATTTGACTATCCAGACGCCTATCTTATATAGACCCTTCCATCGTGTCATCAATGAGATTCCTAAAGAATATAAGCTGCAAATAAAAAACACGGCAGAGTGTCTCCGAATACGAGGAGATGGGTATATATCAGCGAAAGTTCCATGCGGAATTTGTCTGCCATGCTTGCAAAGAAAAATGGCCTTATCGGCCAGTAATAATGAATTATATGATACCTTATACGAGTATGATTACGGGCAAAAGACTGCTGATATAAAAAATGAAGAAGATAAACGTATCTTAACAGAGAATCTGCAAGCCCTCGAACATGCTATTGAATATCTAAAGACAAATGTAAGTAGACTAGCTAGCGAGGAACAAACAATAGCAGAGGAATTCATTTTCACTTATCATCAATTTATGGAAAAATATTAGCACAAGAAAGACCACCTTAACTGGTGGTCTTTTGTTTAATGGTCACTTCCAAAGAACTCTTTAAATGCCTGGAACGTTGTTTCTCGGTTTAAGGCTGCAATTGATGTAGTTAGTGGAATGCCTTTTGGACAGGACTGCACACAGTTTTGAGAATTACCACAGTTAGCCAGTCCGCCGTCTCCCATTATCTCTTGCAGTCTTTCCTCCTTATTCATCTCTCCTGTTGGATGTGAATTAAAGAGACGGACTTGAGAAAGAGGTGCTGGTCCAATGAAATTAGATTTACTATTTACATTTGGGCAAGCTTCTAAGCAGACTCCACATGTCATACATTTCGATAACTCATATGCCCACTGGCGTTTTTTCTCTGGCATTCTTGGTCCAGGCCCTAAATCATATGTGCCATCAATTGGTATCCACGCTTTGACTTTCTTTAAACTGTCAAACATGCGGCTTCGATCGACTTGCAGGTCGCGCACCACAGGGAAGGTTCTCATTGGCTCTAGACGAATCGGCTGTTCTAATTGATCAATGAGTGCTGTACAGGATTGGCGTGGTTTTCCATTGATGACCATAGAACAGGCTCCGCAAACTTCTTCCAAACAGTTCATATCCCAAGCAACTGGAGAGGTCTTTTTCCCGTCGCTTGTAACTGGATTTCTGCGAATCTCCATTAATGCAGAAATGATGTTCATATTAGGACGATAAGGTAAACTAAATTCTTCTACATAAGATGGTGAATTAGGGTCATCTTGCCTTTCAATTTGTAATGTTACAGTTTTTTGCTCCCCCATTTTATTTCACTCCCTCTTTTTGCTTTGAATAATCTCTTTTTCTCGGTTTGATTAAGGAGGTATCGACTTCTTGATAATGGAAATCTGGTGCCTCATTTGCGCCAACAAATTTAGCCATTGTTGTTTTTAGGAAATCTTCATCATTTCTTTCTGGAAATTCTGGTTTATAATGTGCCCCACGGCTTTCATTTCGGTTGTATGCACCGAGAGTAATCACACGTGCTAGCTGAAGCATATTTTCTAATTGACGCGTAAATACGCCTCCTTGGTTAGACCATTTTGCTGTATCATTGATATTAATTTTTTTATAACGCTCTAACAGTTCTTGTATCTTATCATCTGTTGCCAGCAGCTTATCGTTGTAACGAACCACTGTAACATTATCTGTCATCCATTCCCCTAATTCCTTATGAAGCACATAGGCATTTTCTGTTCCATCCATTTTCAAAATGCCCTGCCATTTAGCTTCTTCTGCTTTAATAGCGGAATCATAGATGGATGATGATAAATCTTCTGCACTTTTGCTTAATCCGCTTATATATTTAACCGCATTCGGACCTACTACCATGCCGCCATAAATAGCTGAAAGCAAGCTGTTGGCACCTAAGCGGTTTGCTCCATGCTGTGAATAATCACATTCACCAGCGGCAAATAAGCCTGGAATATTCGTCATTTGATCGTAATCTACCCATAATCCACCCATGGAGTAATGAACAGCAGGGAAAATTTTCATCGGAAGTTTACGAGGATCTTCACCAGTGAATTTTTCGTAAATCTCGATAATACCACCCAGTTTAATATCAAGCTCTTTTGGATTTTTATGAGATAGATCTAAATACACCATGTTTTCTCCATTGATGCCGAGCTTTTGATCGACACATACATGAAAAATCTCGCGTGTAGCAATATCCCTTGGTACAAGGTTTCCATAAGCTGGATACTTCTCTTCCAAGAAATACCATGGTTTACCATCTTTATATGTCCAGATACGACCGCCTTCTCCACGAGCTGATTCACTCATTAAACGTAATTTATCATCACCAGGAATTGCAGTTGGATGGATTTGAATAAATTCACCATTTGCATAATAAGCTCCTTGCTGATAAACAACAGATGCTGCTGAGCCAGTATTTATAATAGAGTTTGTGGATTTCCCAAAGATAATTCCCGGGCCGCCAGTTGCCATAATAACAGCGTCTGCAGGGAAGGATTTAATCTCCATTGTTTTTAAATCCTGTGCCTTAATTCCTCTGCATACTCCTTCGTCATCTGTGATAATACCAAGGAATTCCCAGCCTTCATACTTCACAACAAGTCCGTCGACTTCGTATCTTCTTACTTGCTCATCCAATGCGTATAGAAGCTGTTGTCCTGTTGTTGCACCTGCAAAAGCCGTTCTGTGATACTGTGTTCCTCCAAAGCGGCGGAAGTCCAGTAATCCTTCTGGTGTACGGTTAAACATAACTCCCATTCTGTCCATCAAGTGGATAATGCCAGGAGCTGCCTCAGCCATTGCTTTAACCGGTGGTTGGTTCGCTAAGAAGTCACCGCCATAAACCGTATCATCAAAATGTTCCCATGGAGAATCTCCTTCTCCTTTTGTATTTACCGCTCCATTAATCCCGCCTTGGGCACAAACAGAATGAGATCTTTTTACAGGCACAAGGGAAAATAATTCTAAAGGAGTCCCTGTCTCTGCTACTTTGATTGCTGCCATTAATCCTGCTAAACCACCGCCAACGATGATCACTTTCCCTTTCTTCATAACAACCGTTCACTCCTTCATCTATTGCTCTACTAATCTAGTATTTATTAAACAAACGCCAATATTGCTCGTACACCTACAATTGATAATGCAACAAATATTCCTAGCGTTACATATGTATTAATTCGTTGAGACTTAGGCGAAACAGTAATTCCCCAGCTTACACAGAATGACCATAAGCCATTAGAGAAGTGGAAAATCGTGGAAATAACACCCACTAAATAAAATGCAAGCATCCCTGGGTTTGCTAAATTTTCACTCATCATGTCATAATTTACTTCTTGACCTAATTGAGCTGCTACTCTTGTTTCCCAAACATGCCATACGATAAAAATTAACGTAAAGATCCCTGTCACCCTTTGAATATAGAACATCCAATTTCGAAAAAAACTATAATTTTTTGTATTATTTTTGGCTGTAAACGCAATATAAATTCCATAAATCGCATGATACAAAATCGGTAAAAATATTACAAAAATTTCGAGAAAATACCGAAAAGGTAAATGCTCCATAAAGCCAGCTGCCTTATTAAAAGCTTCTGGACCTCTAGTTGCAAAGTGATTGACAACTAAATGTTGGATTAAAAATACACCTACTGGAATCACTCCTAATAACGAGTGAAGCCTTCTGAATAAAAACTCTCGATTTGCTGCCATAAAATTCCCCCCTAATTGATGACATACTCCCATTGTCCATAAAGCGATAACATAACCAAAAATTCTTACAATTTAGTGACAATTTAATTGTACTCTTAAAAAAAAATGCGGTCAAGAAAACGGATACATTAAATAAATTTTCTTTCGCTTTTTTTCTATCTATATGTCCCAAAAAAGGAAAAATTTCCTCCTTTCTCTTCTGTGCATAAATTTAACAAACAAATCAAATAATAGAATCAATGTAAAGAACTTGAACAAATATTGATTTTATCGTTATGGAAGCAAGATTTTTTCCTTTAAAAGGAAAAAAATTATTAAGACATTATTTAAAAAATTGCTTATTGTTTAAATAGATTTTCACGTTTTTTAGTCACCCTAATTCAAAAATCGTTCCCTTTTCTTATGATTTTTTTCCGTTTTTACAGTATACTATTTAGACAATATATTTTATTCTATTTTATTTGGTTTCCGTACTTTTTACATAAACCGATGTATGGAAATATTGCAAATGCCAAAAATGATAACTTTTAGGAAGAGACTATCTTGTAATTATGTAAATATAATAGAATCATAGAAAGAGGAGAGCATATTGAGTGATTTAACATCCTTAGAAGAAAAAACACAGGTGGAGTCAGATCCCCTTACTGTTCCCGCGTATGGATATGAATTAATTCGAGAGATACTTATCCCCGAATTATTAGGTCGGGACACGCCTGATCTGTTATATTGGGCCGGTAAACGTATTGCCCGATTATTTCCTTTAAATACTGTAGAAGAAGCGTATGCTTTTTTTCAAAAGGTCGGATGGGGAAATTTAGAAGTTGTTAAACAAACAAAAAATGAAATTATCTATCAATTATCCAGCGAGCTGATTGAAAAAAGATTAAAGGAAAAAGGGAAATGCACCTTTCAATTAGAAGCAGGTTATTTAGCTCAACAATACGAACAGACAAAAAAAGTTATTGCAGAAGCCTTTGAAGACCCAAAAAGAAAAGAAAAAAAAGTAACCATAACGGTTCGCTGGGATAGTAAAGATCCTGTAGAAGGATAAAAAGAACTCCAAAAGAAAGAAGAATTTTAATAGTCTTCCTTCCTTTGGAGTCTTTTTTGCTTCTACTAATCATTTCTTATGCATGCACAGGTAGTTTACTTAATTCAAATGCATCGTGAAGAATTTCTACTGCTTTTACCATCTTCTCTTTCTCAATTACCGTTGATACTTTAATTTCGGATGTGCTAACCATTTTAATAATAATTTTTTCTTGTGATAATACTTTAAACATATCTGCTGCAACTCCCGGATTAGAAATCATTCCAGAACCGACTATCGATACTTTTGCCAATCCTTGTTCAGAAGTTACTTTATCGTATCCTAATTCCGCCTTATTTTCTTCTAGCACATTCAATGTTTCTTCTAAGTCACTATCTTTTATCGAAAAAGACAAATTTGTCAGCTGGTCATTTGTTAAGCTTTGAATAATAATATCGACATTTATATGATGGGACGCAAGGGTGGTAAAAATAGTAGAGAGACTTGTTAAGGGATTTCTTAATCCAAATACCGTCACACTCGTAATATTGTCCTCAAATGCCACTCCGCGTACAACTAAATTTTGTTCCATGGAAACTTCCTCCTCGATGATTGTTCCTTCTTCTTGTTCCATACTTGAGCGAACCACTAATGGTACTTGATAGTTTTTTGCATATTCTACTGCTCTTGGATGCAGGACTCCTGCCCCTAAATTAGCTAATTCCAGCATTTCATCATAAGAAATAGCTAATAGTTTTCGTGCGCTTTGCACAAAACGTGGGTCGGTTGTAAATACGCCTGTTACATCTGTGTAAATATCACATTTATCCGCTTTTAAAGCTGCTGCAATCGCAACCGCCGTTGTATCCGATCCACCACGTCCAAGTGTTGTTATATCTCCCGTGTCAGTTACTCCTTGAAATCCAGCTACTACTACTACTCTTCCTTGTTGTATCTGTTCTTGTACTTTTTCTGTTTGTATATTTACTATTCGCGCATTCCCATGAACATTCTCTGTTTCTATTCCTGCTTGCCAACCAGTATAGGAAATGGCATCTACTCCTTTCGCCTGTAAAGCCATAGATAGTAAGCTGATGGTAATTTGCTCTCCTGTGGATAGTAAGACATCCATTTCTCGTTTAGATGGCTTTGGATTTATTTCACTTGCAAGCGTTACAAGCGAATCGGTTGTTTTCCCCATAGCGGATACGACGACGACTACATCATTGCCACGATTTCTTTCTTCGATTACTCTTTCTGCTACATGAAGAATTCTTTCTGCACTGCCTACGGAAGTACCACCAAATTTTTGTACAACTAATCCCACTTCATTCCCTACCTTCTTGTAATCTTAGAGGTTTCTTTTTATTTCTCATTGCTTTTTTTTATGTACTTTTCTTTTCCTCTTTCGCAATCTTAATTAGTAAAAGACAAATAAAAAAAGCAATGAGAATATCTCATTGCCGTGCAGCTAAATACATTATAAATATGCACAAACAGTGAGATAGCTCTCCAAAACAGTTTCTTGTTTTGACAGTCTTACATTTATTCAATGCAAAACCAGCAAAGAAAGTCATGAGAACTTTCCTTACTTCGGCGATCTATCCCTTTCATAATTCTTCCCTGAAGCTCATTCTTCTCCGAATTATTACTCTTGAAGCTCGCACCTCTACCTTCACTTATTAAGTTATAAGTTGCCATCATTATAGCACAGTGGATTCATTCCGACAATTAATTTTTTATTTCTTTAATTTAGCAAGTAATTGTTCAGCCACATTTGCGGGAATACCTGCTTTCACAAATTCTTCGATCGTAGCTTCTTTCATTTTCTTCACAGATCCAAAGGTTTTTAAAAGTAATTTTCTGCGCTTTTCTCCAATCCCAGGAATGTCATCCAATAATGACTGAAAAGCATTCTTCCCTCTTAATTGACGATGGAACGTAATGGCAAAGCGGTGAACTTCATCTTGGATTCTTTGTAATAAATAGAATTCCTGACTATTTCGCTCAAGCGGGATAATCTCCAATGGATTTCCGAATAGCAGTTGAGAAGTGCGGTGCTTATCATCCTTTACTAAACCAGCAACTGGAATATCTAAGCTTAATTCATCGAGTAGAACCTCTCTAACTGCTTCAAGATGCCCTTTTCCACCATCAATTAATAGTAAATCTGGAAGCGGCAGCCCTTCTTTTAAAACACGCTGGTATCTTCTTCGAACTACTTCCCGCATGGATTCATAATCATCTGGTCCTTTTACTGATTTGATCTTATACTTGCGGTATTCTCGTTTCGCTGGTTTTCCATCGATAAAGACAATCATCGCTGAAACTGGATTCGTCCCTTGAATATTACTGTTATCAAATGCTTCAATCCGCAGTGGTGTGTAAATCCCCATTTGTCTGCCTAGGTTTTCCACTGCTTTTATCGTACGCTCCTCATCACGTTCGATTAATGCAAACTTTTCTGTTAAAGCATTCTTCGCATTTTTATTAGCTAATAATACAAGTTCCTTTTTTTGCCCTCTCTGCGGCTTTATCACTTTTACATTTAATAATTCTTCGACAATATCTCCTTGGATCTCGTCTGGAAGATAAATTTCCTTTGGTTTAAAATGATTGGCTTTCTCATAAAACTGCCCTAGATATGTTAGCATTTCCTCTTCAGGCTCTTGATAAATAGGAAACGTACTAACATCGCGTTCAATTAACTTTCCTTGACGAACAAAAAATACTTGAACACACATCCAGCCTTTATCATAGGAATAGCCAAAAATATCTCTGTCTACTAAATCCGTCATCATCATTTTTTGCTTTTCCATTGTTGCTTCGATATGAGCGATTTGGTCACGGTATTCCTTAGCGCGTTCAAAGTCTAATTCTTCTGATGCTGCCATCATTTTTTCAGATAGTTCTTTTTTAATATCTTTATATCCACCATTTAAGAACTTGATGATATCATCTGTCATCTTCTTATATTCTTGTTCGGTAACCTCATTTACACAAGGAGCTAAACATTGTCCTAAATGATAATATAAACAAACTCTATCTGGCAGCACATTGCACTTACGTAAAGGATAAATGCGATCAAGCAGTTTTTTTGTTTCATTTGCTGCTTGGACGTTTGGATATGGGCCAAAGTACTTGCCCTTGTCTTTCTTTACATTTCGAGTTGTAATCAGCCTTGGATGCCTTTCAGCCGTCAATTTAATAAATGGATAGCTTTTATCATCCTTCAGCATAATATTATATTTTGGATCATGCTTCTTAATTAAATTTATTTCTAATATTAATGCTTCAATATTGGAAGAGGTTATGATGTATTCAAAATCTTCAATTTCATTGACTAGTCTTAATGTCTTGCCATCATGAGAGCCTGTAAAGTAGGAACGAACTCGATTTTTTAATACCTTTGCTTTTCCTACATAAATAATGGTACCTTGTCGGTCCTTCATCAAATAACATCCAGGCTGATCAGGTAAGATCATTAATTTATTTTTAATGATGTCGTTCACAATTTTCCCTCCCAGCTCACAAACCTTATAAACGAACATATATACTATCTTCTCTAATTATAGAGAATTTCATCGATTCATCAAGGAAAAAGTATGGAATGGGAATATTTTAGGGAAAACGGTTTATTGTTATATGAAAAAATAAGGAGAAAAGAGGGGGAATGATTTTATTGCGATGTTTTGTTATAACGGCTTTTATCGGATTATGATTATATTTTCCATTTCTACCAGCAAGTTTATTTTTTCTCCATAAAAAACCTGCAGACACTAGTGGTGTCTACAGGTCTTTTTCTTTCAAAAATGAAAGAGTTTCATTAAACATGTTTAGCTAATAGTTCAGAAAGAGCTTCTTTTGGTTGGAATCCAACTACTTTATCTACTACTTCACCGTCTTTAAGAACAAGTAAAGTTGGGATGCTCATTACGCCAAATTTAGATGCTGATCCTTGGTTTTCATCTACATCTACTTTAACGATTTTTACACTATCTCCCATTTCGCCATCAAGTTCTTCAAGAACTGGAGCGATCATTTTACAAGGTCCGCACCATGGTGCCCAGAAATCTACTAATACTACACCTGAACCTGTTTCTTCTTGGAATGTTTGATCTGTTGCATGTGTAATGGCCATTTATAATTTGCCTCCTTATTTGATAAACTAACAATATCGAAAGTATACCATGGTTTCTTAGATGATACTAATAATATGTTTCAAATATCATTTTCCCCTACTATCAGCTAATACATTCACCCATAATTAGATCATTCCCATTCTTTTAATAAAGAAGGTATTATTTCAAAAATATCTCCTACAATCCCATAATCAGCTACTTCAAAAATGGGAGCATTTGGATCTTTATTAATAGCGATAATGGTTTTGGCAGATGTTACGCCAACAAGATGTTGAATAGCCCCTGATATTCCGCAGGCGATATATATATCTGGAGCCACGGTTTTTCCTGTCTGACCAAGCTGAATAGAAGCATCACATACTCCTAATTCTACTGCACCTCTGGAAACACCAACTGTTCCGCCAAGAGTGTCAGCTAATTTCTTCACTAGTGCAAATCCCTCTTCGTTTTGAATGCCTCTTCCAGCGCCAACAATAATTTTTGCATCTACTAAGCCAGCTGCCTTTTCTCTTTTTTGTTCGAGTCCAATTAAAGTAGCTACTGGCTTATCGATATTTACTTTCAAAGAACGAACATTCGGTTTTGTTTTCTCTTTCTTTGGGAGAGTCGTCCATTTTTTGGGCTTTATTGTCATAAGAAAAGAAGAATCTTCAACTTCTGTCCGTTCCGTTAATTTTCCAGAATAAGCAGACCGAGTTATAGACAGTTTATTATCATGAAAGACAAAACTCTCTATATTTGAAAATAAGGATAGATTCCATTTCTCACTTAAATACGGGAAGATGGATCTGCCGATATCATTATGTCCACATAAAAGAATAGAGGGTTCAAGTTGTTCCCAAACAGATAAGAGGGCTTTTATATATGATTCATTCGAAAATCTAGCTAACAAAGGATGTTCCACGATAATGATTTGATCGACATCCGTTTCATCCCATTCAGATGCGTTCTTTCTCATATCCTCTCCCATTAGCAAGAGAATCGTTTCTGCCTCCGTTTGTAATTCCTTTGCTGCTGAAATACATTCAAGGGTAATGGAGGCAAGTTTTCCTTCTTGATGTTCTCCCAACACAACGATTTTTCCCTTCATATTAACTCCTCCATTACTATGACTTTAATAATTTGGATAATGAAGCAACTTGATCTTTTATTTCCCCTTGCAACATTATTTGTTTACGATTTAATTGTGGATACGAATAGTGGCTGAGCGTTTTTTTTGCTCGACTGTCCTTTAACTGGATGATTCGAAAAGGCTTCTTTTTTGCTTTCATGATTCCAGCAAGTGATGGCAATCTTGGAACATGTAAACTTTGTGGAATGGTAGCTAAAAAAGGAAACGGAACTCGATATGTTTCGATGTCTCCATCTGCATTTCTTATAATTCTTGCATGTTTTTCCTCTTGTTCGATTCGAATTGCTTTCACAAAGTAGGGAATATCTAATAAAGCAGCAACCCTAGGACCTACTTGACTTGTTGCTCCATCTGTAGAAAAATCTCCTGCTAATAGAACATCGTAGTCTATATTCTGCAAATATTCCTGTATCTTTTTAGCTATATGAGCTGGATGATCTTCATTAGGATTAGATTCTATTAAAACAGCTTGATCTGCTCCCATAGCTAAAGCTGTTCTCAATTGCTTTTCTCCTTCTTTTTTACTTACCATCAGCACCGTTATACGCCCACCATATTTTTCTTTTAATTGAAGGGCTTCTTCTAAACTTATCGCATCTGGCGGATTGATGATAAACTCTTTTTCTTCTACCAATGGTTGTTCTGCTTCAAGTACGAGGGAAGCTTCAGGAGAAACGGTTCTCGATAATAAAACCACAATCTGCAATGCTTTATTACTCATTTTCTTCTTCACTTTCTTTCTTCAATTGTCTTCTTAATACTTTTCCTACTGCCGTTTTCGGAAGTTCTTCTCTAAATTCATAAATACGAGGTACTTTAAAAGATGCCAATTTCCTACGCATAAACTGATTCAGTTCTTCTTCTGTAACCGTCATTCCTTCGCGCAATACAATAAATGCTTTCACTGTCTCTCCCCTATAAGAATCCTTCACTCCCACAACTGATGCTTCCATAACAGCTGGGTGCTCATACAAAACTTCTTCAATTTCACGAGGATAGATATTAAAGCCGCCTGCAATGATAATGTCCTTTTTCCGATCGACGATATAAAAATACCCTTTCTCATCCATATATGCGATATCACCAGTTAGTAACCAGCCATCTTTTAAAACCTTATTGGTTTCTTCTTCATTGTTCCAATATCCTTTCATTACTTGCGGCCCCTTAATTGCAAGCTCACCAACTTCTCCCACTGGCAATATTTCACCTGACTCTAATGAAAAAATAGCTGCATCAGTCCCTGGCCAAGGAACACCAATACTTCCTTTTACAATTTCATTGTCCCAAAGAAAATTCACGTGGGTAACAGGGGAAGTTTCCGTTAATCCATAGCCCTCTACTATTTTCCCGCCTGTCTTCTCCTCAAATTTCTCAATAACCTCAACTGGTAATGGAGCAGAACCACTAATCGCTCCTTTAATCGAGGAAAGATCGTATTGGCTTATGTCTGGATGATTCATTAAACCAATGTAGATAGTAGGTGCTCCTGGAAAGACAGTTGGCTTTTGTTTATGGATTGTTTTTAACAAACCACTCGCATTAAATTTCGGAACAAGAATCATTTTATATACTTCCATTACTGATAATACAAGAACTGTCATAAGCCCATACACATGGAATAATGGCATGACGGCAAGCATTTTTTCTTTTCCCTTTTCCATCTTATATAGCCATTGTCTGCACATAGAAGTATTGGCTACTAAATTTTGATGGGTGAGAATAACTCCCTTTGGAAAACCTGTCGTTCCGCCAGTGTATTGTAGAATCGCTATATCTTCTTCAAAATTTATCGGTACTTCCTTTAGTACTGATTCTTTGGACTTTAATGTTTGGATAAATAGATGAGTAGAGTTTGATGATGAAATTGTTGGAGGTTTTCCTTGCTCTTTCGCTTGAATGAATGGATAGACAATATTTTTGGGAAATGGGAGATAATCTTTAATAGATGTAACAATAATTTGTTCAAGATCTGTTTGCTTCATTACTCTTTCCACTCTATTGTAGAGCATATCTAATGTTATAATTACTTTCGCCCCTGAATCTTTCATAATAAATTCTATTTCTCGCTCTTGATAAAGCGGATTTACTGGTACAGCGATAGCTCCCGCCTGCAAGATTGCATAGAAACTAATAACTGTTTGTGGAATATTCGGCAGCATTACTGCAACCCTGTCCCCTTTTTTTACACCTAAGTGCTGTAAATAAGCTGCAAATTGCAATGTTTTCTTATAAAGTGTTTTAAACGTCATTTCTTTTCCCATAAAATGAATAGCTTTATGTTTTGGATACTCATTTGCCGCGTATTTTAATAATTGTGGGAGAGTATCTGCACGATAATAAACATTTTTGGCAATTTGTTCAGGATAAAGTTTTAACCATCTTTTCTCTGTTTCCAACACAATTCCTCCATTTAATTCTATTGTTGTACTAGCTTATTATATGGAGGAACATATTCATTGGATTATGTATAAGCCTACTTTCCCTTTAATTGACACAATTCCGCATAAAAACAGCCTTTTTAATAGTAACTAAAAAAGCCAAACAATCATGCGAATGTGATTTGTTTGGCTTTTTGGCTTTGAATATTTACGTCCAACCTTCATTTAAAATACTATATTTATTAAGAGATACCTGCACCAATTACAAAAGATAAACCAACAGAAATAATCATAGAAATAAAGCCGACTGCTCGATTATCATTTTTTATTTCATCGTCAATATTAAATTTAGGGGTTAAAAATTCAAAGATGAAATAACCAATTAACAATAGGACAAAACCATATACACCCCAGATAATCATTTTCAGTAAAGAATCATTTTGCATAATTGAATGGCTGAAAATATTCGCTATTCCAAAGATTTTTCCGCCTGTCGCCATCGCAACTGCTAGATTCCCATTTTTTATTTCATCCCAATTATTATATTTTGTTACAAGTTCAAATATAGCTAAAAATACAACAAGGCTTAGAATAACAACACTATAATCGCCGGCCGTTTTTACATATTCATTTTCCCAAAATTGTGCCATAAGGTTTCTCCTCTACCATTATTCTCCAAAAGAATATTTATTTAAATTCGACAACCGTTACGCCGCTGCCGCCTTCTCCTGCTTCGCCAAAACGAATCCTTTTTACTGCGCGATGATTTTTCAAATACTCTTGAACACCTGAACGGAGGGCTCCTGTTCCTTTCCCATGAATAATGGAGACTCGCGGATAGCCAGCAAGCAAGCTATCATCTATATACTTTTCTACTCGAGCAAGAGCATTTTCAAATCTTTCGCCACGTAGGTCTAACTCCAAGCTAACGTGATAGTCTTTTCCTTTTATCGTAGTTAGTGGTTTTGTTTCTACTACCTTAGGCGCTTTGATGAATTCAAGATCTTTTTCTTTGACCTTCATTTTCATAATACCAATTTGGACTTGCCATTCTTTGTCGGAAACTTTTTCTAGTAATTGGCCTTTTTGATTAAAGGTTAGAACCTTCACTTCATCGCCAGGCTGATAAACATGGTTCGTCTTCGATGCAGCTGGTTGTTTTTGTCTTTCTATTTGTGGTGTTGCATCATCTAAACGTTTTCTTGCATCAATTAGTTCATGTTCTTTTACTTCTGCTCGTTTTTCGAGCTGCATTTTTCGTAAATCGCCAATAACCGCTTCGGCTTCTTTTTTAGCATTTTCGATAATTTCTTTCGCTTCTCTTTTTGCTTTTTCTTGCAGTGTTTCTTTCTTCTCGTAATATTCCATTACTTGTTTCTGTAAATCACGATGAAGCATTTCCGCTTGTTTTAATAGATCTTTCGCTTCTTCATGCTCTCTTTCTGCTTGCTTACGACTATTCTCCAGAGAGGCAATCATATTCTCGATTTTATTACTATCCTCGCTTACATGTGACCGAGCTGTATTAATCACATCTTCCTTTAAACCCAAGCGCTTACTAATTTCAAAGGCATTACTTCTTCCCGGGACTCCAATGAGTAATCGATAGGTTGGACTTAATGTTTCAATATCAAATTCCACACTTGCATTTACAACGCCTTCGCGATTATATCCATAAGCCTTTAACTCCGGATAATGAGTAGTTGCAATAACTCTTGCCCCGCGTTTATTTACTTCATCGAGAATTGAAATAGCTAGAGCTGCTCCTTCTTGAGGATCTGTACCAGCTCCTAATTCATCAAATAAAACAAGACTTTTATGATCCACTTTTTCAAGAATACTAACAATATTAACCATATGGGAAGAGAACGTACTTAAAGACTGTTCAATAGACTGTTCATCCCCTATATCTGCGTATACAGATTTAAAAACGCCCATTTCTGAACCGTCTAATACTGGTATTTGCAGGCCTGCCTGTGCCATTAAAGTACATAGACCTACTGTTTTTAAAGTTACTGTTTTACCGCCCGTATTTGGTCCGGTAATAACAATAGATGTATAGGAATCCCCAAGAATAATATCATTCGCTACCACAACCTCTGGCGGTATAAGTGGATGCTTCGCCTTATGAAGAACAATCTTTCCTTCATTATTAATTTTTGGTTTGGATGCTTTTAAGCGGTGAGCATATTTTGCTTTTGCAAACATAAAATCAATTTCTGCTAATACAGTGACAATATGCAATAGCTCTTCTTCATATTGTGCTACAAGTGCAGTTAATTGCGTTAAGATACGATCAATTTCTTGTTGTTCTTTGACCCGAATAGCTTGAAGTTCATTATTTAGTGTCACTACAGACTGTGGTTCAATAAACAGGGTTTGCCCAGAGGCACTTTGGTCATGAACAATCCCCCCATAATTGCCTCGATATTCTTGCTTAACTGGGATAACATACCGATCATTTCTAATTGTAATAATACTGTCAGACAGCATTTTTTGGGCACTTGAGGAACGAATCATACTTTCTAGTTTCTCTCGTACTTTTGATTCATTTCTACGCAGCTGATTTCTTAACGTTCTAAGGGCATCACTTGCACTATCCATCACTGCACCTTGTTCATCAATAGCCATCTTAATTTCTTCTTCTACTTCAGCAAGCACCATGATACTGTCTGTTAAAGTAAACAGTATCGGAATAGGCTCTTCTTCATGAAATTCTTCAATAAATCGTTTCATTTGTCTACTAGCATGAACAGTACTTGCAATCTGATTTAATTCAGATGGGCTAAGCATACCGCCAATAGAAGATCTTTTCACATGGGCGCGGATATCATAGATTCCATCAAGAGGGATGGATCCACGCATGCGATATACCTTAGCAGCTTCATCTGTTTCCTCTTGCCATCTTACAACTTCATTATAATCAGTAGATGGAACTAATTCCTCCACTTTATATCTTCCCAATGAAGAAGATGCATGTTCGATTAATTGATCTTTAATTTTATCAAATTCTAACGTTTTAAATACTCTTTCCTGCATGGAGTAATCTCCTTTGCTATCCCCATTTCGGGTTTAATCATATTTTTTAATGGTTCTTCTGACTTTTTGAGCGTTCTTTTCCGTTGAGCTATCTTTCAACAGAGAGATTGCTTTTCATTTCAAGACTTGGACTGAGGCAAAAACAGCTTTTCCTTGCAGAGTTTCAGCCATTGTTTTCCAAGCTAACTACTTACCTATATACTGATCATCCTTTATATAAGAAGGCTAATAATTCTTCTTTGGACATTGCATTCAATACAGTAGATTTTTTTATCCAGCCCTTTTTCGCGGTGGATACTCCGATAGCCATATTATTAAGCTCATGCTTATAATGAGCATCTGTATTAATTACAATCTTTACGCCCGCATCCTGGGCCATTTTGACATGTGCTGCATTTAAATCTAAGCGGTTAGGATTACTATTCAATTCCAAGATAGTATTCGTTTCTTTCGCTAACTGAATAAGCATTTCCATGTCAATATCATAACCATCTCTTTTGCCAATTTTCCTACCAGTCGGGTGTGCAATGATATTAACATACTTGTTTTCCATGGCAGCTTTTAATCTATTCATTATCTTATCTTTCGATTGTGAAAAGGCAGAATGGATGGAGGCAATTACAATATCTAATTCTTTCAATAATTCATCATCATAATCTAGTGTGCCGTCTGGTAATATATCCATCTCAGCACCAGCTAAAATAGTTATATCCTCATATTTTGCATTTAACCTTTTAATTTCTTTGATTTGCTTTCTCACTCTATCTGGTGTTAATCCATTGGCAACCTTTAAATATTGAGAATGGTCTGTAATAGCCATGTATTGATAGCCTAATTTTCGATTTGCTTCTATCATTTCTTCTAATGAATGTGCACCATCACTCGCAGTAGTATGCATATGCAAATCTCCTTTAATATCTTCCAAGGAAATAAGCTCACTATCATCTGAATAATTTTCTACTTCTTTCCCATCTTCTCTTATTTCAGGAGGAATAAAGGGCAGTTCGAAATAATGATAAAACGCTTCTTCTGTCTTAAAGGTTTTTATTTCGCCTGTTTCATTATTTTCCACACCATACTCGCTTATTTTTTCTCCGCGTTCTTTAGCTAGCTGTCTCATTCGCACATTATGTTCTTTTGAACCTGTGAAATGATGTAAGGTTGTTGCAAATTCCTCTGGTTTCACTAACCGAAAGTCAATAGAAACGTCATAATCCAGCCCCAGAATTACACTAACTTTTGTCAATCCTGCTCCAATTACTTCTTTTATGGACGGCAGCTGAATCAACTGCTCTTTCACCTGATTAGGATCTTTTGTGGCAATAATAAAATCCAAATCTTTAATCGTCTCCCTAACTCTTCTTAAACTCCCGGCTCTAGAGTATTGCACAACACCTGCCATCTTAGCTAGGTGTTCCTCAATGGAAACTGCTATCGGAATCATAAATGCAATCGGCAGTCGCTCTGGGCGAGAACCGGCATTTTGAAGGGCTTCCATAATTTTTTCTTCCGTCTTTTTGCCAAAACCTTTTAATGCTTGCACTTCTCCTTTTAAACATGCATTTTTTAAATCCTCTGCATTTTCAACAGATAGCTCTTTATATAATTTTGCAATTTTTTTCCCACCGAGACCTGGCAGCTGCAGCAATGGTATTAACCCTTTTGGAACTTCGTCTTTTAACTCTTGTAAAACAGACGACTTACCTTCTTTTAGATATTCTTCTATAACAGCTGCTGTTCCCTTTCCTATTCCCGGCAGTTCCGTAAGATCGGTTATTTCGGTTAAGTTTAATTCACTTGTTTCAATCGTATTGGCAGCTTTTCGAAAGGCAGATATTTTAAATGGATTTTCTCCTTTCAACTCCATATATATCGCGATTTGCTCTAATAATCGAATAATATCTTTATTTGTAATCATCCTTTATCACCCACATATGTAAAATAACTCATCTTCTCATCCTACCTATCATACCATGAACTGTATAAATTCAATAATCATGCAGCACCTGTTTAACTAAACAAAAAAACTCTCTAGCTACATATAAAGCTAGAAGAGTTTCCTCTTTCTATGAAGCCATATAATCAAACCATAAATCTTTTATTTTCTCTGAAAAATATGGAGTGTTTTCTATCATCCATGCGGCAACCGAGGATTCATTTAATTGAGA
This sequence comes from Niallia sp. M35, assembly GCF_050971705.1. Taxonomy (NCBI): domain Bacteria; kingdom Bacillati; phylum Bacillota; class Bacilli; order Caryophanales; family Bacillaceae; genus Niallia; species Niallia sp. M35. Next base: position 225,375 of record NZ_JBPCEP010000005.1, read on the forward strand.
TTGAATAAAATCAACCGGAATTAAAATAGAAATAAATAATAGAAGGAATAATAGCAAATACGTTTCGACAAATCCTAGGACCGCACCAGCCCATGTATTTAACTGTTTTAAAATAGGAATACTAGCAACAAAATCTATCATACTTCCAATAATTTGCCAAATAATTTTCACTACAAAAAATATCACCACAAAGGAGAACCCTCTGTAAAAGACATCTTCCATATTTGCCGTTTGAATAAAAGATTGCAGCAAACTATTTTCCCCTATATTTGGATATGGAATCCATAGTGTTAATTTTTGCGATAATGGGATGTAATATTTATTAGCAACAATAAACGCAACAATAAATCCTGTTAAGTGTATAATTTGCATAATAAATCCTCTTTTTAGTCCTCTAAGAAGACCAAAAAGCAGCAATATAACCAAAATAATATCTAACATGAACAATGTCAGTCCTTTTCTCTTCTTTTTAATTTTTCCTCTAATTCTTTCACTCGATCTTCTAGCTTTACATAGTCGTTTACTATATTTACTGCGGTAAGTACAGCAAGTTTATTGGTATCAAGTGAGGGATTCAAAACATGAATTTCACGCATTTTTTCATCAACTATGGAGGCAACCAGTCTAACATGGTTAGAAGGTTCTTTCCCTATTATTGTATATTGTGTTCCATATATATCAACATTTGTACGATTTTTAGGGGTATTTGACACGCCCATGCCTCCAATCTAAAGAATCCTAGTTTCTATCATATCATGAACTATTCTTGGTAGGGAAGTCATTCGAATAGATTCTATCTTAAGACTTTTGATATAGAGAAATAATTATGATTAAAAAAACAGACTGGGACAAAACTAGCTTCACATAGTGAGTAGGGGGCTGTCCAAAAAGTAATGAAAGCTGATTTTTGGAACAAAAAAAATCATCCTTTTGAGTAAAATGAAGTTACCAACAACATTAAAAGAAAGGATGATTTTTATGTACAATCAAATGATTACTACTGAAAAATTAACACGTAAATGACATTCCTTCCAGCTATAGAAGTGAATGAGAAAAAACACTAAAAGGCAACCTCCCCCTATTCTTTCTTATCCAGATACAGGTTTTAAAGAGGATGTACTTATTTCCCTTTAGATACACCACTTAATGGACTAGATCTTCTTTGTAAGAAATGGTATAGAGCTCCAATTAAGTTCGAGTCATTTCCAAATTGGCATGGCTGAACTTGAATGTTTAAACACTCTTCTGTTGGCTTCATAATTTTTAGCTTTTCGTTAATCTGTTCAATAAGCCCTTCGCGTTTACTGATTGCTCCGCCGATTAGAATTTTCTCCGGATCAATAATGTATTGTAAATTATAAATTCCTACAGCTAAGCGCTTAATGAATTTTTCTATTTCTTCCTGTACTTCCCAGTCGCCTTCATCAGACATGTTAAATACAATTTGACCGTCCAAAGTTATTGGATCCAAGTTTTTCCGTTTCGCAACTTGCTTAATTAAACCTCCAGTTGCTGCAAGAGAACTCCATGATTCCCCTAGCGGCTGATTCAGATAATCCTCTAAAATCATGTAACCAAATTCGGCTCCGAAAAGATGGCTACCATGACGAATTTTCTTATCTAGAAAAATAGAACCACCAATACCACTCCCAATTACAATACAAATATAATCATCGACATTTTTTGCAGCACCCATCCATCCCTCCGCTAACCCTGCACAATTAGCATCATTTTCAAGCTCAACAAGCAATTTTGTCCGTTCTTGGATGACATCCCTTATATTCGGCCCATGAATATATGGCAGAGCTGAGGTTCCTTTTATAAATCCTGTTTCTACATCTACTGCTCCTGGCATACTTAAGGCGATACCGATTATCTCATTCTTTTCTTGAAAATTCTTCACTACTGTTTCGATTGTATCCACGAAAGAATCGATTCCATCTTTTGGAGTAGGAACAGAAGACTTTTCTACAAAGTTTCCCAATTCATTCATAAGCGAAAATTTTATTGCAGAGCCACCTACATCAAATACTGCATAATAATTCACCAAAAAACCTCCTGACATCCATACAAGTCTTATTATTTATGTAAGAAAGCTCCTAAATCAGCCCAGAGCTCACCTGAAGGCTTTGTTCGTCCCACACGTTTCCCTTACAATAATTTTAGAGTCTGTATACACTGGCTTTAATTTTGATTTTCCTTCTATCAAGTCATTTAGCATAAAAGCAGATAATTTACCGATTTTCTCCTTATCCTGTTTGACCGTGGTCAATTTAGGATCACTATAGCGGGAAGCAGCAATATCATCACATCCTACAATTCGGATGTTTCTAGGTGTATGAAGTCCAGCTTCCTTAATAGCTCTTAGTGCACCTAAAGCCATTAAGTCGGATGCAGCAAAAATAGCTTCTGGATAATCCTTCAACTCTAGTATTCTCTTCATTGCGATATAACCACTCTCTTCATGGTAATCTCCATATTGAATCCACTCTTCCCTGATTTCAAGACCAAACTGATTCATCGCATCCTTGAATCCCTTTAACCTTAAATTAGAAATGACGGATTCACTCATCCCGCCAATATAGCCAATTTTTCTAAGAGAATTCAAATAAAAATGCTCTACTACTTTCCTTGATAAATTTACATTGTCCGTCATGACGTAGCTCGCTTTTGGACCTACTAATTCAATATCAATTCCAATACAAGGAAAACCGCTCTCAGCAAGTTCAAAAGTAGCGTCCTCTACTTCTTCACCTGCAATTATCAAGCAGCCATCCAAATTAAAGTGCTTGCATCTTGCTAAATAACTTCCTTGAAATTGTTCATTAGAAAACATTAAGATATCGTATCCAAGTAATCCAATATTTTTCTTAAAAGTCGAAATAACTTCATTAAAATATGGATGGGTCATGTCTACATTGATTTTACCTGCATAGACAAGACCAATGAGATTTGATTTTTTCGTTGCCAGTGACCGAGCCGAAAAATTTGGTGCGTAGCCCTTTTCATTAATAACTGTCATGACTTTTTTTCTAGTCATCTCACTTATTTCGCCATAATTATTTAATACTTTCGAAACGGTTGATGGTGATACCCCTGCCAATTGTGCAATGTCCTTTATCGTTAAACTCATCGTTTTTTCCCTTCTATTTCCGTCTAAATTCATTCCTAATATTAGATTAATAAAAGTTAGAGAATGAAACAATAGCATGGCAGGAAATAGTCTTTATTTCACAGACCCTTCCGTAATACTTGATATAAATAATCGGTTAAATAATAAGAAAATGACTAATAATGGAACAGTTGCCCAGAACACACCAGATAAAATCATACCGAAATCAATATTATGAGTATTGCCCAACTGTGCTAATGCAACCTGGATGGTATACATTTCTGGATCTCTTAAAACCGTAAACTGCCATAAGAACTCTCCCCAAACAGCAGTAAATACAATAATTCCAAGAGTAGCAAACGCTGGTAAGATAATCGGTAATACAATTCCCCAATAGATACGGAAATTCGAGCACCCATCTAATTTCGCTGCTTCTATTAATTCATCAGGAACTCCCTCGGATATATATTGGCGCATTAGAAATATCCCTAAAGGATTTAAAAAGGATACAATCATAACTCCTTGTAAGGTATCTAGAAGTCCTATTTTAGAAATTAAGAAGTATTGTGGGATTAACCCTAATTGCGGTGGAATAATCATGGTTACCAAAATAGCAATGAAAAAAATGTTTCTTCCTGGGAATCTAAATTTGGCAAAGGCAAAGCCTGCTAATGAACTAATGAGTAGTACTATGATCGTTACAACAAAACAGAGTATAAATGAATTCCACATCCCACCAAAAAAATCAATTTGACTTAATACCTTTTTAAAGTTTTCAACCAGCATATTTCCTGGTGTTAAAGTTGGTGGGATGGAATTGTAGGCAGCACTCGGCCTTGTTGCCATGACAAACATCCAGTAAAATGGAAACAACGAAACGATAGCAGCAATAAATAAAAATAAGTAAACGGATAATCTGCCTATGGAAAACTTTCTCCGGTTTCTTTTGTCATGCTTCCTCATTGATCCACACCTCTCTTTTTCTTTCTAAATCCTTGCGTTAAACTTAAGTTTATGACAGCAAATAATGATATAATGACCAATAGAATGATTGCAGTTGCGGATGCGGTTCCAAATGACTGCAATTTAAATGCATCTCTATACAGGTACATAACAATTGTCATCGCTTCATCCCTTGTGAAAGCACCAGTTCCTAAAAACACAGTTGGTTCAGAGAATAACTGCATGGCACCAACTGTTGAAGTGAATACCGTTAAAATAATAAATGGTTTCATCATTGGGATAGTAATGTAAAAAAGCTGATGAAATTTATTGGCACCATCAATGGTAGCTGCCTCGTATAAATCATTTGGTATACCTTGAATTCCAGCTAGATAGATAATCGTGTTATATCCTACCCATCGCCAGAACACCATAATGGATATCGCAATTTTCGTCCCCCATTCAGAGGCTGCCCATTGGATAGGGTCAAGTCCAAAGAAATGAGTTAATACATAATTGGCTAAAGAAGATTCATGATTACTGAATAACACACTAAAGATAAGGGCTACGGCAACCATGGAAGTTAAATAGGGCATAAAAATTGTTACACGAAAGAAGCTTTTAAATTTAAGAAAAGCCATATTCAACAAATAAGCTAAAATAAGACCGACGACTAACTGTGGAGCTGTTCCCATAATTCCTATAATTATCGTATTATAAACCGATTTCCAAAATAGAGGATCCGTGAGTACAGTCTCAAAATTAGCCAGTCCGTTAAATGTCATCGGGCTTAAGCCATTCCATTTTTGGAAGGCTAGGTAAATACTAAAAAGCATAGGATATAAGCCAATAACGGCAAAAATTATGAAGAAAGGTGCTATATATAAATATCCTGACAGCATATCCTTTTTTTGCTCAGACCTAAATTTTTTCTGTTTTTTATGAATAGGTTGCTTCTTACTGACAGTGTTCACAGTTTCCTTATTACTGCTAGGATTCATTTCCCCACCTCTTTTCATATTCGAGGGAGCATGGTACATATAAACGTCCAAACTTCCCTATCTATCCATCATTATTCATTTTCCTCACAAAAACCAATATATGAAGTATCGCCGGCTTACCACAAACCTTTTTCTCGCTAAAGGCTCATATATGTAAGCCGACCGACTTTTCAAATTATTTAAAGGTTAGTAGATTTTAGTAACTTTGTTTTTTATAGAACAAATGCTAGATTAACGGCTTAATAAATCTTCTGCGCGCTTCACGGCAGCTTTCCATTCTTTTTCTGGGTCTGCTCCTTTATTTTGGACATTCTTAAGCGCATTCAATACTTCGCTATGGATTGAAGCATATTTTTCACCTTTATATCCTATGCCACTAATGTCCTTTGCAGCTTCTGCAAATACTGGAGCTGTTGCTTGGCCACCAAAGAATTCATCTGCATTCGTTTTAAATTCTTCCATATCATATACAGATTGAGCAGATGGGAATAATCCATGGCTTTGGAATGATTTCAATTGATTTTCTGGTGATACAAGCCATTCAATAAAATCATAAGCTTCTCGGGAATGTTTTGTTTCAGATGGTACGGCAATGTATGAACCACCCCAGTTTGCAGCAAACTCAGTTGGTAATGTAGCAACTCTCCATTTCCCAACAGCATCAGGAGCATTTCCTTCCATCCATCCTTTTAACCATCCTGCTCCTAACTCTGCCGCAAATTCGCCTTTGTTAACAGCATTTGCCCACTCTGGAGTCCACATATCATATTTACCTATAATTCCAAGTTCATTTAAGCGAATAGCATAGTCATATGCTTTTTTCACTTCACTGTCTGCTCCTAAATTTAATTTATTATCAGGAGTCAAGTAAGCTGTTTTCGCAGAATCTAGATAAGCTCTATATGCCATTTCAATACTATCAACAAATGGCAATTTTGTTTTCTCTTTAACTTGTAATCCAGCTTTTTCAAATGCTTCAGGTGAATTAATCAAATTGGCTACTTCCTGTGGATCAGTTGGAAGTCCTGCTTTTTCAAATACATCAGTTCGGTAGTACAATCCTTTAGGTCCAATATCTGTAGGAAGACCAAATAAGAAATCTCCGTCCTGGTTTTCTCCACTCTTCCATTTCCACTCTAAGTACTGGTCTTTCACATCTTTCGCACCAAGATCATATAGATTTTCAAAACGATCTTGAGCTACTTTAAAACGGTCAAATTGGTCAATCTCTAACATCGTAATATCAGGTGCACCGCTCCCCGCAGATAATGCTGTAAAAAGCGCATCATGATGATCAGCTGTTTCAGATGCCTTTACTTTAATTTTAATATTTGGGTTTTCTTTCTCGTATTCTTTTGCTAAATCCTCATAACCAGTCGAACCAAATGTCCAAAAATCCAACGTGATTTTTTCATCTTTACCACTTGTTTTACTTGATGTATCATTCCCACTACAAGCAGCTAAAGACAGTGCAAGCAATGACGATATACCTAAGGCAGCAAACTTTTTCATTCTTTTCAAAATCATAACCCCCCAAATTATTTAATATTTTAATAGTCTTTCTTAAATATGAGATTTCTATAAAGAAATGAACACCCCCAAAAATGATAGATTTCAATTTAACGAAATCGGTTTCGAAAGCACTTACAGAAATCGCTTACAAAACATATAATAATATCATTACTTCAAAAAATCAATATAAAAATAACCAATTTATTGAATTTTTTTAAAAAATCATATAATTTTAATTTATTTATTCACTATTATCGCCATAAATAGTGAATAAATAAGAATTGCCATTCGAAACCGTTTTCGTAATTATATGCTTCTCTCCCGATTCGCCCCATGGAAAGAAAAAATGAATTCAGGCTGTTGTGTTCACCACATACCAGCTTCAATAAAAAAATCCCAGAATTGAACTCTGGGATTTTTTTTATCCGACTCAGCCTCTTAGCGAAGCACCAGCTTTTTCTTCTACTGCAGCAAGTACTTTGTCATGGGTCTTGCTAATCATTTCATCTGTTAATGTTTGTTCTGGATCAAAATATGTTAAAGAGAATGCAATCGATTTTTTGCCTGCTTCCATTTTTTCGCCCTCATATAAATCAAACACTTGGACATCTTTCAATAACTTTCCGCCAGCTTCAATAATAACTTCTTGAAGCGTACCAGCTAACACGTCTTTCTCAACAACAAGCGCTATATCTCTTGTTACATACGGGAAACGAGGGATGGACGTATAATGTAATGCTTCTACTTCTACAGCAAATAACTTACTTAAGTCTAGTTCGAAACAATATGTTTCTTTTAAATCTAAATCATTTTGCATTTGCGGATGCACTTGACCGACAAATCCAATGATCTCCCCATTAAGAACGATTTCAGCCGTTCTTCCTGGATGCATACCATCCAAATTCGCTCTAGCAAATGTAATTTGCTCCATAACACCTAACTTTTGGAATAATCCTTCCAATACACCTTTTACAACAAAGAAATCAACAGTTTTCTTTTCTCCTTGCCATGGGTGCATACTCCAAATGCCTGTAACTGCACCAGCTAGATGTTCTTTTTCCTCAGGAAGCTCCTGCTCTCCATTCGCTAAGAACACAACCCCTGTTTCATAAACAGCTATGTTTTCATTTTGTCTTGCTGCATTATATTTAAGCACCTCTAGCAGCTGTGGCACGATGCTTTGACGTAATAATGCACGTTCTTCACTCATTGGCATTGCAAGGTTGATTGGGTTTCTTTTCTCTAAAGCAAAGCTATGCACTTTCGCTTCATTTGTTAATGAATAGGTAATTGCTTGATATAACCCAGCCGATTCTAAATATCTTCGTGCCATACGACGTTTTTTCTGATAAGCAGTTAAAGAACCTGGTGTAGCAGCACCTATCGGCAATGTTTTCGGCAAGTTATCATAGCCATAAAGACGAGCAACTTCTTCGATTAAATCTGCCTCGATAACAATATCATTTCTTCTTGTTGGCACAGTTACGATGAATGTATCACCTTCCATTTGTGTCGCAAATTGAAGACTATTAAAAATAGCCGTTACTGCATTCGTCTCTAATGTCGTTCCTAATGTTTGATTGATTTTTTCGAGCGTAATCGAAACTACTTTTGGCTCGGCAGTTAGTGTATCAACTGCGACTTCCCCTTCAAGCACTTCTCCGCCAGCATATAATTGTAATAATTGACAAGCTCTATCTGCAGCTTCACGTACTCGATTTGGATCAATTCCTTTTTCATATCTTGCGCTCGCTTCACTTCTTAAACCAATTACTTTAGAGGATCTGCGAATTACTTTACTGTCAAAATAAGCCGATTCTAATAAAACAGTAGTAGTGCCAGCTTGAACTTCAGAATTCGCACCACCCATTACACCAGCAACAGCTATTCCTTCTTTTCCATTCGTAATAAGTAGATTATCTTCTGATAATGTTCTGTCTGTTTCATCAAGTGTTGTAATCTTTTCACCACTTTGTGCTCTTCTTACGAGAATTTCTTTTGAGCCAATTTTATCATAATCAAAAGCATGCAGCGGTTGACCATATTCTAGTAAAATAAAGTTCGTAATGTCGACCACATTGTTATGTGGGCGAATTCCTGCAGCCATTAATTTTCCTTGCATCCATAATGGAGATGGAGCGATTTTAATATTCTTAATCACTCTTGCTGTATATAATGGTACATCTGCATTCTCTTCTACTGAAACTTTAATATAATCAGATGCTTTTTCGTTAATAGTTGGATATTCTGTATTAGGTAGTTTTACTTCTTTTTCTAAAATGGCAGCTACTTCATACGCTACACCAAGCATGCTTAAGCAATCAGCACGGTTTGGAGTTAACCCCAGTTCTAGTACAGCATCATTTCGTTGTAAATATTCTAATGCGTTTTTGCCGACCTCTACATCACTTGGAAAAACAAAAATTCCTTGCGCATAGTCTTTTGCGACAATTTTTCCTTCGATACCAAGCTCTTGCAGGGAACAAATCATCCCGTTTGATTCTTCCCCCCGTAGCTTCGCTTTTTTTATTTTGAAGTTACCTGGAAGAACTGCACCAACCTTTGCTACAGCTACTTTTTGGCCTTTATCTACATTGGGAGCGCCACAGATAATTTGGATTGGGTCTCCCTCGCCAACATCGACTAAACATTTATTTAATTTGTCTGCATTCGGATGTTGTTCACGCTCGACAACATAACCGATTACTACATTTTTAATTCCTTCATCAAGAACCTCGACGCCTTCTACCTCGATACCACTCTTTGTAATTTTTTCTGCTAGTTCATCAGGACTTATGCCATTTAAATCTACATATTCATTTAACCAATTATAGGATACTAACATTTTTTCTCCTCCACCCTTAATATTCCGGTACTGAAAATTGTTTTAAGAAACGTACATCATTTGTATAGAAATGACGAATATCATCAATTCCATATTTCAACATCGCAATTCGCTCTGGACCCATTCCAAAGGCAAATCCAGAATATTTCTTAGAGTCAAAACCGGACATTTCCAATACATTTGGATGAACCATTCCAGCTCCTAGAATTTCAATCCAGCCTGTTTTTTTACAGACACTGCAGCCTGCACCTTTACAAATAAAACAAGAAATATCCACTTCAACAGAAGGCTCTGTGAATGGGAAAAAGCTTGGGCGTAAACGGATTTCTCTATCTTCCCCAAACATTTTCTTCGCAAAAACCTCAAGCGTACCAATTAAATCACTCATACGAATGTTTTCATCAACCACAAGTCCTTCAATCTGCATAAATTGATGGGAGTGTGTCGCGTCATCATTATCACGACGATATACTTTACCCGGACAAATAATCTTCACTGGACCTTTCCCTTTATGTTTCTCTAATGTTCTTGCTTGCATTGGTGATGTTTGCGTTCGAAGCAATGTTTCTTCTGTAATATAGAATGAATCTTGCATATCTCTTGCTGGGTGATCCTTAGGCAGATTCAATGCTTCGAAATTATAGTAATCATTTTCCACTTCGGGGCCTTCTTCAACGGTATAGCCCATTCCAATAAATAAATCTTCAATTTCTTCTACGACTCTTGTTAGAGGATGATGATTACCTGTAGAAACAGGACGACCAGGTAGAGTTATATCAATTGTTTCAGAAGCAATTTTTTCTTGGACGAGCGCTTCTTCTAACGCCTTTTGTTTAGCCTCAATGCGGCTTGTAATTTCGTCACGAATAACGTTTACTAACGCCCCCATCTTTGGTCTTTCTTCAGCAGATAGTTTGCCCATTCCTTTTAATACTTCTGTAATTGGGCCTTTTTTCCCTAAGTACGCGATACGAATTTCATTTAGTTCTTTCATATCAATACTGCTTTCAATGCGTGTTAGTGCTTCAGCTTGCAATTCTTTTAATTTATCTTCCATTACATTTCCTCCTTATATATGGTTTGTTCTCGCATGAAAATTGGCATAAAAAAAACCCCATCCCCAAAAAGGGACGAGGTTATTGTCGCGGTACCACCCTAATTAACTTGTATGTATAAAAAAAACAAGTTCACTTCATTTGGATAACGGTAGTCTATACCGGTACATCTTTACATCTTTCTAAACAAGAAAAATGGTCCCGATGCCGACTCAGGAGGTGAACTTCATTCATGTTTTTAATAAAAATGCTTACAGTCTGCGGCATTTTCTCCCTTAATTAAAAATCATCAATTACTTTTCTCCATCAATGTCTTTATTCATGTAATTTGGTTTTAATTATAATATATATCTAATTAGTTTTCAAATGCCTTTTTTGCCTTTGCCAGCCTACCAACACATTATTTAAAATAATACATTAAAATACCAGCTGCGACTGCAACATTTAAAGATTCACTTTTCCCGTAAATTGGTATATATAGGTTGGTATCAGTCTTACTTAATACTTCTTTCCTTACACCATTACCTTCATTCCCAACAATTAAACAAAATGTGGCTGTTTTTTCTACCTCCCGATAATCCCTTCCATTTTCAAGGGCAGTGCCATAAATGGGAATATTTCTTTCTTTTAATTCATCCATAAACGATGCTAAATTTGCTTTTATAATTGGCAAGTGAAAATGGCTTCCTTGGCCTGATCGAACTACCTTTGGATTGTATATATCTACCGTTCCTTCTCCGATAATAACCGCATCGATTCCTGCTGCATCAGCTGTTCGGATAATCGTTCCCAAATTCCCCGGATCTTGAACTTGATCAATCGCAATAAAAGTTTGCGCTGTAGGGAGAATTTCTGGATGGCTTTGCTGCTTACATAAGGCCAGAATGCCTTGGGGTGTTTCTGTATCTGAAAGCTCCTTAATAATCTCTTTTGTAACGATCGTTATCGGAGTATCTCCATAATCCCAAGCAGGTACATCGATATCCTCTGAAACGATTAAATCAATAATAGAATCTGCTTTGAATGCTTCTTCCACAAGGTGAAAGCCTTCCACCAAAAACGTTCCCGTTTTATCTCTTTCCTTTTTTGTTAATCGTTTTTTCCATTCTTTAATTTGTGGATTTTTAACCGAAAGTATGTGTTTCACTTGCTATTCTCCTTCACAATCACCAATTGATCTCTATTGCCTCTATTATAGCGTAAATAAAATACATAATAAACGCCATTAGTGAAATGATAAAAATAGATATGTTTTACAAAAACTCTATACCATATCATTCAATAAGTGATTGGATGTGGATAGGTAACAATGGGAAAGAAGGTGCTTATTATGAATTTAAATTTACGAAATGCAATAATCCATAATGTTTCTGGCAATTCTCAAGATGAATTAAAAGATACAATCGTGGATGCTATCCAAAACGGAGAAGAAAAAATGCTGCCTGGTTTAGGCGTTTTATTCGAAGTAATTTGGAAAAATTCTTCTGAAGAAGATAAAGTAGAAATGCTGCAGACATTAGAAAATGGACTAAAGTAAAACAACTATTCCAACCATAAACCCGAACGATTAGAGGGAAATGCCAATATAATTGGATTTTCTCATAATTATTCGGGTTTTTATTCAGTCTGCTCCATTTTCTCCTAGTAATTTTAGTTTGCTTAAAAACTAAATAATCTTTAAAAACGGAGTAAAATGGAGCGGAGGACACCTGACTCCTGCGGGATGCAAAACCTAAGACTCCACAGGCTTTTGGAGTGTCCCCAAAAATTAGACACATTATTTTAACCTTTGTTCTGAGCTCGATATACTATTGGACTCCGACCATTTAGTTTTGTTTTAATTCATTTAACGCTTGTAATTTATGTGAAGTTTCTTTCGTCTCCGCATAAACTTCTTTATAAATATTATATACTTGTTCGTATTTTTTCACATTTTCTGGAATAGGGTGAAATTCTTCTTTATATTGAACAAACTTTTCCACACACTCATTCATCGTTGCAAACCACCCTAACCCAACTGCAGCAACCATCGCCGCACCTAAACCTGGCCCTTGTTCCACTGTTAAATTAACAACTGGCGTATTAAAAATATCTGCTTGAATTTGTAGCCACTTGCTGTTTTTTGCTCCTCCGCCTACGGAAACAATGCGTGTAAACTGCTTATTCGCATTTTCCTCCATTAAAATCTTACTATCATTCAATGAAAAAGTAATACCTTCTACAACAGCGCGTGCAAAGTTATCTATTGTATGTCTAGCGTCCATTCCAATAAAACTGCCTCTTATTTGACTATCTGTATAGGGTGTTCTTTCTCCCATTATATAAGGAGTAAACACTAATCCACCTGAACCGATTGGAATATTTTCAATATTTGAAAGTAGCTCATCATAACTTTTCTCTGAAGCAAACGTATTTTTAAACCAATTTAAACTATATCCTGCAGATAATGTTACCCCCATGGAATAAAAACTATCCTTTATTGCATGATTGAAATAATGAACTTTCCCTGCATAATCTTCTTTCCCATCTTGTTCATAGGAAAGAAATACGCCTGATGTTCCGATACTAGCTAATCCCATACCTTCTTTAACAATTCCTGCACCAACTGCTGCACAGGCATTATCTGCTCCTCCAGAAAATACAGCAATATCATTTGTAAAACCATACTTTTTTGCAAGTTCTGCTTTCATTACGCCTATTTTGTCAGAGGACTCAACAAGCTTAGGAAAAATACCTAATGGAAGATCAAATAATTCAGCAATTGATTCACTCCAAACCTTCTTTTCCACATTCAGCATTAATGTTCCAGCAGCATCTGAATACTCCATTTGCTTATTACCAGTTAAATAGAATCCTAAAAAATCTTTAGGCAATAAAAAGTGCTTTGCCTGTTCCCATATAGTCGGTTCATTTTCTTTTACCCAAAGCAGCTTAGGCAAGGTAAACCCTTCTAGTGCTTTGTTCTTCGTGATGCTAATAACTTCTTGTCCTGCCCTATCCATTATTTCCTGACATTGCTTACTTGTTCTTACATCATTCCATAAGATAGCATTCCTGAGGGGGCTTCCATTTGCATCTAATAAAACTAAGCTATGCATCTGTCCAGAAAAACTAATTCCTTCCGTTTTGGATGCTGCTTCTGGAAATGCCTCAATAATTTCTTTTAGTACAATATCTAATGCTTCTATCCACACATTTGGATTCTGTTCACTGTACTTCGGCTGTGGAGTTAAAAGCTCGTACTCGGAGCTCTTTGTGATAAGAACCTTGCCTTCTTTATCTACTAACAATCCCTTTAAGGAACTTGTTCCTAAATCAATCCCTATTACATATGACATTTATAAACGCTCCCTTCTGAAGACCAATGTAAAGGGATGTCTCATTCAGAGAGATTTCGACCTCCACAAGTATTTCTAGTAGATTTTTTCAATTAGCTACTACTAATAAACTTGTGATGCCAACTCCTTCTATTGAGACACCCCTTTATTGGTGTTATATTACTTATTTTTCTATTTGTATTATACTAAATAATCATTCAAACGAGATTTTAAGAATTCCAGATGATTTGGCTCATTTTCAATTTGATCATGTTGTAATGCATATTCAGTTAATGTTTTCAGATTTTCTTTTCCTTCTACAATAGATTTACCAATTCCAGTTGTATAGCTCTTATATCTACGTTCAATTTCTTTATCGAAGAAACCATCTTCTTTTAGTTTTGCAGCTGATTTAAGTCCACGTGCAAAAGTATCCATACCAGCAATATGTGCAAGCACTAAATCTTCCATAGAGAATGAAGAACGGCGAACTTTCGCATCAAAGTTAATACCACCTGGAGCAATTCCTCCATTTTCAAGCACTTGATACATTGCTAGAGTTGTATCATAGATATTAGTTGGGAACTCATCTGTATCCCATCCAAGCATTATATCTCCTTGGTTCGCATCTAGGGATCCAAGTGCATTATAACTTCTCGCAACAGCCATTTCATGTTCAAAAGTATGTCCTGCTAATGTAGCATGGTTTGCTTCTAGATTTAGTTTAAAGTATTTATCAAGATCGTATTTTTGTAAGAATGCCATTGCCGTAGCAGCGTCAAAGTCGTATTGGTGTTTGGATGGCTCCATTGGTTTTGGTTCAATTAAAAATTGAACTTCATGGTTTAATTCTTTGGCATAATCAACTGCCATATGGAAGAAACGAGCCATGTTATCTTGTTCTAATTGTAAATCTGTGTTTAATAAAGACTCATAACCTTCACGTCCACCCCAGAATACATAGTTCTTGCCGCCAAGCTTTTTGCTGATTTCTAAGCCTTTTTTCACCTGTGCAGCAGCATATGCAAAAACTTCTGCATTGGATGAAGAAGCAGCACCATGTACAAAGCGAGGGTTTGTAAACATATTAGCTGTATTCCATAGTAATTTAATCCCTGTTTGATCCATCTTTTCTTTAATTAAATCTGTGATTACATCTAAATTATCGAAGAACTCTTGAAGCGTATCACCCTCTGGAGCAATATCCACATCATGAAAACAGAAGTATTCAAAACCCATTTTTTCCATTAATTCAAATCCAGCTTCTACACGATTTTTTGCTGTTTCCATTGGCGTTTCACCAAACCAGTTACGATTATTTATAGCAGCACCAAATGGATCAGAACCATCCTGCGTTAATGTATGCCACCATGCCATACTGAAACGCAAATGTTCTTTCATCGTTTTTCCTAATACAACTTCTTCTGGATTATAGTGACGATATGCATAAATATTCTCCGTCTTTGGTCCTTCATATTTTACTTTTTTAATCATTGGAAAAAATTCCATTCTAATTCCCTCCTATTTGTTATAAAAATCAAGATCATTTAAACTTACTTTTTCTTTTCTCATCCATTTTCTACAAATCTATTAATTTACTTTCTATTTGTTAGTTCAATATACTAACTGAATTTATCATAAATCTAACTTTGCTTTTTGTCAAGCGCTTACAATATTATTTTTGTTATTTTATTAATAAATTTGATAGAAGAATTATAATTAGTATGGTAACCTAACAATACATACATCGTTACTAGGTGATAAACTGTTTGGAGGAAAATAATGGTTACAGACAAATATGTAATTAGAGAACAAAATGCTTCTCTTGTTATGGAGCAAATTGTTCAGCATGCCCCTATCTCGCGGGCAACCCTTTCGGCTAATATTGGGTTAAATAAAGCAACTGTTTCTGATATAACAAAGAAGTTACTTGAAGAGAAATTAATAGAAGAAATCGGCATTGGCGAAAGTAGTCATTCTGGGGGAAGAAAGCCAATTCTTTTACAACTAAATAAGAAAGCTGGTCTTTCGATTGCCATAGAGCTTGGCTATGACTTTATTTCTACAATGGTTACTTATTTAGATGGAGAAGTGGTTTTTTATAATAAAGAAAGGGGTACGTTTATTAAGAAAGAAAATGTGCTTACCCATATTTCTGATATTATTGAAAAATATGCGAAAATAAGTAATCTGACAACCTATGGTATTGTTGGGATTGGGATTGCTATACATGGTATTGTAAATAAAAATAACATTTTATTTACTCCCTATTATGATTTAGACAAAATAGAACTTTATGAAGAGTTAACGAAACTGTATCAGTATCCTATCCATATTGAAAATGAAGCTAATTTAACTGCCATTGGAGAGTCTACTTTTTCAACAGAATTTAATAACTTAATTAGTTTAAGTATCCATAGTGGTATTGGTGCTGGAATTATTATTGATGGGCAATTGTTTACAGGTTTAGACGGAAGAGCTGGTGAAGTTGGTCATTCAATTCTTTATCCTGATGGCAGAACTTGCCCATGTGGAAATAAAGGCTGCTTAGAGCAATATTGTTCCGATAAGGTGCTTCTAGAGCAGTTTAAAGAGTTAAAACAATTATCCAATGTTACACCAGATTTATTAGCTGAGCATTATTATGATAATGATTCAGCTATACAAGAACTCATTCAGCAACATTGTTATAATCTTTCAAAAGGGTTAAACAATATAATGACTTTTTTTGCTCCAAAGATTATATATATGAATAGTTCTGTTATTCGAAGAATCCCTGATATACTTTCAATCATTCATAATAACCTAGAAAGTTCCTTTAATAAAGATATCGCCATTGAAAATTCACGTCTGGGTTCTAAGGCATCTTTATTCGGCGCTACCGCTCTAAACATTCGTAATTTCTTAAATATTTCCCATTTAAAAATTATCAATGTAGAGTAACACGACTTTTTTTGCTTACGTTAAAGGGTGATACAATCTTTTCATACAAGTGGAGTAGATTGTATCATTTCTTTTTATTTCTACCTCTCACCTTCCCAAAATACCATTATTTTTTTATCGTTTTTTGAAACTTTTTTCACAGTTATTTCGTTAATATCATGATGGATATAAGGATGCTATAATCGTTTTATATAATGTTTGGCTATCATTACAAGAAATAGAGCGAATATGCTATACTTGCTATACAAAATATGAAAAAGGTGAAAAATTTTGACAAAAAAGAAGTTTCATTATTGGTTATTACAAGTTCTTATCATTGTTGCGATTGTTTATTTATGCACAAAAATTTCATTTTTATTTAAACCAGTTGCAGTGTTATTTTCTACTCTTTTTGTTCCCATTATCATTACTGGTTTCTTATACTTTTTACTTAATCCAATCGTTAAGTTTTTGCAAAAAAATAAAATTCCAAAGACACTTTCCATTATTATTCTTTATGTTGGTGTTATCGGCATTTTGATTTTGGTTATTGGCAGTATCGTTCCTATGATCAGCAAAGAATTTAGTGAGTTATTTAAAAATATACCTAAATATGCTGATGAAGCAGTGCAATATTTCCAATACTTAAATGATACAAAACAGTACAAATGGATTATGAATCAAGAATATGTAAAAATTGAAGATATAACAGAAAACTTAAAGGCTTATGCTCAAACAATTCCAAGCAATATAACAAATGGAATCGGTAAAATCATCAGCACTATGACTAATATAACCATTACGATTGTCACTGTTCCATTTTTACTTTTCTATTGTTTAAAAGATGGCAGCAAATTTCCAGAGGCTCTCTCTAAATTTTTCCCTGCATCTTATCGTAAAGAAGGATTACATATTATCAAAGATACAAGCGAAACAATTGCTGCCTACATACAAGGACAAGTTATTGTAGCTCTATTTGTAGGAACCTTGGCTTTAATTGGTTATTTAATAATTGGTCTTGATTATGCGCTTGTAATGGCTTTACTTGTGGCTGTAACAAACATGATCCCATATGTTGGACCATTAATCGGTGGTGCTCCTGCTGTTATTATCGCTATTTTCACATCACCAACACAAGCCTTACTAGTTATTATCGTCATTACCATTGCTCAACAAATTGAAGGAAATATTCTATCTCCTTTAATTCTTGGAAAAAGATTGGATACACATCCAGCAACCATTATTATTCTGCTATTAGTAGCAGGAAATTTAGCAGGTATTTTAGGAATGATTCTTGCAGTACCAACTTACGCTGCTGTTAAAACGATTGTAATCAATATTAACCGCCTGCTCAAAGCAAGGAAGGCAGCGATATTGAATACTAAGATACCTCCACTAGAATAAATATCATATAGCTATTAGGGATAAGATATAGGACTTGTCGATAAAGCTTCTTAAAAAAGGGAATTTGATTAAAAATCAAATTCCCTTTTAATTATGCAAATGTTAATGAATTTACTGTTTCACGATCTAATTTTTTTATTACTTCGACGATTAACTTAACAGCATTTTCATAATCATCACGATGCAGCATTGCAGCATGTGAATGAATATAGCGAGTTGCAATCGTGATAGATAAAGCCGGCACTCCATTATGTGTTAAATGAATGGAGCCTGAGTCTGTACCACCTGCTGGCACACTGTCAAATTGATAAGGAATCTTCAACTCATCAGCAGTATCTGTTACCAGATCACGTAAACCTTTATGAGACACCATGGAAGCATCATATAAAATAATTTGTGGACCTTTGCCCATTTTACTTAATGCTTCTTTTTCTGTTACTCCTGGTGTATCCCCAGCTATACCAACATCTACTCCAAAACCAATGTCCGGCTCAATAAAGTTTGCAGCTGTTTTTGCTCCACGAAGACCGACCTCTTCTTGAACAGTACCAACACCATAGACAATATTAGGATGGTTGCTGTCTTTTAAATTCTTTAATACATCTATCGCAATAGCACAGCCAATACGATTATCCCATGCTTTTGCAAGCAGCATTTTTTCATTATTCATGACCGTAAACTCGAAATATGGAACGACCATATCGCCTGGTTTCACGCCCCACTCCATCGCTTCCTCTTTAGAAGATGCGCCAATATCAATAAAGATATCTTTTAGGTCGATTGGTTTCTTTCTTGCTTCTGGACTTAATACATGAGGTGGTTTGGATCCTGTAATACCAGTGATCTCTCCTTTGCTTGTTACAATTGTTACTCGTTGAGCTAACATTACTTGTGACCACCAACCGCCTACTGTTTGAAAATAGAGAAAACCTTTATCATCAATACGGGTTATCATAAAACCAACTTCATCAAGATGACCTGCAACCATTATTTTCGGTCCATTTGCTTGACCAACTTTCTTAGCAATTAAGCTTCCTAAATTATCTGTTGTTACCTCGTCTGCATATTCTGCTATGTACTTTTTCATGATCTCTCTTGGTTCTTTTTCATTTCCTGGAATACCTTTTGCATCAGTAAGATCCTTAAGCATTGTTAATGTTTCATCTAATTTCGCCATTATTTCGACTCCCTTAATATAATATATTCTTCATTATTATACTAGAAAATAATTATAGTACAAAATATAAAATACTACTTATAGCTTTATTGAAAAGAGATTTCTCCTTCGTCATATGGGTACAGAATAGAATCCTTGCTTATATTATGTATCAATTCTTTGTTTCTATTTATTTTTATTTCTTTTTTAAAATATTTTTCTAAAAATGAAACCTTTTATGTTCTCTTTCGTATTCTATTAGTTAATCCTGAAAATTTAAGTTACTGGAGGCTCTTTTATGAAATGGCTTTTGTTATTCGTTCTTCTCGCATTTCTTATTTATGGGTTGTTTCGACTCACTTCTTTCTTAACGAATCCGCAGCGAAGATTAACATTCGCGCAAAAGCGTGGAACATTTTATTTGTTTGATAATAAAGACAATATAAGAATGAATCTCTTACTAACATATAAAGGTCATTTGCTTGAGGGGGAAAAATACGCTGCTGCTGAAGAAGTGGATCACATTTTACTCTTTCCTACAAATCCTTATAATACAAAGTTGTCCACTCAAGACAAAGCCTATATAGAGCAGTCGCTTTTGTCTATCTATCCAAAGGCAAGAATCGAATGGACACGGTTTAAAAAATCGTAAATACCGGAAGCTCAGACATACGTAATCAACCAAATAAACCCTCGAACAATGATACTTCCTTACTAAGAAAGCTTCGTATTATTGTTTGGGGGTTTATTCATTTTAAGAAAGAAGATCTTCATTCTCTCTTTTTATTCATGAGCCTCTTTAAAAAATTCTCTCCATTTTATTATCGTAATTTTTTCTCGTAAGATATAAACAAGAATTGCCAAAGCAAACATAATGATAACAACCATCGTCAACGAGAATTGGCTTATGAATTGGCCAAAAATAGTATAGAAAAATGCTAAAGGAATATTGCTTATAAAAGAAGTTTTACTATATTCCTTTAAACTTTTTCTTTTTTCCAACAAGCAGAAATTTAATAAATGATAATGAAACACTGGGATCAATCTTAAAATGGAGATTTGTCCGAGTGTTAAATTACGATATTCACCAAACCATCTTTTTTTAAGATGAGATAGTTTGTTATGTGTTTTTGGCAAGCGGTGAATGACTGCATAGAATAAGAGACAATTAATGGTTAAGCCGATAATAGAATAGATGGTGCCAAGCGTCACTCCAAATAAAATTCCTCCCGCAATACAGACTAGAATAGGAGGAATAAACAAAAATTGCCGAAGTGTATGGAATAAAATAAAAATAATCGGTGCTAATATGCCACTAACTTCTACCATAACAAAGAGGACTGATAACTGCTCTTCCATCTTATCACCTTCTGCTCTATAGAATCATGTTGTTATTACAGTGTATAAGAAAAAAGACGAGAATATGCCTAAACATTTAGTATGTAAAGTACAATCCCAGCATCTAGTAATGTCAAGAGAGGTAAACCATATTTGAAAGAAGCATGCTTTGTTTTATGACGAAACTTTTGCATTCCAATAAATAAACCCAACGCCCCAAATAGAATAGCCGTAATCCATAATGTCCTTTCACTTATCCGATACTGATGCTTAATAGCCCTTTTTTTATCTATTCCCATTAAAAAGTATGCGAATATATTCACTACTGCCAAATAGATTAATACATATGTAATCACATGCTCTTCCCCTTTCGCAAAAAAGTATAGAAAAAAAGAAGGTATAAGCTACCTTCTTTTAAAAACTTATTTTAAGTTTTGTTTTGCAACTGTTGCTAATTCAGCAAATGCTTTTTCATCGCTTACAGCAAGTTCAGCAAGCATTTTGCGGTTTACTTCGATACCAGCTAATTTTAATCCGTGCATTAAACGGCTATAAGAAAGACCATTAATACGAGCAGCTGCGTTGATACGAGTAATCCATAATTTACGGAAATCACGTTTCTTTTGACGACGATCTCTGTATGCATACATTAATGATTTCATTACTTGTTGGTTTGCAACTTTATATAATGTATGTTTTGAACCATAATAACCTTTAGCTAATTTAAGAACTTTTTTACGACGTTTGCGTGTAACTGTACCGCCTTTAACACGTGGCATATTATTTCCCTCCTATATTGAAAAAATTACTTAATGTTGTCTAATAAATGACGAATGCGTTTGAAATCGCCTTTGGATACTAATCCAGCTTTGCGAAGTTTACGTTTTTGCTTAGTAGATTTGTTAGCAAATAAGTGACTAGTATAAGCTTTTGAGCGTTTTAATTTACCAGAGCCTGTCTTTTTGAAACGTTTAGCAGCTCCGCGGTGAGTTTTCATTTTTGGCATTTGGTATTCCTCCTCTTACTTGTCGTTTTTAGGCGCTAAAGTCATGAACATGCTTCGACCGTCCATTTTTGGATGTGATTCCACAGTGGCAACTTCTGCACAAGCTTCTGCAAAACGAACAAGTACACGTTGACCGATTTCCTTATGTGTAATAGCACGTCCCTTAAAACGGATGGATGCTTTTACCTTATCGCCTTTTTCTAGGAACTTAATAGCATTACGAAGCTTTGTATTAAAGTCATGCTCATCTATAGTTGGACTAAGGCGAACCTCTTTAATATTAATGATTTTTTGATTTTTACGTGCTTCTTTTTCTTTCTTTTGCTGTTCAAACTTGTATTTACCGTAGTCCATGATACGAGCTACCGGCGGCTTTGCGTTTGGAGCAACAAGAACCACATCAAGATTAACACGTGTTGCAATTTCAAGAGCTTCAAATTTCGTTTTAATCCCAAGCTGTTCTCCATTTTGGTCAATAAGACGAACTTCTCTAGCACGAATGCCTTCATTTAAAATCATATCTTTGCTAATAGTTAAACACCTCCAAGGTTAATGACGAATACAACGTTCGGGTCAAGAATATTCTATCCTAGGTCACCTTCTCTAGTTTAGATACTAATTGACACTTGACTCCCAAGTTGACATCGTAGGCTTTGTAATCTTTATCATCCAAATAAAAAAGCGTGGATGATGAATTCACCCACACTTACGAAACAAAAGTAATACCTAAAATGTTTTACGTAATACCTGTTAACTACTTGGAATCTGTGTCAATCAGGTGAGAAGCGGGTGCTTCTTCTTTTCCTCAAACTCGTATTCAATTTACCTTAGTAACTATATCACAATTGATATCTATAAGTCAACGAAAGAAATATCACAACGAGAAAAATTTTATCAAAATAATGGATTCAATGCAATACTTTTTATGCATAATTTCAGAAAAGCTCGGAATATAGGTTGAAAATTAGAAAATCCCGTTTGGAATTACAACTCTTTTAATTTGATAATTTCACTTCTTGTGTTAACTTTTCTAAGAAATCTACATAAGAAACTGTTTCTGATTTTTGTTCTCCGTATTTGCGGACATTTACGGCTTTGTCTTCCACTTCATTGTCTCCTACTACTAGCATGTAGGGAATTTTTTTCATTTGTGCTTCACGAATTTTATAGCCGATTTTCTCGTCGCGCTCATCTAACTCTACGCGGAAACCGTGTCTTTGTAAGTTTTCTTGTACTTCTTTTGCATATTCAAAATGAACAGAAGGTGATACTGGAATAACTTGTACTTGTACTGGTGATAACCATGTAGGGAATGCTCCTTTGTATTCTTCAATCAAGAATGCAATAAAACGCTCCATTGTTGACACTACACCTCTGTGGATAACTACTGGACGATGCTGCTTTCCATCTTCTCCAACATATGTTAAGTCAAAGCGTTCAGGTAATAAGAAGTCCAATTGGACAGTAGAAAGTGTTTCATCCTTTCCTAAGGCTGTCTTCACTTGCACATCTAATTTCGGACCGTAGAAAGCTGCTTCTCCTTCTGCTTCAAAGTAATCTAAACCTAGGTCGTCCATTGCTTCTTTCAACATGCTTTGTGCTTTATTCCACATCGCATCATCATCAAAGTATTTCTCTGTATCTGCAGGATCACGATAAGATAAACGGAACGAGTAATCTGTAATATTAAAGTCTTTATATACTTCTAACACTAAGTTTACAACACGCTTGAATTCATCTTTAATTTGGTCTGGTCTTACAAAAATATGTGCATCATTTAGAGTCATCCCGCGAACACGCTGTAATCCTGATAAAGCACCAGACATTTCGTAACGATGCATTGTGCCAAGTTCTGCGATACGGATTGGTAATTCACGATAGCTGTGAATATCATTTTTGTAAACAACCATATGGTGCGGACAGTTCATCGGACGAAGAACTAGCTGCTCATTATCCATTTCCATCACAGGGAACATATCTTCTTGATAATGATCCCAGTGTCCAGATGTTTTATACAAATCGACACTTCCCATGATTGGTGTATATACATGGTTATAGCCCAATCGCTCTTCTTTATCTACAATATAACGCTCTACAATGCGTCTGATTGTTGCGCCTTTTGGCAGCCATAGCGGCAAGCCTTGTCCCACTTTTTGAGAAGTCATAAATAAATCTAATTCTTTTCCGATTTTGCGATGATCTCTTTCTTTTGCCTCTTCTAAAAAGCGTAAGTGCTCTTCTAACTCATTCTTCTTAAAAAATG
Organism: Niallia sp. M35; assembly: GCF_050971705.1. Taxonomy (NCBI): domain Bacteria; kingdom Bacillati; phylum Bacillota; class Bacilli; order Caryophanales; family Bacillaceae; genus Niallia; species Niallia sp. M35. The sequence goes on from NZ_JBPCEP010000005.1 coordinate 249,248, forward strand.
CTGTTCCATAAATACGTTGAAGCATTTTATTATCGCTGTTCCCTCTCCAGTATGCACCTGCAATGTTCAGCAATTTAAACTCTTTTAGTTTTCCAGTAGATGGTACGTGAACACCGCGACAAAGATCAATAAATTCTCCTTGTTGGTATAATGTTACTGTCTCGTCTTCAGGAATTGCTTCAATTAATTCTAGTTTATATTCATCATCCATTTCTTTAAAAAGCTCAATCGCTTCTGCGCGACTTACTTCTTTACGGATAATTTCCAGGTTTTCGTTAATAATTTTTTTCATTTCTTTTTCAATTGCTGGTAAGTCTTCTGGTGTTAACGATTGGTCTAAATCAATATCATAGTAAAATCCATTTTCGATAACTGGCCCTACACCGAGCTTGACTTTTCCATAAATTCGTTTAATAGCTTGTGCCATTAAGTGTGCTGAGCTATGGCGCAAGATTTCTAAAGCATCTGGGCTATCCGGTGTAATGATTTCAAAAGAAGCATCCTCTAGTATAGGTCTTTTCAAATCATATAAAGAGCCATTAATCTTCCCTGCTAGTGCTTTTTTTCTTAAGCCTGGGCTAATGGAACCTGCAATATCTTCTGTTGTAGTCCCTTCTGGAAACTCCTTTACCGCTCCGTCTGGAAATGTAATCTTAATTAATTCTGACATGAAACTTCCTCCTTTATTTTTGCCATTAAGCTTTCCTTGTACGATAAGAACCGATTAAAACGCAAAAAAACCCGTCCCTATACGAAGGGACGAGTTTTATAGTAAAAACACGTGGTTCCACCCTAATTCCCAAACAATGAAAATGTCTGGCTTTAGTTTAAACAGATAACGGCTGCTGAGACCGCCAGTCATTACTGAGGATAATCCCGTTCCTGACTGAAGTTTAAAGGTGGTAAGCAATCTTATCGTGTTAGGAAGTTCCCAGCATCCTTCCCTCTCTTAAAACCGTACAAGAAAACTATTGTCCTTATCATTACAGGTATAAGTTATAGTTAATTTATGTACGTTATTATATGCTTTTCTAGACATAAAATCAAGGGAATTAAAGGGAAACTTACTTCATTTCTGTCTGTGTGCTTATTCTTAGAAAAAATTGTTCCTTTTCTAAAAGTTGTACTCGTTCTTCAAAAATATTTACAATAGTTCGCACAATAGGTAACTCTCTATCCTCTGTATACAAAAAGATAGTTTTCGGTGCGAGGGCAAGCAATGGTCCTAGAGAATAGGGATCGATATAATGGGTAGAAGAAACAACATTTTTTTGATCATACAGCATCATTAGCTCTTGCTGGGGAATTTCCCGGTATTCTGTATCAAAAAATTGTATTTCTAGATCGATTAACACATGGATATGATTCACTTTTGCAGCCTTTTTGGAAAGGGAATTTCGCAAAGTATGAATAAACACCTGATATTCTTGTTCCATTTTGTACTCATCAATCGATAATTCTATGTATTTTATCAACTTTCCAATAAAAGACTTTAATCGAAAGGTCACAAAGGAATCAAAGGAAAATTCTTTATGTTGTTCTATTATGAAGTTATTCATACACTCTGTCAGACAACTTTTTATGTTTATCTCTTTTGTTAAAGTGGTAAGTCCTTCCCGCTCTTCCTCCACTAAACTATGAAGTATTTCTAATATACTTCGCTGTTCTAGTTCATCCATATAGAAATAACGATTTTTTAATATTTCTCTTGCCCAATCATCTGTTTTTATATGCAAGATAAAAGCAGTTAAGCATTTCTTTATCTCCTTACTGCTTCCATCTGTTTTAACAATAATACACTTATTGTCGTCGTCCATTCTGTCAAACGACTCCGCATATTTTACTTGTTTCTTCAGTATGCGCAAAAACCTCAAAGCATCTTTTTGATCATGAAATTGAATTTCAATCAACCGTATCCCCCCTTTTATAAAGAAGTCCTCGATTTCATATATATGGGGGAGAGGTAGAAATTAGACTATAAAATATGTATGCAGATGAATGGACGTTTATAAAAAATAGTTAAAAAACAAAAAAGACAGACTATCCACTTAGTCTGTCTCACACTGTAGTCAAACACCCATATTTTGGAAATAGAGGTTTGGCTACAGTATATTTATCAATTCCTTCGAATAGGGATGTTACTTTCCATTTCAGGGGTTCGCTTTCCGTGAGGTTCGTACTAATCCCACAGGAGTCTCACCCCCTCCACTCCAAGCAATGTGTGAAAATGCAATTATACTTCTCCCATATCCTTTTATCGACAAACAGAGACAGATTATCGACTTAGTCTATCTTCATCATTAATAAAATTCCATCACAAAAACAATAGGATAGCTCCTAATACGAGAGCATACAAAATAATATATCCACTATACAATTTTTGAAACGAAATGGATCGTTTTTCGCATCGAGTTCTTATATATGCAAGTAATCTTCTATTCTTTGTTATATACGTATAGGTTAAACCAAATACCAATAACGCTAGGATTATTTTATAGATTCCCGGACTATAAAAAGACAGAAAAAAGGGAATTAATAATAACAATATCGTCATCGATACAAAGAAAAGAAACTGGTTATACCGCTTTATTACTAATTTTTCTGCATTTGAAATTTCCGTCAACGCACACTTCTCCTTACTAAAAATTGAAACTTTTTAACTCTATTATGTTCGCTTATTTTTTCCTTTCACGCGAATAGGTGTAGATAAGTAACGAATTCTCTCCATTACTCTCATCGCTTTCATCTTTTCCTCTTCTCCTCTTTGCGAATAAGTAAGATGATGCTCTAAGCCACTAAAGTCAAAATTAGACGTAAATAACGTAGGTAAATTCTCTAACATTCTGAACTGCAAAATCGGTCCAAGCACCTCATCTCGAATCCAACTAGACATTGTTTCTGCTCCGATATCGTCCAGCATTAAAATAGGCTCACGTTTTATACTTTCGATTTTATCATTTAATGTGCTATCAGCAATGGAGCTCTTCATTTCTCTAAATAATTCAGGAACATATACAATCATAGACGAAATTTGCTTTTGAGAAAGTTTATTAGCAATGGCTCCTAAAATATATGATTTGCCAACCCCAAATTCTCCATAAAAATAGATTCCTTTATGTCTTTCACCAGGTTTATAATCCTCTACAAATCGGATAGCAGCTTCCACTGCCTCCATTCTCTCTCCGTCAAGATCAATGGTATTGAAGGAAGCTTCCAGAATATCCTTTGGTACATATAAGCTTTTAATCAACTTCTCTTTTTTCTTCTGATTATCTTCCGTCAACTTACGGGGACAACGGTCATACTGAATCTCAATATTCCCTCTGACTATTACTAGACTAGGATGGTATCCCTGCATCATATTTACACATCCTTGAAGACTAGGGCATTTATTGCAAGCTTTGCTTTGATTGGCATATTCATATAGCTTTATCATGCCAACATCAACTGCATTGGAAGTAAGCTCGTCCTCATGCTCTCGTAGAAAGGCCCTTACATCAGGATGTGCAAGCACTTCCTGTTTCATAGCACGGTATCGTTCCTGAAAATTATTACCCGCACCAAATTTCTTTAAGGTATCGTTAATTCTTTCCACCGTTTACTCCACCACCTGATATTATAATTTTTTTATGCGCTCTTCCAGTTCACGCTTTTTTTGTTCCAAATCTTGATCGTTTGCTTCCTTGGAAGAAGTATTTTCTTCCGTTTTTTTCGTTCCTTCGTTATCCTGATTTTGCCCAAACCATTCGGGGATTTTTTCTGTCCGGATAGCTTTTCGAGTTGACTTCGACTGTGGATTTTTTTTACCTTGAGCCCATTCCATATATTGCTTGTGTTCTTTTTTCGCTAGATCCATTGCCTCTTTTACTGTACGGATATTCTTTCTAACCCATTGGCCAGCAATCTTCTCTATATATCCCTTTGTCAATTTCATATCTGTTTTAAGCATAACATATTGAATCAGCACATTTATTACACCCGGGAGCAGCTTCTGCGAGAACATAATTTCTTCAATTATTTGCAAATCTGTTTTGGAAGGTTCTGCACCTCCTGAAACATCCTTCAACACTTGGCGCGGTGAAGCATGATCTAAATAATAGATTAATTCTTCCTCTTGTGATTTTGGAGCATCGGTTGATGAATAATCCTTTTGCGGCTGTTTCCGATCAACTAACATCGGCAGTAAATCATTATGTTGAAATTGATACCAATCACGAGCAGCTATACGCAGCTCTTCAATATCAATCTCATCCTGTTGATTAATCGCACTAATAACAATATTCTTCATTTGAATTGGATCAATTCCATAAATAAAGGCAAGATTTTGGATCGCTTCCTTCACCTTTTTCGTAAATGCCTTTTTCGATAATAAAGAATCGTGAATTCCCGCATATAACAATTCAAAGTCAAAGTCGCTCTTAGTAATTTGTATTCCCGGTTGTTCTTCTCTCCCCACATAGGTCTGATCAGTAGTCTCTTCTTCCTCTAATTCATGTATTGCTCGAACAGCACCACTATGATCAGACATAAATACCTCTTGGAATGCTTTCGTTATTGGCTGGAAACTAGGATCTGCGATTTTTTCATCAGAAAAGAACTTCTTCAATCTGCTATACTGTGCTTTTCCAATTTTTCTATATAAATAAACATTTAGCATTCCATCAAGAAAATACTGAGCGGGTGATAAAGGCGGCTGTAGTTCATATATAAACGACCGATTGCCATCTTCTTTCTTTAAATATGTTTTTAAAAGACCAATTCCTTCTAACTTTAGTCTTGCTTCATATATATCATTTAAACCACAACTCATAAAATTCATTAAGCTATGATGTGTATTTGTCAGAGACCACAAGCGATTCTCTTCCACTTCTGCCCATAAGGTCATGTATAAAGCTAAACACTTTGTCCCAATTAATGGCTGATATAAGAAGGTGATTGTCTTTCGATCATAATCACTCAACAGTCCATTCACCGCTACTCGATATCTATCGACAGGAAGCAGGTCTTGCCAATGCTGAGACATACTCATCATCCTTCCTTTCTATTTCAATCCTTCCCGCCATAGAGGGAGGAAAGGCAAAAAAGAGCCAAAGAAATCTTTAGCTCCCTTAGTAATCTTTTCCATGTAACTTTTTAATAATCTTTTTTGATTAATTCTTTCAATTCATCAATAAACACATTAATATCTTTAAATTGGCGATATACAGATGCAAAACGTACATACGCTACTTCATCGATCTTCGCCAATCGATCCATTACCATCTCACCGATTGCCTCACTTTTTATTTCGGAAGCAGCATTACTGCGAAGTTCTTTCTCTACTTCTGCTGTTATTTCCTCTAATTGTTTTAAAGCTACCGGTCTCTTCTCACAAGCTCTTATTAAGCCACGCAATATTTTATCCCTGCTAAATTCTTCACGCGTCCCTTCCTTCTTCACTACAATCAAAGGAATTTCTTCTACCTTTTCAAAAGTAGTAAATCGATTCCCACAAGCCTCACATTCTCTTCTTCTTCGAATCGATTTATACTCATCAACTGGTCGTGAATCAAGAACGCGGGTGTTATTATGTTGACAGGTAGGACATCTCATTTCTATTATCAGCTCCGAATTCATTGTTCCATGTATATACTTATCTTCATATTATATAAAATTGCAAGCTTGTACAAGTAATTATCTAAATTTCTCTATCAAAAGATGAAATTCAGCGAGGGGAAACATTCCATTTTTTTAAAATTCTGTTTGCTTGTTGGATTGACTCTTCCATCGATCCATTATTATTAATTACTTCATCAGCAAGAGCAAGTTTCTCCTGTAACGGCATTTGAGCGTTTATTCTTTTGAGCGCTTGCTCATAACTTAAATCATTTCTTTTCATTAATCGCGTAATTTGAGTATCCTGATCCACATATACTAAGATTGTTCGATCAACTGTGTGATTTAGTTTATTTTCAAAGAGCAAGGGAATATCTAAGATCACTACTTTTTCGCCCGCTTCCACTGCTTTTTTCTGCTTCTCATCCATCCTTCTTCTAACATCAGGATGCACAATGCTATTAAGCACACGGCGTTCCTCTTCATTTGAAAAAATAATTTCTCCCAGCTTTTGACGATTTAGCGTTCCATCTGAATGTAAAACTCCCTTGCCAAAATGAGACGCTATCTTTAGATATGCTGGTTCTCCTTTTTCTACAGCAAGTCTTGATTCAATGTCCGCATCGATAATCGGAATATTTAGTGATTGATAATAGGAGGAGATTGTTGATTTTCCACTCGCAATTCCTCCCGTTAATCCAACTATTAACGTCATAAAAATACCTACCTTATTGATTTTTAGTATGTAACAAAATCGATAAAAAAGCCTTCTCTTTTTATTAATAGAGAAGATAGATGAATTCTAAAGGCGATTCACCAAGGAGGTTCACCGCCTAAAAGAAACAACCTATTTCATAAATAAATAATTAAAGTTTAAAGATCCCAATAATGATTAGGATAATCCCAGGAATAAAGGAGAATTTATCCATATAACTTTTCTCTGAAAGAAATCTCCCTAGATAAATCCCTAATGAAACAAAGGAAGTACTCATAAAAATCACAGCAAGTGTTAAAAATAATGGAGGAAACCCTAGCATAGAGGCACCAATTCCAGCTCCAAATGCATCCAAAGACAAGGCGAAACCTAACACAACTGCTTCTAGCCCTGTAATTGTTCCTGATTTATCAAAATCGGCTGTTAATGGCTTCTTTAAAATATTGATGACAATCCCTAAAGATTTTATTTCAAAATTAATAATATTCTTTTCTTCTGTTAGTATTTCCTTTTCCTTGCTCGGCTTAAAATATTGGTAAAGAATCCAACCACCTAATAGGATTAAAATAATCCCACCTATACTCTCTGCAAACGAAGGGGAGAATATCCTTGAGATAACATGACCAACTAACATCGCTATCAGAAGTGTTAAACCGGAACAACAGGCGATAATCAGGATAGAATTTAAGGGCATTTTCATTTTTCGAAGTCCGTACGTAAAACCAACACTAAAGCTATCGATGCTAACAGCGATTGCTAACAATAAAAGAGAAAACACCTGGACCATAAAGATAAGCTCCTTCCAAATCAATAGTAATATACTATATGGAAAGAGCCCATCCAATGTTAATTCAGGTTTATTGTTTTATTTTTTTTGGCAATTAGGACAAAAAACGGTTCCTCTTCCCCCGACTATAATTCTTTCTAAAGTATGGCCACATACTTTGCACTCTTGGCCCTTACGACCATATACATATAGTTCAAGCTGAAACATTCCAATTTGTCCTTGGGTGTTTACATAAGAGCGAATCGTGCTACCACCTTTTTCGACCGCTTCAGATAAAGTAGCGATGATTTCTTTATATAATTTTTCTATTTCTTTCACATCTAGGGAATTTGCTGTTCTCTCCGGATGAATGCCACTTCGAAATAAAGATTCATCTACATATATATTTCCTAACCCAACCACAATCTTTTGATCCAACAATGCTGTTTTGATACTGCGATTTGTTTTCGATAAACGCTCTGAAAAATTCGCTATCGTAAAGTCAGCAGCAAAAGGTTCAGGTCCTAATTGCGAAAGAGGCATGGCGTTTGATTCTTCCCCTTTTTTAAATAAATGCATGGTACCGAATTTCCGGACATCTTTATACCGTAGCTCTGAACCATCTTCAAAAAAGAAAATAACATGGGTATGCTTATCAACTGGCTCTTGTGCTTGAAATACTCCATATTTGCCTTCCATTCGCAAATGGGAGACGATGGTAAAATCATTTGTTTCAATTAATATAAATTTCCCACGTCTTTTAACATCTAAAATGGTTTGACCAACCAATGCATCCGAAAATTCTTCCACATTTTCTGGTTTTTTAATCATTTTTGCCCATGATACAACCACTTCTTTTATTACTTTATTTTGCGTCAGCTGTTTCAGCGTTTTTCGTACCGTTTCAACTTCTGGTAATTCTGGCATTTCCATCCCCTCCTTTCATGTAAAAAATTTCTATTATAAGATTCGTGAAAATTTGTTCCTTTAAACTATCGCCTAATTATTTCTATAGAAAAAAGAATAATCTTTTAGAGAACAGTCTTTATTATTTTGCATCATACCAAGTTGGACCGTAAGAATAGTCCACTTTTAAAGGCACGCTTAATTCAACTGCATGTTCCATTACATCTGGCACAATTTCTTTCAGCTTTTCTATTTCGTCTTTAGGAGCTTCAAAAATCAATTCATCGTGAACCTGCAGCAACAATTTTGCTTTCAACCCTTCTACTTCCAAGCGCTTTGCCATATCAATCATCGCTTTTTTGATGATATCAGCTGCACTTCCTTGGATTGGTGTATTCATCGCCGTTCTCTCTGCAAAACCGCGAAGATTAAAGTTTCTGCTTGTGATATCAGCTAAATATCTTCTTCTCTGAAGCAAAGTGGAGACATAGCCTTTTTGCTTTGCATCTGCCACAATTTCTTCCATATAATTTCTTACTCCTGGATAACTTTCTAAGTAACGTTCAATGAATTTCGCCGCTTCTTTTCTTGTAATATGCAGACTTTGAGAAAGTCCATAATCACTAATTCCATATACAATACCAAAGTTAACTGCTTTAGCATGTCTACGCATATTAGAGGTTACTTCGTCAGCTTCTACATGGAAAACAGACATAGCTGTTTCTGTATGAATATCATGATCTTCTCTAAATGCTTCGATTAATTTCTCATCATTAGCGATATGAGCAAGTACCCGTAACTCTATTTGACTATAATCAGCAGCAAAAATTACCCAATCCTCTTCTGTCGGCACAAACGCTTGTCTTATTTTTCTTCCTTCTTCTAAACGAATCGGGATATTTTGCAAATTAGGATCAATCGAACTTAAGCGACCTGTTTGTGTTAGTACCTGGTTAAATCTTGTATGAATTCTTCCATTATGGACCACTTTTTGTAAGCCTTCTATATAGGTTGATTGCAATTTCCCCAGTTGCCTATATTCTAATATTTCTCTAATTACTTCATGTGAACTAGCAAGTTGCTCTAATACATCAGCAGATGTGGAATAGCCTGTCTTCGTTTTCTTTACAACTGGCAATCCAAGTTTTTCAAATAAAATCACACCAAGTTGTTTTGGAGAATTGATATTAAAGGTTTCACCAGCCAGCTCATAAATTCGCCCTTCAATTTCTTTCAATCTTTCGGAAAGCTCTTGCCCCATTGCTTTTAGGCGAGATACATCCACCTTAACCCCCGTTGATTCCATATCAGCAAGTACCAAGCTTAAAGGCATTTCTAAATCGTAAAATAAGGCTTCTTGATCGTTCTTTTTCAATTCATCTTCCATTGTCTCTTGGATAGCCTTCAATGCGAATGCCTTTCTCACGAGATGGTCTGCTAATATTTCTTGTTCGGGAACCTTTCTTTTTGCTCCTTTTCCATAAAATACTTCATCTGATTGTAAATTAGTAAAATCATATTTTTTAGCAACAGAGGCAACATCCTCAATCGTTGCAGAAGGATCCGCTAAATATGCTGCGATAAGAATATCAAATGTAATTCCTTTTAAATGAATTCCTTGATGACGTAACGATACTTCCGATCTTTTAGCATCATAAACAATCTTTTCTTTCTTCTCATCTTCTGCCCAATTTTTAAAAGCAGACGACTTTAAAGCATGATCAATTGGAAGAAAGTATGCGCCATTATCATTTAAAAGAGAAATCCCTAGAATAGGTGCATAATGATAATTATCTTCTAATACTTCAACATACATAATATTCCTATCAGAAAAAATATCGTCTGTGATATTTTCAACGGTTTTAAACTCGATATCTTCTAAAACAAGTTCTTCTTTTTCTGGTGCATCTCCTAATTTTTCGAGAAGAGAATTAAAGCCAAGCTCTTTGAAAATCTCCTTTAATTTCTCTATTTGCATCCCAGGAAATTCTGTATCTTCTAATGTTATGGTTAAAGGAGCTTCTCTGAAAATAGTAGCAAGTTCTTTACTCATTAATGCTTGGTCCTTAAATTCTTCTAACTTTTCCTTCAGCTTTTTACCACTTACTTTGTCAATAGATTGGACTAAATTTTCTAAGGAATCAAATTCCTTCAGCAATTTGATAGCTGTTTTTTCTCCAACACCGGGGACACCTGGAATATTATCTGAGCTATCACCCATTAGACCTTTCATATCAATAATTCGGTCAGGCGTCAGGCCATATTTTTCTTGGATATGGTCTGGCGTATAGGACTCCATGTCTGTAATTCCTTTTCTAGTGATATAGACAGTTGTCTTATCCGAACTTAATTGGGTTAAATCTTTATCACCAGAAATTACAACTACTTCAAAACCATCTTTTTCTCCTTGAAGAGAAAGTGTTCCGATAATATCATCAGCTTCATAGTTTTCTAATTCGTAATGATGGATACCATAGGATTTCAACAACTCTCTAATATACGGGAATTGCTCCGACAATTCTGGTGGCGTTTTTTGGCGCCCCCCCTTATATTCACTAAACGTTTTATGGCGAAAAGTTGTTTTCCCTGCATCAAAGGCAACAAGAGCATGTGTTGGCTTTTCTTCTTCAATAATTTTCATAAGCATCATCGTGAAACCATAAACAGCATTTGTGTGCACACCTTTATCATTGTTTAATAGAGGCAAAGCAAAAAACGCTCGATACGCAATACTATTACCGTCAATTAAGATTAATTTCTTTTTCAAGAAATCCTCCTCCATCCTTTTAATATGGTATATTTTCTCGTATATAAACGGGGATTATTACACGACTTAATATTATTTATTTTACATGACATATTCATAAATGTAAAAAAGCAGAGATTGTGATAAAAGAGGTCTTACCAGACACGTGCTTATTTCACCCTACAAGGAAATAAGCGTGCAGTACACATCTTTTAGCAACAAACTCCGCTATTTTTACAGCATCAAAAAACAATTTAGGTATATCGACACTGGCATGGATAAGAGGATCACAATTCTACCAACAATCATTTACGATTCCTTTCCTACCATACCCACTATTAAAAGGGGAAGCCAAAAGCGGGGTAGCTTTTAGCTTAAGTCCTTAACCAAATGGATAAGGGGGACTTCAAAAATAATTGTACCAACAAAGTGTAAACCCACCATAAACCAAATGTAAAAACAATGTAAAGGAAGTAGAAAAGCGGAGGAGACTGTTCATCGGTGTACAAACTGGAGACTATCGACTGAGATAAAGGATAATCTTCTTTCTTAAAATAAATTAAAAACCCCAAAACATTATACGAATTTTCCAGCATTTTACGTATAGTTGTTTGGGGTTATGTTTAGTTAAAACACTTAAGCTACAGCCTTTTTCCTAAAATGGAAATTCCTTATGCAAAATAACAGTGAAAGTCGTTCCTTCTCCCATCTCACTCTCTACTTGAATTGTTCCTCTATGAAGCTCTACTAAATGCTTCACGATCGCCAGTCCTAATCCAGTGCCTCCAGAATTTCTACTTCGCGCTTTATCCACTCGATAAAAGCGTTCAAATATTCTAGGAATTTCTTCTTGCTCTATTCCAATTCCAGTATCCTGAATTCTTATTTCGATTTTCTTTTTCTTCTCCACGACGTAGACAGTAATTTCTCCATCATTCGGAGTATAGATAACCGCATTCGTTATAAGATTTAAAAAAACTTGCGTTAATCGACTTCTATCACCCTCAATTTGAACAATTTCATTCGCTTGAGGAAACAGTAACTTAATATTTTTCGCTTCCGCTCTACCTTCCAACATTTTTGTCGCTTTATTGAGAATTTCCATCAGATTAAATTCCTCTTTATTAAGGGCAAAATGGTGCTGTTCCAATTTTGAAAGATCCAGAAGGTCTTGAATTAACGTCTGTAATCGGTGACTCTCTTTTAAAATGATTCGTAAAAATTCCTCTAACGTCTCCTTATCTTCCATCGCTCCATCAAGAAGTGTTTCCGAGAAGCCTTTAATAGAAGTAATAGGAGTTTTTAATTCATGAGAGACATTGGCTACAAAGTCTTTACGAATTTGCTCAAGCTTTTTCAATTCTGTTATATCATTAAAAACGAGTAAAATCCCCATCCATCTGTCATTCGTCCCAATAATAGGTACTCCATACACTTGAAAGCTTTTTTTCTCATTTTTAATCTCTAGGGTCATATCTCGGATTACTTTATGTTCAGTCATAAATATTTCTTCCGCTAAATCAGTCACTTGTCTATATGGAATGACTTTGTAGTATTGTTTATAGAGATAATCAGCAGAACGGACAAAGAACATATCCTTATAGGATTTATTGATTAAATTAATATATCCTCGGCTATCTATTAATAATAATCCGCTACCAATACTCTCAATCAATGTTCCTAGACGATCTTCTTGAATTTCTTGTGCTTTTACCATCTCTTGCATATCTTTAGCTACTTTATTTAGCGAAGAACTAAGTACTCCTGTTTCATCTACTCGATCTTCATAGGTTCTCGCATGGTAATTCCCATTCGCTAAATCGACAGCAACCTTGGTAGCTGACTCAATAGGTCTCGTATAACGATAAATTAATTTATAGCCAATTAAATAAATCACTAAAAGCGACAAGAAAAAAGAAGCAAAAATAATCCAATTAATATGCTGATAAGCCTTTTCTATTTCTTCTATTTTTGCACCAATTAATAGATATCCTAATCTCCCCTCTTCACCAGTTAACTGTTGTTGATAAAAGTGAAAGTTAGGATTTCCATTAATAGATACCGCTTTTGCTTTTTCATTTGAAAGCAGCCTTTGCATTCGATTTTCATATTCTGTATCTGTCTGCAGCTCTCCTTCGTTAAAGAGAATCTCTCCAGTTTCATCTATAACAGTAATTTGTATATCTAATGCTTCACTATATTCTTTTAATAGACTATTATTAATGTCTAACCCATCGCCATTTTTCATTATTTGCTTTGCGATTAAAGTACCTTCGCGTTTCAATCGACTGTCAAAAGAGTCCATAAACGTCTTTTTATTATATGATTCAATAAATATTGCTACGAACAAAAACACAATAAATATAGTAAATAAAACACTCGCCATTAATCGAGATTTAAAGCTCTTCATTTACTTTGGTTCCTCTAACTTATAACCCAATCCACGAATCGTTTTAATATATATTGGTTTTTTCGTATTTTCTTCAATTTTTTCACGTAAGTGGCTAATATGTACATCTACAATTCTTGTATCTCCGACGAAGTCATAATTCCAAACAGCGCTTAATAGTTGATCCCTTGTAAGAACTCTTCCCTTATTTTTAACAAGATATAATAATAACTCAAATTCTTTCGGAGTTAACTCTAATAGTTCCCCTTTGAAATATGCTTCATAATAATTAGGAAGCACTCTTAATTCACCTATTTTAATACCATCGTCCTCTTCTTCATCTACTTCATCCGAGGCTGCTGGCACTTGCATTTGAATTCGTCTTAATACAGCTTTAATTCGAGCAATGACTTCCCGGGGGCTAAAAGGTTTAGTCATATAATCATCTGCACCTAGTTCAAGCCCTAAAACTTTGTCAAATTCATCGTCTTTAGCTGTTAACATTAAAATAGGAGTTAACACTTTCTGTTGGCGTAATTCTTTACAAACATCCATCCCATCTTTTTTTGGCAGCATTAAATCTAGTAAGATGACATCCGGATTAGCAGTTAATGCTAGATTCAATCCTTCTTCTCCATCCATGGCAGTTAATACATCATAACCTGCCTGTTGTAAATTATACTTAAGTAGAGTTACGATAGATTGTTCATCATCTACAACTAAAACCTTTTTCTTCATATACAGCCTCCAAATATGTTAATTCCCCTAAAGTCCCCTTATACCTATTTACATTATAATATATTGTCCAATAAAAATGGAAAAAACATTTATATCCTGTTTACAAATAGGATATAATTCTTATAAATTATTATAGGTGTCTCTGGTTAAGTTTATTGATTAAATGAAATAAAAAAATCGGCTAGCTCTTTTTTATCGAGCTGCCGACTTTTATACTTAATTTAATACTGTCAATACACTTCGAACGGAGTGAACAGATTTATCTAAGGCTGCCTTTTCTTCCTCAGTTAGTTCCAGTTCAATAATTTGTTCGATTCCGTTTCCGCCAAGAATTGTAGGTACACCTAGATAAAGATCGTTATAGCCATATTCTCCTTCTAAATAAGCGATAGTAGGAAGGATACGTCTTTGACTTTTAATTATAGCTTCACACATATCTACCACAGAAGCTGCTGGAGCATAATAAGCACTTCCGTTTCCAAGTAAATTTACAATTTCCGCTCCACCAATTCTTGTTCTTTCAATAATCTCATCCAAGCGATGTTTTGGAATTAGTGCTTCTAATGGAATACCACCTGCATAGGAATAACGTATAAGTGGAACCATATCATCACCATGTCCGCCTAATACAAATCCTGTAATGTCCTTAACGGAAAGATTTAACTCCATTGCCACAAAGCTGCGAAAGCGTGCTGTATCTAAAACCCCCGACTGCCCAATTACTCTATTCTTAGGAAAGCCTGATTCTTTATAAACAGTATATGTCATGGCATCAACAGGGTTCGTAAGCACGATAATGACACAATTAGGTGAATATTGCACAATTTCCTTTGTTACCGATTTCATAATAGCTTGATTTGTTTGTACAAGGTCATCTCTACTCATACCTGGCTTTCTTGCCATACCAGCAGTTATTACGACAATATCAGAATCAGCTGTATCTTTATAGTCGGAAGTTCCCGTTATATTTGCATCAAACCCTTGTACAGGACTTGCTTCAAACATATCTAATGCTTTTCCCTTTGTAGAGTTTTCATTTCGCGGAACATCTAATAATACGATATCACCAAGTTCTTTTTGAGCAAGCAAAAAAGCAGTTGTAGCCCCAGTAAAACCTCCACCAATGATGGAAATCTTCTTACGTTTAACCATATTATTTCCCCCTTATTAGACCGAGAATGAATGAAGCCCACCAATAAGCAGTTACAAAGCAGAGTCCCCTTTTACTCTATTTAGTAAATACTTTTCCCAGCTTATCCCATTCTAATCCAATACCGTAAATCTTCTATTTTGGACAAAAAGGAAGAAGAGATGAGACGATCTCTTCTTCAATTTGTTATTAATTCATGTTCTTAATTAATTCATCACCGAACTCGGAACATTTCACTTCTGTAGCACCATCCATTAGACGAGCAAAGTCATATGTAACAACTTTGGAAGCAATTGTTTTTTCCACGGATTGAATCACTAATTGTGCAGCTTCAGTCCAGCCTAAATGTTCAAGCAATAGAACACCTGAAAGAATAACAGAAGATGGGTTTACTTTATCTAAACCAGCATATTTAGGAGCCGTTCCGTGTGTAGCTTCAAAAATAGCATGGCCAGTTTCGTAATTTATGTTTGCTCCAGGAGCAATACCGATTCCACCCACTTGTGCTGCTAAAGCATCAGAAATATAATCTCCGTTTAGATTCATTGTCGCAACTACATCAAATTCTTTTGGACGAGTAAGAATTTGTTGTAAGAAAATATCAGCAATAGAATCTTTAATAATGATTTTACCTTCTGCTTCCGCTTGAGATTGAGCTTTATTTGCTGCATCAGAACCTTGTTCTTCTTTAATGCGATCATACTGGGCCCATGTAAATACTTTATCTCCAAATTCTTGTTCTGCTAATTCATAACCCCAGTTCTTAAATGCGCCTTCTGTATATTTCATAATGTTTCCTTTATGTACTAGAGTTACCGATTTACGACCTTCTTTAATCGCATAATTAATCGCAGCTCTTACTAAACGACTTGTTCCTTCTTCTGATATCGGCTTAATTCCAATTCCAGATGTTTCAGGGAATCTAATTTTATTAACTCCCATCTCTTGTTGTAAAAAGTTAATTAATTTTGAAGCAGCCTCTGAACCCTTCTCATATTCAATTCCTGCATAAATATCTTCAGTATTTTCACGGAAGATAACCATATCTGTATCTTGAGGTCTTTTAACAGGAGAAGGAACTCCTTCAAACCATCTCACTGGACGTAAACAAACAAAAAGATCCAATTCTTGGCGCAGGGCAACGTTTAAAGAACGAATACCACCGCCAACTGGTGTAGTTAATGGCCCTTTTATAGCAATTAAATACTCTCTAATTACATCCAATGTTTCAGAAGGTAACCATTCTCCAGTTTCATTAAATGCTTTTTCACCAGCTAGTACTTCTTTCCAAACAATTTTCTTTTCCCCATTGTATGCTTTTTCAACAGCTGCATCTAACACTCTTGATGATGCTGCCCATATATCTGGTCCAATTCCATCTCCCTCAATATAAGGAACAATCGGATTTGCTGGTACATTTAATACTCCATCTACTACTGTAATTTTTTCTCCTTGCATGTTTCTATCCCTCCGTAAAAAATAGTTTCCTTTTCCAATGTAATAACATTCATTGGAAAAAGAATGAAATAAATTTATTATAACAAGCTTTTATAAGCTAATTATATTTACTATTCTGACGAATAAAAAAAAGGAAAACGCCAATACGCAAAGTAAATTAACCCATCATTAAGTATATATTATTCTATTACTCTATGGGAAATTATATCCTTTTTTATCGCTCTTGAACTGGAATATATTCCAAGCGCTCTGGCCCAATATAATCTGCTCTAGGTCGAATCAGGCGATTATTATCATACTGCTCCAGAATGTGAGCCAGCCAGCCAGAAACTCTGCTCACCGCAAAAATCGGGGTGAATAAGTCATGGTCAATACCTAAACTATGATAAACAGAAGCTGAAAAGAAATCTACGTTTGGCACTAAATTTTTCTCTTCTTTTAACAATGTCTCAATCTTTACACTCATATCATATAATTCAGGTTCACCCGTCAATTGTGTTAATTTTCTTGCCATTTCCTTTAGATGTTTGGCACGAGGATCTCCCTTTCGATAAACTCGATGGCCAAATCCCATTATTTTTTCTTTGTTTGCCATCTTTTCTCGAATATATGGCTCGACATTATCAATGCTTCCGATTTCTTTCAGCATTTTCATTACTGCTTCGTTTGCGCCGCCATGCAAAGGTCCTTTTAACGCCCCAATAGCTGAAGTAATACCAGAATATACATCAGACAAAGTAGCTACACACACTCTTGCAGTAAATGTAGACGCATTTAATTCATGATCAGCATGAAGCACAAGTGCTTTATTAAAGGCTTCAATAGCAATCGCTTCTGGTTCTTTTCCGTTAAGCATATAAAGGAAATTAGCAGCAAATCCTAAATCTTTTCTTGGAGAAATTGGATCTAGCCCTTTTCTTAATCTTGAAAAAGCTGTTACGATAGTTGGAATTTTTGCTTGAAGTCTTACAGCTTTTAAATAGTTTGCTTCAGTATCCATAGCATCTGCTTGTTCATCATATGCTCCTAGCAAAGACACAGTTGAACGAAGTACTGCCATTGGATGCACTTTATTTAATGGCATGAGCTTCATTTGTTCAATCAAAGAGACAGGTAATTCAGCATTATCTGCCAATTCTTGTTTTAGCATTGCCAGTTCCGTATCAGTTGGCAACTTTTGATGCCATAATAAAAATACTACTTCTTCAAAACTGGAATGCTCTGCTAACACATCAATATCATAACCCACATAAGCAAGTGAATCATCTATAATGGAACTAATAGAAGATGTTGTAGCAATAATCCCCTCAAGCCCTTTTGTAACAGCCATACATATCTCTCCTTTACACCTTTTCTTTTAGTTAGTACAACCCATTCAAACTCCCAGTATTGTCCCTGTCGTAGTTACCAATATTGTGAAAATCTGTAAAACAAAACGATGGAATTCACCTTAAATAAATGTTTACTATTTTGTTAGATTAACTGAATATGTACCAAAAAATCAATTAATAATATAATCCGGATTTATTTTATAAAAAGATGGGGGAGTTTTTTCAAAAAAAATTAAAGTGAGCATCATCTATTTGAAAATGCTTACATTTTCAAATAAAAAAATAAACTATTTGGTACGTTATAGATGAGATAAAATGTAACTACACATTCATTATAAACAAAAAACTTCAAAATGTCTCATATTTTATACTTAAAAACTGTAGATATAGTAAAAAAATTTTTTTCTGATTCTCCTTTACACTATATTTCTTTCCTTTAAAAATTATACCATAAATTCCTTTATCCTGTCTTATATCTTAAACGGTAAATTAGAGCAAGAGAGCGGATTAGGTTATCCACTCTACTACTTTAATGGCTGCATACGCTATTCCAGCGCCAATTAATGGGCCTACTGCCACCCCATTGAAAACCGATACAGACAAAATGGTTCCTAGAACAAGTGCTGTTGTAATTTCTGGAGAATCAGCTAATAAACTAACTCCTCCTTTTGCGAGCAGAGCAACCATAATTCCAGAAATCAAAGCTATCCATGCATACGGTGATTTAAAGGTAGCGGTAAGATCTTTAAAACCAATATCTCCAGTGGCTATCGGAACAAGAACAGCTATCGTAATAATCGTTACGCCCCAATTAATACCTTTAGATTGAATCAATGAAAATAACTTACTATCTACCCCAATTAATTTCAATACTAATAAGAAAACAACTGCGATAATCAAGGAATTGTTCTTAGCTATAAGAGCAATTGCTAACAGCAAATATAAAAATAAATATGGCTGGCTAAATAAAAACATAACTAACTCTCCTTTTCGAAAGCCATTGACTAAAAAATTCTCTCTTCTATATTTAAATTAATAAGCAGGAATTTCGATTAAAAAAGCATAAGTATAGAAAATATAAATAAAAAAGGAATATATATAATCTATATCTAGTTCCTAATCACTAATGGTCCATTTTCTATTATACTAAAAACGGGAGGATTGACATTGAATTTAACTTATCTTAACCGAACCATTCGGTTTATCATAGTGATAGCAGCTACTATCCTATTATTTGTTAGCTTTTTTTATTTATCCAAAGTAACTTATCCTTTTATTATTGGATTTCTGATTGCTTTTTTAATGAATCCACTCGTTAATTTTCTACAATTTAAATGCAAATTACCAAGGGCTTTTGCTGTTGTTTTAAGTATTTTACTCATTTTATCCATTTTTGCTGGTTTGGTTTCTTTACTAATTGCTGAAATTGTAGCAGGAGCTGCCTATCTTGGAGAAGTCGTTCCCAAACATATAGACATCATTATTCGATACATAGAAGATTTGTTTGCAGCGCAAATTATTCCATTATATAATAAAATTTCTCAAACGTTCAATAATCTCGGTACAGGTCAACAAGATACCATTATGACAAATATAGATAAAGTGGGCGAACAAGTTGGAACGGTAATGGGAGATTTTTTACAATCTTTCTTTCTTAATATCCCTATTTTCCTGTCCTGGTTTCCAAATGCAGCAAGCGTCCTCATTTTTTCTCTCTTAGCCACTTTTTTTATCAGCAAGGACTGGGCGCGATTATCATTAAAATTTGGGAAGTTCTTTCCTTCCAAGTGGTTAAATAGCGGTAAAACAGTATTCTTTGAATTAAAAAAGGCTTTGTTTGGATTTTTAAAAGCCCAATTAACGCTTGTTTCTATTACGACAGTCATTATTTTAATTGGCTTGTTAATTCTTCGAGTGGATTATGCTATTACTATCGCACTGTTAACTGGAATTGTAGATATTATCCCCTATCTCGGTACAGGGTTAATCTTTGTTCCATGGATTATTTACGAAATTATTACAGGGCAGATTGTATTGGCGATTGGATTGTCCGTGCTATATATCATCGTTTTAGTTCAAAGACAAATCATGGAGCCAAAAATCCTTTCATCCAATATCGGACTTGATCCTTTAGCTACTTTAATTGCTTTGTTTGTTGGGTTTAAGCTTTTTGGTTTCATCGGTCTCATCATTGGTCCAGTTTCACTCGTTATCGTTACTTCCTTACATCGAGCTAAGGTTTTTCATGATATATGGAGGTTTATTAAAGGAGATAGTGAAATACCCAAATAAAAGTTACATAAAAAAAAGCTGGAACATTAGCATTCCAACCAAAATATATACCCGGACAATTATACGGAGAAGCTAATCCAAGTTTCGTATAATTGTTCGGTTTTTTATTCATTAAAAAAGAAGGTTTGTGGTAAGCAGCCGCAGACTGAATATTCTTCACTTCCATGGGACTACATCTAATCCGCTTTGTTTTCCCCCAGCTTTTGTAAACTTAGTATGTTATTCATTTAATATGGACCTCTAATAGCATTTTTGACCTTTTTCTCATAAAATGCTCTCAATCTCTGTAATTCCTCATTATTAAATGGTTTTTCCACTAATGCTTTTAAATTCTCATTGATTTGCTGACGATTTTTAAAACCAGGAATAACACAAGAAATACCTGGCTGATCCAATATCCAGCGTAACGCTGCCGCCGCCATTGATTGACGATTTTCTCCAATCCAAGCAAGATCCTCTGCTAATTCAACGCCTTTTTCAAATCCAAGTCCAGCAAATGTTTCTCCTACATTAAAAGCTTCCCCATTCTCATTAAATTTGCGATGATCATCTTCCGCAAAAATATGCTCTTTTGTAAATTTTCCAGTAAGCAATCCGCTTGCCAAAGGAAGTCGCACAAGAATGCCAACACCCTTTCTCGCTGCTTCAGGAATCAATAACTCTAATGGCTTTTGGCGAAAAATATTAAAAATTATTTGCAGAGCCTTAACGTTAGGATTCTGCAAACATATAAGTCCTTCTTCCACTGTTTCGACACTTACTCCATAATGGCGAATTTTACCTTCCTCTTGTAAGTTATCAAGCACTTCAAAAACTCGGCCATCTTTTAAAATTTCTATTGGTGGACAATGGATTTGATATAAATCGATTGTTTCTCTATTTAATCGCTTCAAACTATTTTCACAGTACTGACGTATCCTTTCCTCCGAATAGTTCTCATTTGCGAAAATATCGCCACCCCGACAAAACTTAGTGGCTATATGAATTTGATTCTCTTTCCCCTTCGTTGCCTTAGCAAGAAGCTCTTCGCTATGTCCATCTCCATACACATCGGCCGTATCAAAAAAATTCACGCCTTTGTCCATCGCCATATGTAAGGATTTTAATGCCTCTGTATCATCAACCTTTCCCCATGAACCACCAATAGCCCATGTACCGAAACTGACTTCACTGGTTTTTAGACCGGTACCCCCTAAATTTCTGTAATTCATTTCCATTAGCACCTCCGCCAGCTATGATATTTTTGATTGAATGGCCACCATAAAAAAGAAGCAAGAATTTTCTCAAGTAAATTATCCTTTTTCCTCTATATAGATAACCCTATTCTATAGGAATTATATCAATTATATATAAGTTTGTATATTAAATAAACGAACTAACTTTATCAATCCACTCTGTTTGGTTAATAGATAAACTGTAGTATAATTAATCAATTGGAAGAGAAAGACCTTTCTGAAAGTAATTATATTCATATGAATTTCAGAAATAGATAAGAGGGGATTGCGAAAAGGATGCATATTACTTGGAATCAGCAGTTAGTAAAAAAAGAAAATAAATCTCTTTGTTTAAATTTAATTAAGAACAATGCGCCTATTTCTCGGGCGGATATTGCCCAGCAGACAGGATTAACAAAAGGGACTGTTTCCTCCTTAGTATCAGAGCTTATTAATGAACAATTGATCTATGAATCAGGGCATGGTGAATCTAGTGGAGGAAGGCGACCTGTTATGCTTCTATTTAATGAGAAGGCCGGTTATTCCATTGGTATTGACTTAGGCGTTAACTATCTATTAGGAATTTTAACTGATTTGCAGGGGAATATCATATACCGTATAAATGAAAAATATGTTAATTTATCTTATGAAGATACACTACAAATAATAAAAAAGATTATTACTTTGTTAATAGACACTGCTCCTAACTCTGTTTATGGAGTAATTGGCATAGGGATTGGGGCACCAGGGATTACAAATATGGACGGTGACATTCTCTTCGCTCCAAACTTAGATTGGAATAATGTTTCACTAAAAAGCCATCTGGAAGAAGAATTCCATCTTCCTGTATTAGTTGAAAATGAAGCAAATGCCGGGGCCTATGGAGAAAAAAAATTCGGAGTAGGTCAGACCTATCAAAATTTAATCTATGTAAGTGCTGCTATTGGAATCGGCGCTGGAATTATCATTAATGGAGAACTGTATAAAGGAAACCTCGGATATTCTGGAGAAATCGGCCATATGATAATTCAAAAGGATGGATTAGAATGCCGCTGTGGCAATAAAGGCTGCTGGGAACTCTACGCTTCCGAACAATATTTACTCAACAAGGCTGTCGAATTAAAGCTAGGTATAAAAGGTCAGGTTTATTTGAATGATTTGATTGAGCTTGCCGACCAAGGAAATACGCAAGCTATCCATTTATTCAATGAAGTTGGCAATCATCTAGGTGCTGGAATTATTAATATTATTCATATCTTCAATCCAGAGCAAATCATAATCGGCAATCGACTTACCTTAGCTAAAAAATGGATAGAGCCACAAGTGAAAAAAATAATAGACAATTATACTTTGCCCTTTCACCAATCACAACTTGCTATCCATTTTTCTGATATTAATTTTGCTTCCTCTGCATTAGGTGCTGCTGCTTTTTCAACCGAGAATTTTTTAAAATTTATGCTTCATCCAGAATAATAATTTCTCTTTAGATTTAGATAAAGTTTAAATATATTAGGTTTTTACCACTTAAAGCAAACTAAAAACGTATAAACAATTAGCATCATAACGTCTTACGCCAGTTCTAATCAGCGTATTCCAAACCAATCCAACCATATGTAGGGTGAAAAAGTCCATCTGCTGCTAAGGAAGCCTTTGCATTTGTAGCAATTAATCCATTTGATTGAAGGGATTTCTCTACAAATGCCGCTTCATCTATTTTGTACCTTCGATAATCTTTTGAATCTTTATCTGATAAATTATCCAAACGGAATATAAAAAATACATTTAATCCCAACAAGGTGCTGCATGGTGAAATTTTCCGGGAAATATTATTTTTGATAACATGTTCTATCTTTTTTCCTATCTAAAAAATGATAGGTTTACCAAAGTGAATATTTAACTATTTATAGGATAATAGTGAGGATTCACCTCCACCCTAATACTAACGGGACTAAATACTCTATAAATCTACAATTCACTTAAGGATCAGTGGAAGATCTCATTTTGATTGCCCGTCACTAGCTAGAATAACTAATCCTTTCTTATCAGGGAGTATTTTTAAACACCTGAGTACGCCATAAATCCGCCATCAACTGGCACACTAATCCCTGTAACAAAACCACTTGTTTCTTCATTCACTAGCCATAATAATGTCCCCAATAAGTCCTCTGGTTTTCCTAATCTTTTTACTGGTGTATGGGCTAATATTTTCTTCGTCCGCTCTGTATAAGTCCCATCTGAATTTTTTAGCAGTCCTTCATTTTGTTTTGTTAAGAAAAAGCCTGGAGCAATTGCATTAACCCTAATTCCTGTTTCAGCCATATGAACAGCCAACCATTTTGTAAGATTCTCTATACCAGCTTTAGCTGCGCTGTAAGCAGGTACTTTCGTCATTGGACTTGGGGCGCTCATAGAGGATATATTTATAATGGTTCCACTTTTTCCAACCATTTGTTTTGAAAATATTTGAGTAGGAATTAAAGTACCGATTATATTCAAATTAAATACAAAGGAAAATCCCTCCATTGTTAAATCAAAAAAACTAGTAATTCCTTCTTTATCAAGATCTTCTAATCGCAGAATTTCTTCTGAAGTAATACCTTTTGGATGATTTCCTCCAGCCCCATTAATAAGAATGTCACAGTTTCCAAAAGTATCTAAGACTATTTTTTCCGCTTCCTTCACACTGTTTACATCAACAACATCACATGCTATAGCAATAGCCATGCCACCTTCGTTATTAATTTCCTCTGCTACCTTTTGCGCTTTTTCATATGTACGATTCAAAATGGCTACCTTTACTCCTTGTCTGCCTAACTCTTTCGCCATGCAGCCACAAAGTACGCCTCCACCTCCAGTAATAACTGCTACTTTTCCGGATAAATTCTTCATTAAGGGTAACATTTTGTCTTCCTCCTCATTTTTTCTCATAACCTCTAAACTACTTCTCTTTCCATCTATATGTGTCCTTCCAAATTAAAATTTCTTTTAAATGAAATGAAGAGATTATAAACTATTTTTTTATATAGAGTCATTTCTTAGTACTTCTCCTTTCATTTATGAACCTTGCAAAGGTGGTGCATCATATTTTTCACTTATATTGTTAGAAGGAGATTTTTTCAAAAAATTACGATCTATATGTTTAAGCAGCTCTCTAGAATTAAACACCATTATCCATGCAAGCAAACTAGCAATGAAAACAATTAAGAAATCATTAGTGATTACTGTTGCAACAGCAGTAAAAAAGAGAATCAATATATTACCTATTGTTTCTTTCCATTTTATGAATAGATAATACGCAGACAACTTTATTAAATCCCTTATTCGAAAAGTATATTTTGCATTAATTATTAACATATTTATACTAAGCATTGTCCAAATAAGCGTAAGTGCAAGCACAACAATAAAAATGATTTGATTAACTGGTGTTATGGTTATTTGAAGGTATTGTAAGTCGATGAATAAGACAAAGAATACAGCTAAGATTATTATCCACAGAAAAAATGTGCCTTTTAAATTCGATCGATATCCATAGAAAAAGTCAGTTGTTGGTGATAGCTCTTTCGTTCTTACTAATTTCTCCATCGAATAAAGCAGTCCAGATATAGCAGGTCCAGACGGTATTAAGGCAAGAGCATAGATGAGAATATTTGAAAACGATGGTGTTAATGTCATGAAGAAAAAAATAAAGATAAGATTTGTTACGACAAAATAGATATTCGTTAGTAAAACCCAATACACATAATTACAAAATGTATATAAAACTCCTTGCCCAAACTCTCTTTGCTGCTTCATCCTTGTCACCTTCTTTCAGAATATAATAATATTACCAGCAGTGTGTGTTTCTTTTTTCCCCACTGCTGGTTAGCCTCACATAACAGTACAGTTAGGACTAGTTTAGGTTAGTTCTTCTTACCCTTCATCAGGATGGCTAGGAATGAACTTATCCATTTTATTTATTTGTTATTTTTCTTGTATTCTTGATACGTCTGATTTGCTGTATCCACATATTGCTCTAATCCTTGACTTTGTAATTCTTTTACAAAAGCATCAAACTCACTTAAATCACGTGTTCCCAAAATGAATTTTAATGTATTTTGATTCGTATAGTCTTTTAAAGGTGTACTTTGTAATGTTGCTTTTTCTCTGTCTTCAATTGAATATGGAATTAACGGATCAGTTGGAATTGGCGTTTTTACTGCTTTCATATCATTTTGGAACTTAATCTCTTCTTCACTCATCATCGAATGAAGTAAATCGGTTGTTCCTCCATAGGAAAAAACTCCACCAGAGAATCCATAGTCAACCCGTAAATCCTTTGTTCCATTTGGATTTAATCCATTGTAATTAATATCTTCCATTAATTTTCTTACTCCATCTTCCCTCGTGAATGTTGTTCCTTCTACCCCCCATTTAGTGAATTCTTGTCCTTCATCACTGTAATATAACCAGTCAATAAACTGAAGAATTGCTTCAAAGTTTTCACTTTCTTTAATTTTGGAGGTAATCATTACACCATTTTCTAATCTAGACCCTGACATTAATTGACCAGCAGGACCGCCGGGAACCGTGATTTTGGAAATAGAATATTTCCCTTTTCCTAACGTTTTATCCATATCAACTCGATGCAAGTTGATTGTTTGAGAATTTCCATTTATAATAAATGATTTTCCTGTTACAAATTTCTGTACCGCTTGATCATCGCTTTGTGTAAAGCTCTCTTCATCTAACAGCCCTTCTTCTACTAATTTATGGAAGTAAGTGAGCATTTCTTTATAGTTATTGGTTGTTGCTGCATACACAAATTCATCAGCATCTTGATCATAAGATAATCCGTTTCCAAATCCCCAACCTGCTTTCGTTCCAAAACTTGTTGCAGCAATATTTAATGTACTGTTAAATGTAAAACGATCAGAGAAAGGAATAGAATCTGGATAGATTTCTTTTAATTTCTTCATTGCTGTATATAGTTCATCCCAAGTTGTTGGAATAGCAATATTATTTTCTTCAAAAATATCAGTTCTTACAATTAACGTATAATCTGGCCAAACCTCTTCATGTAAACCTGGCAGGACATAGAACTTCCCATCATTTTGTCGTAATGTATCTAATTCTGGACCCATATCCCATTTTTCAATTTTTTCTTTGAAGTGAGGCATTTTATCAATGTAATCGCTTACCGGAAGTGCCGCCCCTGATGCCACGAAGGCAGCTTCCTCTCCTGGATAGGTTTTTGGAATAACGATTGGGGCTTCTCCTGAACTAATTAACAAACTTCTCTTTTGCGTATAATCACTCAATGGTACAATTGTCGGCTTCAAGGTAACATTCGTAATTTCTTTTATCTTATCCCATAATAGCCAGTCTTTTTTATATGGATATGTCGGCTGATCCATATATAAAATAGATAAATCAAATGGCTCTGTTGCTTTAAAGGTGTCACCTGCGCTATATGATTCCATTGCCCCTTTTGTTGCTACTTCTACTTCCTTACTTGCTGAATCATTCTTTGAACAAGCAACAGCAATCATTACGAATACTATTAGACCTAGAAATAACCCAACCTTTTTCCAACTTTCTTTCATGGCATTTCCTCCCCTTATATATATAGGAAAAGCGTAAGTTGTTTCCTTAAAAGGCATATGGAATAATAACCTACGCTGAACTCCCTAACTCCAGCAGGTCCTATTTTGACTATTTAATAGAGCCTAGCATTACTCCAGAAACAAAATATTTCTGTACAAATGGATATACCGTTAATATTGGCAAAATTGTTAAGACCATTGTTACGGATTTAATATTAGCGGAAATTTGAGTTAAGTTATCAGCTGAAGTAGCACCTGCTGACATTCCACCTGTTGTTCCCGCAATCATATTCCGCAAATAAATCGTTACTGGAAATAATTCTTTTTTATCCATATAAATAAAAGCGCTGAACCAAGAGTTCCAATAAGCGACTGCGTAAAATAACACCATAGTGGCCATTACTGCTTTACTTAGCGGCAATACTATTTTTAGTAAAATGCCATATGTGCTTAAACCATCAATAGAGGCTGCCTCTTCTAATTCTTCTGGCATATTTTCAAAAAAGGATTTCATGATCAGCATATTATAAATACTAATTGCACCAGGAATGACAATAGCCCACATTGTATTGCCAAAGCCTAGTGAATTGATTAAAACATAATTGGGAATTAAGCCGCCATTAAAAAACATCGTAAATACAGCAAATACAGTTAAAAATCTTCGTCCTACTAATCTTCTTTTAGAAAGCGCATATGCAAACATTGTTGTTAAAAACATAGAAATGATTGTTCCTACCACTGTGTATACAACCGTATTTTTATAATTAATCCAAAACATGGTGTCAGAAAGTACCTTCTCATATGTGTCTACATTGAATCCTTTTGGTATTAAATTTACCTGTCCAGAATTGATATAGGACTCACTACTAAAGGATTGTGCAACTACATTAATAAATGGATATAACGTACAAAATATAATAATTAAGAGAATACAAACATTAAAGACTTTAAAAACTTTGTACTGTTTCGATTCTTTCATTAAATCTCCCTCCCTACCATAAACTTCTTTCTGTTAGTTTTCTTGATATGCTGTTCGCCGTTAATACAAGCACTAAGCCAATAATAGATTCAAATAATCCAATAGCTGCTGCATAGCTAAAATTATTGGATTCTAAACCAACACGATATAAATAAGTTGAAATAACATCAGAAGTTTCATAGGTTAATGGGTTATAAATTAATAAGATTTTTTCAAAGCCAATTGCAAGAAAGCTGCCAATATTCAAAATTAATAAGGTAACGATAGTTGGCAATATCCCTGGTATCGTAATATGAAGGGTTTGCTTCCATCTGTTCGCACCGTCAATTTTCGCTGCTTCATATAAGGAATCGTCAATCGTTGTTAATGCAGCTAAGTATAAAATGGCCCCCCAACCCATTCCTTGCCATACTTCGGAGGTAACATAAATAGTGCGGAACCATTCTGGACTTTGAATAAAGCTTATTTTTTCTCCGGTGAAAAATTCGACTATTCCATTAATGGAACCGTTTAGCGCTGTTAATTGCAAGATCATTCCAGCAATAATAACAATAGATAAGAAATGCGGTAGATAGGAAGCTGTTTGTACAAACTTCTTAAACTTTTTGGATTTCACTTCATTCAAAAGAAGAGCAAATATAATGGGCATAGGAAAACAAAATAACAAGGTAATTCCGCCCAAAATAAATGTGTTTTTAAATACATTCCAAAAAACTGGGTCATTAATAAACATATTAAAGTAATACAACCCAACCCATTGTTCACCATAAATTTTTCCACCTGGCATATATCTTCTAAAAGCAATAACATTTCCTAACATTGGACCATATTTAAAAATAATTAAATAAATAAGTGGTAAAACTAATAATGAATAAAGCTGCCAATCCTTTCTAATTGCTGTTAATGTTGTTTTAAATTTGCTTCTTTTTGCCTTCATTGTTTTATTTACATGTGAATGAACAACCTCTGTTTCCATAAGTACCCCCCTCTGTTTTTAATACTATCTATAGCCTTTTGCTATATCGCAGCCGACTATTATAAAGCTTCATCTTTTTAGAGAATGAAGTAAACACACCAAAAATAAAGCGCTTACTTTTTAAAAAACAGCAATAGCCTCTTATGAATAACTAATAGATGGCGCAAGCAATATTAATGATGATAATCTCGGTAGTGGAGTGATTAGTGAAATGAGAAAATTAAACTGGTTGTATGAAGCAGGTTTTGTTAACTTATTTTAGCCATACTAGTATGGTAGATTAACTAAAAATATATTGCTATTTAAATAATCTGAAATAGTGGCTTTTCTTTTATGTAATGTACAGGAATGTGTGGAAAATCATTTGCTAGTATAGTGGTTAAGTATTCCATGCCAGGCTCTTCGCTAACTGCATGCCCAATCAAGATTAATGCTTTCTTTCTTCCTTGTTGAACGGCATCTCTGACATACTCAGGAGACTCCCATTCTGGTCCTTCTCCAGCTATAATTAGGTCTAAATTTTGATTTTGAAATAAAGGGATTACTACTTCGCCTCCTCCGCGATAACCTGCTAACAAGCCAATTCTTTGGCATTCCATGGATAACTCCCCCACCACTCTTACAAACGGGGCATCAAGCTTAACTTTCACGTATGTTGCAATATCAGCGACAGTTTTCTTTGGAGTGACAATAGTTGTTGCAATGGATTGATGCTTTTCAATATAATTCTCCCATTCCAGCTTTTGAATTAATCCCACCATAACGCCATCTGGATTGTAACGATGATAATAATCATGAAAGCGGAAAATATTAATAGCAGCATCTTCTATT
Organism: Niallia sp. M35; assembly: GCF_050971705.1. Lineage (NCBI taxonomy): Bacteria > Bacillati > Bacillota > Bacilli > Caryophanales > Bacillaceae > Niallia > Niallia sp. M35. Next base: position 278,916 of record NZ_JBPCEP010000005.1, read on the forward strand.
AATTGGAGCTTAGTCATGTATACTGGATCTTTCTCATATAATTCTTTCCAATTCTCATGACTATAAAATGGTCCTTCATGACTAATAATCATATTTGCTCCAATCGATATCGCTTTCTCCAACACTTGTTGCGTCACCGTGAATGCGATTACAATTCTCTTCACCTCCGTATCGGCTGACCCTTTTATTAATACATCTGTTGTGGAATCAACCATTTTTGCTGGCTCCATTAACTTATCTATTACTTCTTGAATAGTTGTCATTCTATCTCTCCCATCAAGTTAATCCAATTATACCACGCTCAAGTTTGTTTATTCAATATACAAACTATATTTTTTGCAAATTTTAATATATTTTATAAACAATAAGTCATATACTTCCTCTTATTCAATAATCGCTTTATTCATGTTCTGCTTCTGCAGCCGCTGAAAAAGCAGAATGCTACTTGACATTAGTATACATGCTGCGGAAATTCCACTAAAAAAAGGGAGAAGTCCAGGTATATATAATAATAGAAAAATATCTGCTGCTAACCCAAGCAAAATCAATAATGTAATATGGATATTTAGAATTCCTAGAAATAAGGAGTATTTAAAGTAATCGATGAATCTTAACTGATAATGTACATAGACAGGAAAGAAGAATAAAAGAGTGATAGCATATAGGCATGTAATAAGTAGTAAAATACTTATGGAAACAATCCGCATAAATCCGTCTAAATGTAAGATTAGATAGTAATCTACATACAAGATAAGACCAGCCAGTATAAATATGAACCCAAAAGTATTACTTTTGGTAAATTCGCTTTTATAGACAGATAGATATGTTTTCCAAATAGGAACTTCTGTTTCCTTCCGAAACCATTTACGGACAATGGTAAAAAGTGCAACTGTTGCAGGCATAAAACCAAATAGGAAAAGACCACTTGCAGTGAACATAATCCATAACAAATTAACAGAGGCCAGCTTCATTATCCATTCACAGATGATATATAATTTTCCCATTGGTTTTGTTGTCATACTATCCCCTCTTCTTTCTCTTTCCTTCTAGGCATTGTTTTCATTATTAGCGATGAAAACTTAAATATTTTGTTTCGGAGAACGTTCTGATTCTAAATCTAATCCGCCACCTGCACCTCGAAAGCCTAATGTAAAGCTTGAGAACGCGCCAATCTGAGAATGGGGCGTATTAAAAAAATTTTTTGGACATCAGATGAACCCCTCTTTTATTATCCTTTTACAGATCCTGCTGCTAAACCTTCTACAATTTTATTACTTAATAGAATGAACGCGATTAAAATAGGAATAATGCTAATCATTAAGGTTGCTCCAATCGCTCCCCAATCTGTTAAATATTGACCTACAAAGTTATTTACACCAACCGTTAATGTCTTCCATTGATCAGAGCTAATGAACGTATTAACAAATACAAATTCATTCCAGTTATAAATCATATTTATAATAACAACTGTAGCCATAACAGGAGTCGTCATGGGCAATGTAATTTGAAAGAATATACGATGAATCGAACAACCATCCATTACAGCTGCCTCTTCTAATTCTCTTGGCAGTGCCTGATAGAATCCTAATAGAATCATGATAGTTAGCGGCAAATTAAACGCTGTATAGGATAAAAGAATAGAAATAGGATTATCAATCAGCTCCAAGTTATTAAAGAAACTAAATAAAGGGATTAACGTAGAATGTAATGGAATCATAATGCCCACCATGAACAAACCAAGAACAAGTTTGCTTAGCTTCCAGTGCATTCTTGTAATCGCAAAGGTAACAAAACTTGCTAGTATAACCGTCAATACTACTGCTACGACTGTAATCCATACACTATTAAAGAAATATAAGCTGATGTTCCCTTGGGTCCATACTTTTACATAGTTCCCCCATTGTGGGTCTTTCGGAAGAGCAAATGGAGATAAGCCGAAAACTTCTTGATTCGTTTTTAAGGAAAAGAAGAATAACCAAACGAGTGGGTATATTTGAAAAATGGCAATTACTCCAAGCACTAGATACAAAAGACCGTATCCAATCTTGCTTCCTAGAGATCCTTTCGTTTTAGGAGATGTGGATAATTCAGTTTTATTTTGTTTTTTCAGGATTACTTCACTCATGATTACCTCTCTCCTTAATACTGAGCATCTTCTTTTGATGCTGTTAATTTTTGTATAACCCATGTCATAACAAGACAAATGATTAATAAAGCAAAGCCAATGGCACTGCCGTAGCCAAAATCATATGTTTTGAATGCTTCTTTATACATATAAGAGGCCATTACTTCACTTGCTCCATTTGGTCCTCCACCAGTCATTACATAGATTAAATCAAAATATTTTAAAGAACCTACAATGGCTAAAACAATAGTTACTTTTATTACTGGTGCAATTAATGGAATTTTAATTCTATAAGCAATCTGCAATGGGGTTGCCCCATCTATTTTAGCTGCCTCAATAATTTCATCCGCTACTCCTTTTAAAGCTGCATAATAAATAATGATGTAAAACCCTGCATATTGCCACACAATTGGAATGAAAATGGAGTATAGTACTAAATTGGGATCTGCAAGCCATAAGGGTGTATTTTCTACTCCAAACATGGTTAAAAGTTTGTTTAACATTCCATTTGTTGGATCAAAAATTTTCAACCATAGCTGTGCAATAGCTACAGATGATAATAACATCGGAATTAAATATATTTTGCGAAGTATTCCAGCTCCCTTAATCTTGCTTGCTAATATAAGTGAAATTACTAAATATGCAATAAGACTTATTGCAGAAAAAACGGCTAATAAAACGGAATGATACGTACTAGACCAGAACATTTTATCTTTCATAAGCTGTATATAATTATCTAGTCCAATAAAAGTCTTAGCCCCAATACCGTCCCAATCCATTAAGCCATAATATCCTGTTAATACAATAGGAATATAGATTAAAACTAAAATGAGCAACAGTGCAGGGAGCACATAAAGAGTGATTACCCATTTGTTTGACATTACGTTTTTCATTTTCTACTTTCCCTCCTTATTGATTGGGAGGAGCTTTGTTAAATGATATATAATTATTCACTAGTTACACATGTAACCGATATCATTGTTTAACAGAGCCTTCTCAAAAATCAATAATGTGTATATCTTCCAAATTATCTAAAGTGATTACCTTTTAAATAGTGGAATCCACCTTTTTTATCCGATAGATTCCACCTCATTGTTTATTATTCTTCTTCCGCTAAAGCTTGCTCTTGTTTGGCTGTAAATTCTTTTGGTGTTGCCTGACCGCCAAATAGTGATTGGATCATATCTAAGTGCACTTGTGCAACACTAGAACTCATTTGAACATCTGCATATAAAGTTAAATTAGAAGCATTTCCAAGATCATTTAAAATATCGATATACATTTGATCTAGTTCAATATTGGCAGTGTCTACAACTGTCGCTGGAATTACACCTGCATCCTTAACAGAGTTTTTGCCCCATTCTTTTACTAAATATGCGACAAATTCTTTCGCTTCGTCTTTTACCTTTGATTTTTCAGAAACAAATAGTCCAACACCAGGACCACCTACAAAACTGTTTATGTCTCCTTTTCCGCCTACATATGTTGGGAACTTAAAGTATCCTACTTTATCTTTAAATTCTTGTGTAACATCTGGGCTTGTTGTATAGTTTGGCAATTCCCAAGTCGCCATTAAATACATAGCTGCTTGCTCATTCATAAAGTACCCTTTTGCCTCATCATTGGAAAGACCATTAAACCCTTTGACAAATCCGCCCATATCCACTAATTTTTTTACTTCTTCGGCTGCTTGAACAAGTGCTGGATCTTCAAAGCTTCCAGTACGATTAATCGCATTCGTTAACACTTCAGGTCCACCAATTCTATCTGCAAGATACATATACCACATAGAACCAGTCCAACGGTCTTTATTACCTAAAGTAATTGGTGTAACACCGTTATCAGCTAACGTTTTTACAACATTTAAAAACTCATCATATGTTGCAGGAACTTCTAAATTATATTTCTCAAAGATTTCTTTATTGTAATAAACAGGTGTGATATTTAATTCAAGTGGAAGACCATATGTTTTCCCATCCATAGCAAATGCCTCTGTTGTACCTGCAACAAATTGGTCTTTAAAATTACTATCAATTACATCATCTAACGGAGCAAACATTTCCCCTTTAACGAACGGCTGCATATATCCTGCTGCCCATGTCACACCAATATCTGGTAGCTCATTTGAAGCTGATAATACTTTAATTTTATCTTTATATTGCTCGTTTCCAAGAATTTCTGTCTGAATTTTTACATCTGGGTGGTCTTTTTCATACTGTTTAATGATATCGTTTACAATAGTGAACTGTGCTTTTGAACTTCCCTCTGGCCAAAGATGCATGAATTTAATCACTGTTTTATCTCCATTTTTTGAAGCGCTTTCATTGTTAGAAGAGGTGGATGAAGAACATCCTGCTAAAACTAATACCAGCAATAAAGCAACAGATAGACATGCTGACAGTACTTTTCTATGAAACATTTAAACTACCCCCTATACTTTCCTTTTTAATTATTTCTTTGTTACAATCTAAAGTCTATCATTAATGATTTTTCTAAAAAAGGTAACAATGATTAGGAAAAGTTCTAATATTTTTAGAAAGCCCTTTCATTATTTTCGTTATTTATTTTTCGGTAACCGCTTGGTGTTATTCCTTCTAAATCTTTAAATATTTTAATAAAATATTTGGCCGTTTTGTATCCTGACTCTTCTGCAATATCCGCAATGGAAAGTTTTGTGGAGATAAGTAGATTTTTCGCATGCTGAATTCGTCTTCTGGTGATATATTCACTAAACGTTAACCGAATCTCTTCCTTAAACAGCACACTAAAATAACTTGGATTTAAATACACATGAGCGGCTACGTCACGTTGGGTTAATTCCTCATTTAAGTGACTATCAATATATTGTAAGGCTTTCTGGATTGGCTCTCTTACTGATTCTTTTGTTACTCTTGCATCAATCAGCTTATTATCAACTACTTTTGAGATAATATCATTTCTGTCTTTATCTCTATCAATCTTTAGGGCATCTTCGACAGCTTCTATTAATTTTTTTTTACTAATTGGCTTTAATAAATAATTAATAACGCCTAAGCGAAGAGCTTCTTGCGCATATTCAAATTCTGAATATGCAGAGATAACAATAACAACAGGGAGGTGTTTTTGGTCTCTGATTGTTTTCAACATTTTTATTCCAGTTATTTTAGGCATGCGAATATCTGTTAGAAGAATATTTATTTTTTGTTTTTGCATAATATCAATGGCCGATTCTGCATTTTCCGAAATTAAAATTTGATATTGACCGCTAGACCAGTTCTCCAGTACTTTTTTGATTCCTTCTCTCGATCTCGGCTCATCATCAACAATCAATATTGTTTTCGCATACATCTTACATACCCCCATCTTTTGGAATTTCAAAAGAAATGAATGTCCCTTTATTCTCTATACTTTCTATCATTAATCCCTTTTGCTGTCTTTCCTGATAATAGAGTGTAAGCCTTTTATATACATTAGAAATAGCCATTCCCTTACCTGTGGCTGAAGAAATTCCTTCCTTTTCCATCGATTCCTTAATCTTCTTTAATTTAGACTCGCTTATGCCAATTCCATCATCTCTAACAATTACCTTTATGTTGTTATCCATCTCTCCTTGTTGCACAATAACGTCAACAGTACATTGTCCTACCTTATTCTCAGCTCCGTGTAAGACAGCATTTTCTACTAATGGTTGTATTAAAAATTTGGGGATTTTCACTTCTTCAAACGCCTTTGGGAGTTGTATTTGCCACTTCAATAGTTCTCCAAATCGCATTTTCATTATTTCCATATAGTCTTCAATGTGGGCAATCTCCTCTTTTATGCGAACCCACTCATCCTCTGTAGATCGCGAAATGGTATAGCGAAATAAATTAGACATGGTAACAACTAGTTCGGCTAATTCTTCTTCGTCATTTTCCTCTAATGACCAATGGAGAGCATCTAATGTATTAAATAGAAAGTGAGGATTAATTTGTGCTTGCAAAGCTCTTAATTCACTACGGTTTCGAGTAATTTCTTTTTGATAAACCATTGTGATTAAATGGTTTGTTTCTTTTACGAGCTGATTGTATGTACTATTTAATTCATTAATTTCATTTACAGAGGGAATCTTTGGTGTCAGTGGCAAAGACCCTTCACTTGCAAATCTCATTGTGTTCGTTAAGCGGATAATCGGGCGAGTAATCATGTTAGAAAGAAAAAAAGAACATACAAAGAAAATCATTAATCCAATTATGCCAGCAAGAAGAATGCTTGTGCGCACAACCGTTATGCCTTCCGTTAACGTATTATAGGGAGTTAAAATAAGGACAGTCCACCCTGTCATATACGAAGAATTTTTCGTAATCATGTAATCCCTTTCATTTATTGGTACTGTTTTTTTCTTGGTCTGTAAAATGAACTCACTTGATTGCTGATAATTAGTAATAATCGGTTTATTTAATTCATCTAAAAGAATAAAATACTGATCCGTTTTGTCTGTTAATGTTTGATTAGCAAATTGAAAATAATTAGCATAAATACTAAAGAGTAAATATCCTCCATTGGTAAAACTGCGATTAATTAAATTTACTCTCCTTATAGCAAGAAAATAATTGCTGTCATTCGGATCTTCTCCAATCCAAACTAGACTCCCCTTTGCTTGGTCCGCCTTTTCTACCCAATCAGCATGCAAATCTGTCATTATTTTTGCATCATCAAGTGGGAGTATTCGTTCCTGTTCCCTGGTAAATAATTGAAACGAAAAAATTCCATCAGAATTTGCTGTAACTGTATTAACAGTCCCCATTAATTCTTGTTTTTCATAAAAGGTCGCTTTCTTGTGTTCGTATTCCCTTGTTAACAGCTTTTGTACTTTATCATTCGTTGCCGCTAATTTTGAGGCCATATTTAATTGCTCATACAGGGTTTCAATTCTTCCACTTGCTTCCACTGCAACTTGCTGAATTTGTTTTTCTGCATTTTTTTCTAATAAAGTAGATACTTGATTAAATATCAATATACTCACAAATAAAAGTACGACTAGCATTACGGATAAAAATACAAATAAAATTTGATTTCGAAGTGTATTCCATTTCCTTAATAAGCTGAACATAGATTTTTATCGCCTTTCGCCCCATTTGCAACTTATTATACCAAAAATCCTATTTACTTTGTTTATTCATTATACAAATAAACATAATAATTATTCTGCTATCTAAAAAATCTTATCACTTATTTAACAAAAAAAGAGAGTCTGACTATTTTACTATTGTAAGAAAATCAGACTCTCCTTTTATGCTTATTTATATGAGTGAATAATGGTAACTCGATTTCTCTTTTGCAGCTTTCTTTGTATATTTCTTATGAATAAATTTTTTCCAATTCTTCTTGTTGGAGGAAATAGAATAAGGACACCTGCAATATCTGTTAAAAAGCCCGGAAACAGTAATAAAAGCCCACCAATAAGAATACAAAAGCTATCTAATATAGCATCTCCTGGCATGATACCTTGATTTATTTGAACTTGAACATTACGAATCGCCTTTAACCCTTGTTTCTTTAGTAAAATACTGCCTAGAATTCCAGTGCCTATTGCAATAATTAAGGTTTCTGGTATACCAATTATGTTTCCAGCTATCAGAAAAATCACAAGTTCAATTAATGGTAATAACAGCAAGCTGATCATAAAATTTCTCAAATTGTCACCATCCTCCTTTTCATTTCCTTTCTTTTTATTATACCCTTTTTTGATCTGTGCTGATAGTTAGCTGCCTATTGTTTTCCCTGTTAATTAATGTTATAACACGTTGTTGCTTATAGCCTCTCCTTTGGATATTTAAGAACTGCAAAAGAAGAGTATCCATTGCCTAATGATTATTAGGTATGAATACTCTTCCAATTTTTATGCTTTATAGATTATAGTACGCTCGCATGTCCGCTATATACATAGCCGCTACGAGAATCCACTGTAATATCTAAGCCATCCTTTAAGATGCTAGTTGCGTTTTCTACTCCTACAATAACAGGAATTCCAATATTTAATCCTACAACCGCAGCATGACTTGTTAAGCCACCTTCTTCAACGATTAGGGCACTACATTTTTCTAATGCAGGTACCATATCACGATCTGTAGCATTTGTTACAAGAATAGAACCGAAATTAACTTTATCTAGGGCTTCTTTAGCACTAGTAGCAATTACAGCTTTACCAAAGGCTGTTTTGCGGCCAATTCCTTGTCCTTTAGCAAGCACATCGCCAATTACATGGATTTTCATGATGTTTGTTGTACCTGCTTCTCCAACTGGAAGTCCAGCAGTAATCACAACTAAATCACCATGTGTAACAATCGAGCTGTTAACACCTTCTTGAACTGCTACATCTAGCATTTCATCTGTTGATTCTGATTTTTGGCTAAGGCGTGGATATACTCCCCAAACTAGCGCTAATTGTCTTTGAATTTTTGCATCATATGTTACCGCAATAATTGGAGCTTCTGGACGATATTTAGAAATCATTCTTGCAGTATGACCACTACCAGTTGGTGTAATTACTGCTTTAACTTCTAAATTTAACGCAGTATGAGCAACAGATTGTCCGATAGAGTCTGTAATAGAATGCTCTGAATCTTTGCTGCGTTTTGAGAGGATTTCTTTATAGTTTAATGCCTCTTCTGCTCTTGCCGCAATATTATTCATAGTTTGTACAGCTTCCACAGGATATAATCCTGCTGCTGTTTCTCCAGAAAGCATAATAGCATCTGTTCCATCAAAAATTGCGTTTGCTACATCACTTGCTTCTGCACGAGTTGGACGTGGATTACGTTGCATAGAATCTAGCATTTGTGTTGCTGTAATAACTGGTTTTCCTAATGTGTTACATTTTTTAATGAGCATTTTTTGAACTAATGGTACTTCTTCAGCAGGAATTTCTACTCCTAAATCACCACGTGCAACCATTAGTCCATCAGAAACCTCAAGGATTTCATCAATATTATCTACACCTTCTTGGTTTTCGATTTTAGGTATGATATGGATATGAGAAGCATTATTATCCTCTAATAATTGCTTGATTTCTAGAACATCAGACGCACGACGAACGAAAGAGGCTGCAATGAAGTCAATTCCTTGTTCAATACCAAAAAGGATGTCATTTGCATCTTTTTCCGTGATACCAGGAAGATTTACAGCAACACCAGGTACGTTAACACCTTTTTTATTCTTCAAAGTCCCTGAATTTAATATTTTTGTATGTATTTCTCCAGCAGCTTTGTCTATTTTCGTTACTTCAAGGCCGATTAAACCATCATCTAATAGAATTTTGCTACCTGGCTCCACATCATCAATTAAACCTTCGTAAGTAACAGAGAATTTCTCTGTAGTACCTTCTACTTCTGTCATAGATACGATAATATCATTGCCAGCAACTAGTTCAATAGAACCATCTTTCATGTTGTTTGTTCTAATTTCTGGACCTTTTGTATCTAAAAGAATCGCAATATTGTTACCAGTAATTTCAGCTGCTTCACGAATGTTTTTTATTCTTGCTCCATGCTCTTCAAAATCACCATGGGAAAAGTTAAGACGTGAAACATTCATTCCAGCTTCCATTAATTGCGTTAATTTTTCTACGCTTTCACTTGCAGGACCAATAGTACATACAATCTTCGTTTTACGCATTAATAATAACCTCCGATAAATATTAGTAAATAATAATAGCGAACTAAAACAGCATTTTAGGAATTTATGAATTATCTAATCATAAAATGCACTAGAAGATCATAAATTCCTGCTGTTTATTAAATGGATAATTCTTTTGATAAGTGATATAAATTATTATCAATCGTATGTTTACGTGCTAACGCTTCAATGATATCATAATCAACCAATTGATTTTTTTCGATACCAACAGCTCTTCCGCCTTTGCCTTCTACTAGAAGCTCAACTGCATATGCGCCTAGACGACTAGCTAATACACGGTCCTGTGCTGTAGGTGATCCACCACGCTGCATATGTCCTAACACAGACACACGAGTATCGAAATCTGTATTTTCTTCAATCAATTTACCGATTTCAACACCGCTGGCTACTCCTTCAGCTACGACAATAATACTATGTTTTTTACCGCGCTCTTGACCTTTTTTCAATCTGCCTACAATCTCCTCCAGATTAAAGCCTTCTTCTGGAATAAGAATTGTTTCAGCACCACCAGCTAAACCAGCCCATAATGCGATGTCACCAGCATTTCTTCCCATTACCTCAATGATGAATGTTCTCTCGTGAGATGTAGCAGTATCACGGATTTTGTCAATTGCATCAATAACTGTATTTAAAGCAGTATCGAAACCAATTGTGAATTCAGTGCCTGGAATATCATTGTCAATCGTTCCTGGAACTCCAACACAAGGGTATCCTTGTTCTGTAAGCGCCTTCGCGCCCATATAAGATCCATCTCCACCAATGACAACTAGTCCATCGATATTATGTTTCTTTAATTGCTCAATCCCTTTTTGTTGTCCTTCTTTTGTTTTAAACTCTTCACAACGTGCAGAGAAAAGGAAAGTTCCACCACGATGGATTATATCACCAACTGAACCAACTTCTAATTTTCTGAAGTTGCCACTAATTAGCCCAGCATAACCACCAACTACCCCATATACTTCCACACCATGAAATATCGCTTTACGAACTACTGCTCTTATAGCCGCGTTCATTCCTGGTGCGTCACCACCACTTGTTAATACACCAATTCTTTTAACTGTCAATTTCCTCACCTCATAATTTCATTAACAAATAAATTATGTAGCATAACATACATATACTATTATATAACAAATTACTTGTCTGTAACATTTTTCACAAAAATTACATATATAATCTATGTAATGCTAACTTTTGTAAATTAATCAAGAAATTGGCTTTTCTCTATTAATTTATCTTGCATTTATCCAATTATCCATTAAACAATTCTACCATATCATGAAGAATCGTGTATCTCAACTTAATATGAAAAAAAAATAAAAGACGGAATAATCAGCAAAATGCAAACGTTTTATACGACGTTATTTTTGTAGCTATTTCCCGTTATTACAAACTTTAAACATATTAACTAACAGTCAGAAAAGAAACATGATAAAAAATAGCGTTAATAGTTTTAAAATAATATGCATTTAATTACTGCTTCTATAAAATCTTCTGCAAAGTACATTTTTACCTTCTTACCGCATTTTCATACCTAATAAAAACCCCCATACTTATACGAAATATTTTTACTATCTCCGTATAAGTATGGGGGTTTTTGTCACTTGGAATATTTATTCCCAATCTCGTTTAAAAAAGGTTATCAATGATTTAAATAGGCACCCATATTTTTAAACTTAGCATAGCGATGATTCACAAGTTCTTCCTTTGTCATTTCTTTTAACTCTTTTAGAGATGTATATAATACTTCATCAATTTGTTCTGCTTGTTCTTTTATATTATGGTGTGCTCCACCTTTTACTTCCTTAATGATGGAATCAATAATGCTCAACTCTTTTAAGTCTGGTGCAGTAATTCTCATTTTTTCAGCTGCTTGTTTAGCCTGCCCAGCATCTTTCCATAAAATAGATGCTGCTCCTTCTGGTGTAATAACCGAGTATGTGGAGTTCTCTAGCATATGAATATGGTTACCAACGCCAAGTGCTAAAGCACCACCACTACCACCCTCTCCAATTACAATACAGACAATTGGGACTTCCATCGATGCCATTTCAAATAAATTTTTGGCAATAGCTTCACTTTGTCCTCTTTCCTCAGCAGCTTTACCAGGGTATGCACCTTTTGTGTCAATAAAACAAATAATGGGACGATTGAACTTATCCGCTTGCTTCATTAGGCGCAGGGCTTTTCGATATCCTTCTGGGTGAGGCATTCCAAAATTTCTGCGAATATTTTCCTTCGTGTCCTTTCCTCTTTGATGGCCGACAATCGTTACTGGTAGTCCTTTGTATTTCGCAATTCCACCTACAATTGCCTCGTCATCTCCAAAGCCTCTATCTCCATGTAATTCGATAAAATCGGTAAACAAATGGGGAATATAGTCAAGGGTCGTTGGTCTATTTGGATGTCTAGCAATTTGAACTCGATCCCAAGGTTTCATATTATCATACACATCTTTTTCCAGTTTTTTTAAACGTATTTCTAATTTCTCAATTTCTGTACTTAAATCAACATTCGCATTTTCCGAGAAGTCTTTTAATTCTTGGATTTTATCTTTCAATTCATTAATTGGTTTATCAAAATCTAATCCTACCATTCTAATTCACCACCAGTTTGATGCATTTCAAGCACTAGGCTAAGTTTTTCTTTTAATTCTAATCTAGGTATTACCGCATCTAATTGACCGTGCTTTAGTAAAAACTCTGCCGTTTGGAAGTCCTCCGGAAGCTCTTCTCCTATCGTTTGTTCAATAATACGACGTCCCGCAAAACCAATTAATGCACCTGGTTCCGCAAAATTATAATCACCAAGTGAGGCAAAGCTTGCAGAAACGCCTCCTGTTGTTGGGTGGGTCATAATGGTAATATATAAACCGCCATTATCGCTAAATCGTTTTAATGCTATACTTGTTTTCGCCATTTGCATAAGACTTAGCACGCCTTCTTGCATTCTTGCTCCACCAGAAGCCGTAAAAATTATAAAGGGTAGCGAAAGCTCGTCAGCCTTTTCAACAGCGAGAGTAATTTTTTCTCCAACTACTGAACCCATACTCCCCATCCGGAAAGAAGAATCCATTACAGCTATTACTACTTTTTTGCCATTTATTTCTCCTGTTCCTGTAACAACAGCTTCATTCATATTTGTTTTTTTTATATCACCGGCAATTTTATCTTCATAACCAGGAAATTGCAAAGGATTTCCGGTTCTCATTTCTGCATTTAGCTCAACAAAAGTTGCTTCATCCAAGATGCAGTTCATTCTTTCATAAGCTTTCATGGGCAGATGATACCCACAATTTAGACAAACCTTATGATTCTTCTGTAATTCACGTGTATACATTATTTTCTTACAATTAGAACATTTTGTCATAATCCCTTCAGGAACTTCATTTTTTGATAATTCTGAAGGTAATGTTGCATATTTTAGTTTTTTTGATTTCGAAAATATTCCCTTAATCAATATGGAAACCTCCCCATAAGTAACAATTTAGATTTGAATCGGATTCCTATCATTTCCAAGCACCAATAATCAGTTGAAATTATTGTAATTACTAAATACACTCCATAATTGCATTTGATTCTTTTGTTTTAATGAATCTAAAAGAAGGAGGTAATCCTCCCTCTTCCATTCTTTCGCAGGAATTGTTAGTGAATGATAATAGTCATTTAAAATAGTCCATAAACGATGGACCAAGAAATTATCAGCTATTTTAATGATTTGAAAGAAAAACTCACTTTCTGATATTTCTCGTTCATTTACCAACTGTTTTAAATGTGCCAATTCATCTTCTGTAATTTTTTCCATGGCAATATATAGAGCATTTAATTGAATATAATTCTTAGTTTCCAAAACGTCTTGTTTTGCTTTATCATTCTGCAATATAAAAGTACTGATCAATTCTACTAATTTATGACCTTGAAAATCACGAAGAAAGGTTCCTTCCCCTTTTCTTGTTTCAATCAGTCCAAGCAGCTCTAATGCCCTCAGAGCTTCTCTAATGGATGATCTGCCTGCGTGTAGGGTATCACTTAATACTCGTTCAGAGGGAAGCTTGTCCCCTGGTTTCAGGCCGTTTTGATTAATCATTTCTCGTAAATGATTCACGATATCCACATATAATTTGGATTCCTTTGAAGATGATTCATTCACCTTATGTCATCACTCACTTCTTTCTTGCCTTTTTTTGGCAATGTTATTAGAAAATAAATAAAGTATAAGTACAAAAAATCCAATCCAAAAATTTAGGCTAAGTGGTCTGACCAGTCAGCTTATTAAACAATATAACAACTTTTTAAAGTTGTAAAGTTTTATTCAGATAAGAAAACGCGATTAGCACCTAGTAAAGTAGATAATTCAGCGATACATTCCTTACTTGGTGAAATTTTATATTCTTCGTTTAAAACGATGTTTTTTCCTGTTTCCTCATAATGAATAATAACTGGAGTAGTTCCTGGAAATTTCCTCATAACCGCCAATAGCTCTAATCTTTGGTTCATCATATGCTTCTCATTCATCACTTTAATAAACAACTTATGTTCCTTTTTAGAAAGTGACTGGACAATCGTCCTCATCGATTCAACTAATTGAATAACAAATTGTTTATTGCCGTTTCTTTCTTCACATTTCCCTTCCAAATATACGATTTCACCCGAGTTAAGCAGACTTTGATATTTCTTAAAAATAGTTGGAAAAATAACACCCTGCATTTCTCCACTCTGATCACTAAGCTGGATAAATGCCATTGGCTCTCCTTTTTTAGTGCGAATGATATTTATTTCTGTTACATAGACAATGCTTTTATGTTTTTTTCCTACTTCCATTTCATTAATAGCAAAGGTTTGCAGAGTTGCTTGATACGGCTTATAGATAGACACTGGATGGTCTGATAAGTAAAATCCTAAGGCATCTTTTTCTAAAGCCAATTTATCTTCCACTCTAAGTGGTTCTACTTCTACATATTTCGGTTTAAAAAAGAAATCATCCTCACTAAATAAATCATTTTGCTCTTCATCCTCTGGGTGAACCAATTGTGCATGCTGTATCGCTACATCAATAGATGCCAGCAAAATAGCACGATCAACTCCGAATTCATCAAAGCTTCCGGAATAAATAAGCATTTCCAGCACTCTTCTGTTAACCGTCTTCGGGGATACTCGTATACAAAAATCAAATAAATCTTCAAATTTTTTCTGACTTCTCGCCTTAAGTATTTCTCTTAATACATTTCCGCCTATACCTTTTATGCCTGCTAAGCTATAACGAATTTTATTCTTTTCTACACGGAAAAAGTAATTACTTTGATTAATAGAAGGCGGAGTCAATTCAATATCCATCTGTTTTAACTCTTGAATATACTGAATTATTTTCCCTGTGTTTCCAAGGGATGATGTTAATAGTGCCGCCATAAAATATAGAGGATAGTTTGCTTTTAAATAGGCAAGCTGATAAGCAATCATGCTATATGCTACTGCATGACTTCTATTAAAACCATAGTTGGCAAAACGCACAATTAACTCATATATTTCATTCGCTGTTTTTTCGTGATATCCTTTTCTTTCTGCTCCTTTTACAAAATGAATCCTTTCTTTTTCCAGGATTTCCTTTTGCTTCTTACTCACAGCTCGTCTTAACAAATCCGCCTCTCCTAGTGAGAACCCTGCCATTTTAGAAGCAATCTGCATAATTTGCTCTTGATAAACAATCACTCCATAGGTGCTCTTTAGTATCTCTTCTAAATCAGGGTGATAATAGTTAATCGATTCTTTGCCATGTTTTCTATTGATGTAATGAGGTATATTCTCCATTGGTCCTGGACGATAAAGCGCATTAACAGCTACAATATCTTCAAAATCAGTTGGCTGTAACCTCTTTAATACATTACGCATTCCTTCTGATTCCAATTGAAAGATCCCAGTTGTCTCTCCTCTACTTAATAGCTTGAAAACATTTTGGTCATCAATTGGTATTTTTCGTATATCTATTCTTTTCTTCGTCGCTTTATAAAGCATGTCAAGAATAGCTTCAATAAAAGATAGATTTCTTAATCCAAGAAAATCCATTTTCAATAAGCCTAGTTCCTCTAAATATTCCATGCTATACTGTGTTAAATAAATATCGTCATGGCTCCCTTGGATCGGAATAATATCAACAAGGGGCTGTTGACTAAGAACCACGCCGGCAGCATGGGTTGATGTATGCCTTGGAAGCCCTTCGATTTTACATGCAGTATCAAATAGTTTTTGATTACGAGGAGATGATTCAACAAATTGCTGCAAACGAATGGATTCTTGATAGCTTTGTTTGAGATTAATGCCTAGTTTTGATGGGATCATTCTTGACAGTTCATCCAACTCTTTAACAGATAAGCCAAATGCTCGGCCAACATCGCGTAAGGCTGCTTTAGCAGCAAGTGTACCAAAGGTAATAATTTGCGCAACATGAAGCTCTCCATATTTATTTTTCACATATGAAATAACTTTTTCCCGCTTATTATCAGGAAAATCAATATCGATATCAGGCATGGAGATTCTCTCTGGATTTAGAAACCTTTCAAAAAGCAATTGATATTTAATAGGATCTACATCTGTAATATGTAAAACATAAGCAACAATAGATCCCGCAGCTGAACCCCTTCCAGGACCTGTTAATATTCCATTCTCTCGCGCAAACTTCATAAAATCCCAAACTATTAAGAAATAGTCACTATAATTCATTCTCCCAATGATGTCCAATTCATATTCCAACCGTGCAGTGTGTTCTGGAGAAGGATGAGAATATCTGTCATTTAAACCAGCCATACATAATTCTCTCAAATAACTAAGAGCATTTTTGCCTGCAGGTACAGTATATTTAGGCAAGGTTGCAAGTATGCCATTCATTTCAATCTGACAAGACTCTCCTACCTTCCATGTGTTTTCCAGAATATCTGGTTGATCATTGAATAACGTGATCATTTCTTCTTTGTCTTTTAGATAATGTTGATTAGAACTCCATTCATCTTGCTCTATATCGGAAAGCTTCTCCCCATTTTTGATTGCCTTTAAGCATTCATAAGCAAAATGGTCCTCCTCCTCCAAGTAAAATACATTATTCGTTGCTACCAGCTTCACTTTCTCTTCGGAAGCTAATCTGGATAACTTTTCATTTAATGCATCTTCAATAGCAATGCCGTGTCTTTGAATAGATAAAAAGCATTGACCTGGTTCAAAAATGGACTTCCATAACATTAATGTATTTCTTGCTGATTCCGAATCATCCTTCAGTAAATTTTGTTCAATCTCTCCTTCAAATCCAGGTGAGATTGCAATCAAGCCTTTGGCATAATGCTTTAACCATTTCACAGGAATTCCTTGTGGGTTTTTTGTTTGAACAGCACTCGTTATTTTTAATAAATTTTTAAAGCCGAGACTAGTTCTAGCTAATAAGACCAATGGGTAAGCTTTATCTTCTTCCCATTCACTTATTACATCAACCGTTAGTCCGATAATCGGTTTTATCCCTTGCTTTAATGATTCTTTATAAAAAGAAGCTGCACCATACATCACATTGCGATCCGTTAAAGCAATGGAACGATAGCCATACTTTTTAGCATTTGTAACTAACTCTTTAATTGAAAGCGTGCTAGATAAAAGGCTATATGCACTAGACACTTGAAGATGTATAAAAGACATAAAATTAATTCACCACTTTTCTTTAAAATTTTTTATTCCTTCTAAACAAGAAAATATGTAAAAAATGCTTGGAAAAGGTGTCATTTTTTCTTTATTTATAACCTTTTACCACTATAAAGGCTATTCCTTTTTAAAAAGCAATAATTATTATTCTATCTTATTAGTTTGTCTCAAAACAAAAGACTTTTTCCTTTCATTATAGATGTTCACAGCAAAAAAAGAAAATATGTTCTCTTTATTAAGAAATGACGTTAAAGTTCCACACAAGTATAAGTGACCTTTAAAATCATTCATAAATGGAATAGATTGTCCATAATAATAAGAATAGAAGAATAGAAGATTACAAGATATGCGAAAGAGAAAAAATACACAACCGTGAGAATAAATATTTTATTCTATGGAGAAGAATCATTCCTATTTGATTTGCTGCTTGGATAGAAACAAAAACTAATAAAAGTTAGAGAGGTAAACGTATGAATCAACAACCATTCTTCCCTACCTTCATCGAAAGCTACTTTATTGCCTTAGGGGTTATTTTAGGAGGCGCACTTTTAGGTGGACTTGCTGCATTTCTAACTGGAAAACCACTCCTTACTGAAATCATTCGCATTTCTGGAATCATCAAAATTTGGGCGATTGTTACAGCGATTGGCGGGACATTTGATGCTATTGATACGATTGAAAAGGGAATCTATGATGCTGGTACAAAAGACTTGTTCAAACAAATCTTATTAATTGTTTCTGCTTTTGGAGGAGCACATACAGGCATTACAATTATTAAGTGGATTACACAGGAGTATATATAAATGAGAATTCCACCATATTATAAAAATCAAGCTGTACAACGTTTTTTTGCCGGAATGGTTATCGGTGGAGTAATCAGTTGGTGTATTTTTGTCTTTATTTTTGGTGTATGGCAGGAACGATATAGCTCGGAAATTAAAACACAGAAATCAACTATTGAGGATTTAGAAAGAGAGAAAAAAATATGGCAAGAGGAATTTGCTGCCCAAAATAAAACGACCGAAGAAAAGCTGACAGTCGAGGATATCGTTGTAAAGATTAGCAATGCAGATAAAGAAAAATATGATATTAAGCCCTTTAATGCCTTAGAGATGGAAGATGCCATTAAAGAAGATTTATCGACCATTATTGCAAAAGACCTCGATATGGTCTATAAAAGTCGCGCACTGTTAAAAAAATCGATTGAAAACAAAGTAGTTGTTTCTGATAAAAAGCGTTATAAATTTAAAGTAACAGAGTTGATTATTTATACAACAGTTCATGTCGAATTAAGAGTCACCTTTGGCGATTAAAAAAAGGGGCTATCCGTCAAGCATAACGGAGCAGCACCTTTTTTCTTTCTTGACGAATAATTAAACTATTAGAGAATTACCTTATCTACAAACTTCCTCTAAATCCTTCACTACTTTACCTGCATCATCCCATTGATAAATGGTTGCGCCTGAGGCCATTGGATGTCCTCCACCATTATAATTTTTTGCAATTCCATTAATAACTGGACCTTTGGAACGCAATCTTACGCGAATCTGATCTGCTTCTTCAATAAAAAAGACCCATGCTTTTAAACCTTTTACACTCCCTAAACTGCTAACAAGTAACGATGCCTCTGCAGGAGTTGCCTGAAATTGAGCTAATATTTCCTTATTAAGCTTCATACTTGCTACTCCATTGGCATGAACTTGAAAATTTTGCATAACATAGCCACTTAGCTTGACAATATGAGGATCGAGTTCATACATTTGATCATACATTTCTGTGCGCGAAAAAGAATATTTGATTAATTCTCCAGCATAATGAAATGTTTTTTCTGATGTGCTTGGATATAGAAATCTCCCAGTATCTCCAACAATTCCCGCATATAGCAGCCTCGCAGACTCATCACTCATCTTTAGCCCCTGATCTTTTCCATACAAATAAAATTCATAGATCAACTCACTTGTGGAACTTGCTGTAGTCTCTACCCAAACTATATCGCCATATGCATCATCATTGGGATGATGATCTATCTTTATTAGCATTTTCCCAGTCAGGTAGCGCTGATCACATACTCTTTCTTGATTAGCCGTATCACATACAATCACCAACGCATCAGCATAGGTGCTGTCATCAATGACATCTAGTCTTCGCAAAAAGTTTAAGGAAGCTTCTTCTTTTCCTACCGTATAGACGTTTTTATCCGGAAAAGAAGTTTTTATGATTTCTGCTAATCCACCTTGCGATCCATATGCATCTGGATCTGGACGGACGTGTCTATGAATAATGATAGTATTAAAGGCTTTTATAGCATCTAATATTTTCTGTTTCATTTATTTCTCCCTTCATTAATGACGATCAATTAATTGACACATCATCATCGCTTTTCCAACAAGTATTCCATGGTTAAACACTTCTACATCCACTTTCCCAAATTTTCGTCCAACTTCTAAAATTTTAGGAACTATTTCAATGACACTATCCATTTGAACTGGCTTAATAAAATAGATGGTCATATTTTCGACAACTAAATCACCTTTTTTAAACCCTCTTAGTACTCTGTTCGCCGCTTCGGAAACAACCGTAGTAAACACCCCATAAGATATGGTCCCTAAGTGATTAGTCATTTGCGGAGTTACTTCACAGGAAAAGCTTGTTTCCCCTTTGTTTTTTCCTTTAGTCAATAAGACATGCTTTGTGACAATATCATCAATCGTTTCCCCAATTTGCGGTTGCCTTTGGTTCATTTGCAACGCTTTTAATACATCTTGTCTACTAATAATCCCTTCTAGCTTATTTGCTTCATCTACAACTGGCAGGACTTCAATTCCTTCCCATACCATCATATGAGAACAAGAAGCAACACTTGTTTTGCCACTAACCGTCATTGGGTGTTTTGTCATGACTTTATCAATCGTCATATCCATCGATTTTCCAATGACATCTTTTGAAGTAATCATCCCTTGTACTTTTAAGCTTTGATCCACTACTGGGAAACGACCGTGTAATGTTTCTTTATTATATTTATGCCATAAAGCCACATCATCTGTTGTCTTTAGATAAATCGTATCTTTAAGCGGTGTTAAAATATCTTCTACTAAAACAATTTCTTTTTTTATGAGCTGGTCATAGATTGCCCGGTTTATCATCGTTGCCACAGTAAATGTATCATAGCTTGTTGAAATTATTGGGAGTTGCAAATCGTCTGCTAAACGTTTCACATGCTCCTCTGTATCGAATCCACCTGTAATTAAAACCGCAGCACCAGCTTTTAATACATGTTCATGTGCCCGTACACGGTTCCCTATGATCAAAAGGTTTCCAGGACCTGTATAACGCATCATCGCATCTAATTTCATCGCCCCAATAACAAAACGATTTAAAGTTTTATGTAAACCAGCTCGCCCACCAAGAACTTGTCCATCTACAATATTAACTACTTCTGCATAGGTTAACTTTTCAATATTTTCTTTCTTCTTTCGTTCAATTCTAATCGTACCAACTCTTTCAATGGTACTTACATACCCTTTATTCTCTGCTTCTTTTATCGCTCTATATGCTGTTCCTTCACTTACATTTAATGCTTTCGCAATTTGTCGAACAGAAATTTTTTCTCCTACTTGTAATTCATCAATATAATTTAATATTTGCTCATGTTTTGTAGCCAAATTACCACCCTCTTTTAAGAAAAGCACACTGCTTCTCGCAAACAAACTTAGAAAATTCTATTGCTTATATCTCTCGTTTGCTCTAAGCGAATACTGCCTGTACTAGACATTTTCATACCATTTCTTGCAATTTATTATAATTTATTCATCTATGTTTCAATAGTTTGCGGCTAACTATTAATTTCTTCTCTTTAAAGCTGCCTTCTTTAGTATCTATGTTTTCCCTAAGTAAAAAATCTATTGAAAAAAGCTTGTATATCTTTATTATAGAGTGAACTACTAGGGTATTCAATGAATTCTCTGTTAATCGGCATTAAAACATTCAGTCATTTCGTTTTTGTGTGGAGTATATCTTTTGTGAACATCTTATTTCTTTTTAAAAAGTCTGATTGGTTTTAACATATTACAAGCAAAAAAGGGCTGGAAGAAAATAATCCCAGCCGAAGAAAAACGAACCACTATACGTATATCACCAATAAAGCCTCATATAATTATTTATCAACAAACGGATCCTTATTTATTAATAACGGGAGATAGATTGTTCGTTTTAATTCTATCCCTCTCCTTTTTTATCTTATTGGTAATAATAGATTTTCTTCTTTTTCTGCACTTTACTATAAGACCTTTTGGCTGTTCGTGGTTTTTTAGGGGTATATAGTAATGCCGTTAAATTTCCCGCTACCACCATTAAGGCAAAGGCTAGCCATGTAATCGAAAATATTCCTTCAACTCCATCACTGAAGGGAGAAAGTCTTGGCATGCCATAATATAAAAGAACACCACATAGTAATATACATAATAAATATCTATTCTTATTCATAGTCGCTAAAACCTCCTTGATACTATCCTATGCGGACAAGAATAAAAAAAGTATTTAAAATTAGCTAAAGCATCTATTCACACAGAAAATTTCGCAAGTCTAAATATTTACATACACGACTTATGTTGATAATCTTATAGGATAAGAATAATATTTAACTCGTCCTACAATATAAGAAAAAGGAAAAAGTATAGACTTGTTAAGAAACACTTGGAGGTAGGTTGAATTGGAAAAAAAAATAGCGTCTCTAGCAAATTGGATGAAGCAGGAAGAAATTGATTTCACCTTTTTAACATCTACAGATAATATTTTCTATTTTAGCGGATTCTATAGTGATCCACATGAAAGATTATTGGCTTTGATTGTCTTCCCAGAAAACGATCCGATATTAGTTTGTCCTGCAATGGAAACAAATGATGCAAAAAATGCCGGGTGGAACTATGATATCATCGGCTATAGCGATACAGAAAATCCATGGGAAACTATTCAAAGTATGGTTCAAAGCCGTACAAGCCGTACAAGAAAAGTAGCTCTTGAAATGGATCACATGAATGTGGCAAGATATCAGGCACTTCAAACATCATTTCCTAACATTGAAGGATATGTTTCTGCAGAAGAAAAAATTAATACTTTGCGCATGATAAAAACATCAGATGAATTAGCTAAGATAAAAGAAGCTTGTAAATGGGCTGATTTTGCTATTGAAGTAGGCTGTAATGAAATAGTAGAAGGCAAATCTGAAATGGAAATTCTAGCTGCTATTGAATATGAATTAAAGAAACAAGGAATTGGTAAGATGTCCTTTTCAACCATGGTACTAACTGGAGTGAACGGCGCTTCCCCTCATGGAAATCCAGGAGAGACAAAAATAAAAAAAGGAGACCTAGTATTATTCGACTTGGGGGTTGTTGTTGATGGATATTGTTCTGATATAACAAGAACAGTGGCATTTGGCGACATTAATGAGAAGCAAAAGGATATTTATGATACAGTTTTAAAAGCTCAGCTAACAGCTATCGAAGCCTCTAAGCCTGGCGTTTCTTGTGCTACTGTTGATCTAGCTGCTCGTAACACAATAAGAGAAGCTGGTTATGGCGAGTTTTTCCCTCATCGTTTAGGACATGGATTGGGTATTAGTGTTCACGAATTCCCTTCCTTAACTGAAACAAATTCCCTTGTTTTACAAGAAGGTATGGTATATACAATCGAGCCGGGCATTTATGTACCGAATGTTGCAGGAGTCCGGATAGAAGATGATGTATATGTTACAAAAGATGGAGTAGAGATTTTAACAAAATTTCCGAAAGAGCTTCAAATTATTCAATAAATGGTAAATAAGAAAATCCGCTTGATTTTTTACTAATTATTATGCGGGTGCCAAACACAAACCTGTTTTCTAAAAACCCCAACGATAATTCGGAGTTTCCTCTAGCATCTCCATATAATCGTTGGGGTTTATATTTGGTTAGAATACTTAAAACCACTATTATCATCTCTTTTAAATGTACTTGCACCTAATTTTATATTTTACATAAAATACCTAAACTTAAAAGGGGCAGAAAAGGGGGATGAAGAGAATGGTTAAATATGTAGATTATACAGATCCAAAAGTCCAATACCATTTTGATGTAAATAAAAGTAATTTTTTCACAAGAGACAGTCATAACTATATTAATGTTTTAGGAGAACAACAGTTAAATTCGTTAGAAAATGTATCCTTGCTAGATATCTATTTAAGTAAAGATATTGTTGTAGAACCACATATTCACCAAAATGCGGCAGAGCTCGTATACTGCATTTCTGGTTCTGCTACTGTTTCACTGTTAAATCCTTTCACAAAAAAAGTTCTAAACTATACCATTACGCCTGGCCAAGTAGCTAATGTTCCTCAAGGCTGGTGGCATTATGAAATCGCAAATACAAATAAGACGCATTTATTAGCTATATTCAATGCACCTACACCTGAAGCAATCTTTGGCTCTGATTTACTTCGTCTAACTCCTCCAGACTTAATGGCACATACTTATTCATTAGATCTCAATAAGTGGAAATCCACCATCTCTCCTATTAATAAAACAACGATTCTAGGTCCGGCTATTAGTAGAAATAGCCCTAGCCAAAATTATTATGCTGACGCCAATTATCCTCAGCCTATCTATCAGCCTTACTACATTCCAAGAAATTACTAACAAATAGAGTTCAGATGAGGTACCAAAAATTATTCATTAAAAAAACGACTTTTTTATGACAGCACTCATAGGCTGGTTAGTAGGGAGCGCTGAGGGAGGTTCAGCCTACTTCATGTATCCGTAGATTAAACAAACTAGTTTTGCTCTTCCTACTGTCCTTTTTGTTTTAGTCTTTTATTTGTTTCTGCTCTTTGTCCAAGAAGGCATCAACCGCGCCGTCGTTATAGGAATCCATCACTTGGGCAGTTACTTCTTCGCTTCCCTTTTCATCAAATTCAAAATCATTCTGTATTCTTTCATTTTGTTTGTGCATCCCTATTCCTTCCTTTCTTATTTTCTTCCCTATTATTTGAATGAAAAGTTAACCTTATGCATGAATTGGGTATATAATAGAAGGAGATAAACTTAAGGAGTGAATGCTATGAACGTAAACTATCAAAACATTATTGTGGCAGTAGATGGTTCAGATGAGGCTGATAATGCTATAAAGAAAGCGATTTCGATAGCAAAAGAAAATAATGCTAGGCTTGTCATTGCCCACGTTATTGATACGAGATCTTTTGCAACGGTAGCTGCGTACGATCAATCCATTGCAGCTAAATCAGATGAATTCGCTAATGAGCTCTTAGATAAATATATTGTTCAAGCAACTGCAGCAGGAGTTCAGAATGTTGTAAAGGCAATTGAATTCGGTTCTCCAAGAGCAGTAGTTCCTCGGGAAATTGCGACAAAGTATAAAGCAGATTTAATTGTGTGTGGAGCGACAGGTTTAAATGCCGTTGAGAGATTTATTATCGGTAGTGTCTCTGAAGGAATTACCAGAAATGCTCCTTGTGATGTTTTAATTGTTAGAAGCAGTGATCAATAGATATAAAAAGAAGAAAGTTCTATTATAGAAAGCAGTGTTTGCAATCAAATAATAGAACTTTCTTCTTTTACTTCACTTCTTCTTTTTCCCAAACACAAAGCTTTGCTTTTTCAATCGCTTGCTTTATTTGGGTAAATCCAGTTCCGCCAGCACTATTTCGTCTTTCAACTGCCGTTCTGGGATTTAATACATGGTAGATATCCTGTTCAAATAAGCTGCTCGCTTCTTGTAATTCTGTAATACTTAAATCCTGCAAATAACATTTTTTATTCACACAATATAGAACCAATTTCCCTACTACTTCATGCGCCTCTCTGAAAGGCATCCCTTTTTCTGATAAATAATCAGCTAATTCTGTAGCATTAGAAAAGTCATTTTTCGTGGCATTTTCCATTCCTTGCTCATTAACCTTCATTGTTTGAATCATACCAGCAAAAATGCGCAAAGAGCCAACCACCGTTTTTACGGTATCAAACATCCCTTCTTTATCTTCCTGCATATCTTTATTGTAAGCTAAAGGCAAACCTTTCAATACAGTTAACAAGCCCATTAAATTTCCATAAACCCGCCCGGTTTTTCCACGGATTAATTCAGCCATATCTGGATTTTTCTTTTGGGGCATAATGCTGCTTCCCGTGGAAAAACTATCGTCTAATTCAATAAATTTAAATTCTTGAGAAGACCAAAGAATAATTTCTTCACTAAAGCGCGATAGATGCATCATTAAAATAGAACTAGTCGATAGAAATTCTAGGATAAAGTCACGATCGCTTACTGCATCCATACTATTTTCATAAATGGAATCAAAGCCAAGTAGGTCAGCACTATAGGAACGATCAATAGGAAAGGTTGTTCCTGCTAAAGCACCGGCACCTAGTGGTGATACATTAATTCTCGTTACGTTTTCCTGATATCGCTGTTTGTCTCTTTCAAACATCCAGAAATACGCCATTAAATGATGCGCAAAAGAGATAGGCTGGGCACGCTGAAGATGTGTATACCCAGGCATTACTGTTTCAATATGATGCTCTGCCTTTTCCAACAACGCGCTTTGCAGCTCATTCAATAATTGAATAATTTGCTTTACTTGTGTTCGCAGGTAAAGATGCATATCTGTTGCAACTTGATCATTTCTACTTCTACCAGTATGGAGCTTCCCACCTATAGGACCAATTAAATCCGTTAATTTACTTTCTAAATTAAGATGGATATCTTCTAATTTTACAGAAAAAGTTAATTCATCCTTTTCTGCTTGCTTTTTTAACGTAAGTAACCCATTTTTGATTTTCTCTGCCTCTTCTACTGACAATATCCCTGTTTTAGAGAGCATTGCCACATGGGCAATGCTCCCTTCTATATCTTCTAATACTAGCTCCTGATCAAAGGAAATGGACGCACCGAATTCATCTACCCATTCCTCGGCAGATTTTGTAAATCTACCTCCCCATAATTTCTTCACACAGACACCTTCTTGTCGTTTTCCACAATGCTTTGAACCTTTGTAGGAAGTCCCCAAAGTTTAATGAAGCCAACCGCTGCTGCATGATCAAACTCATCGTCGGAAGTATACGTAGCAAGTTTTTCATCATATAAAGAATATGGTGATTTTCTTCCTTCTACAATCGCATGCCCTTTAAATAGTTTCACGCGAACCGTTCCTGTCACGTTTTTCTGGGTTTCTTGCAAGAAAGCTTGCAATGCTTTTGTAATTGGAGAGAACCAAAGTCCCTCATAAATAACTTCTGTGATTTTCTTTTCGATAACTGGTTTAAAATGTGCTACTTCTTTTACAAGCGTAATATCTTCTAATTCTTTATGTGCTTTCATCAATGTTAAAGCACCTGGACATTCATACACTTCTCTTGATTTAATTCCTACTAATCTATTTTCTACATGATCGATTCTACCCACACCATGTTTTCCGGCGATCTTATTTAACTCAAGAATTAGCGCAGATAAAGAATAAGTAATACCATCTATGCTGACAGGGACACCTTCCTTAAATTCAATTTCAATAATATCTGCTTGATCAGGAGCATTTTCGAGACTTACTGTTAAGTCATACGCTTCTTCTGGAGGGGCAGCCCAAGGATCTTCTAAAATTCCACATTCATTGCTTCTTCCCCATAGATTTTGGTCTATAGAAAATGGACTATCCAAGTTAACCGGGATTGGAATATTTTTTTCTTTTGCATAAGCAATTTCTTCTTCACGAGACCATCCCCACTCGCGGACTGGTGCTAATACTTTTAAATTAGGATTTAATGCTTGGATAGATACTTCAAAACGCACTTGGTCATTTCCTTTTCCCGTACATCCATGTGCGACCGCAATAGCATTTTCTTTTTCTGCTACTTCTACTAATTTTTTGGAAATTAAAGGTCTAGATAATGCAGAGACAAGGGGATACTTTCCTTCATAAAGGGTATGTGCCTGCATAGCAGTAAGTGCAAAATCCTGTGCGAATTCTTCTTTTGCATCGATGACATAAGATTGAACTGCACCAACCGAAAGTGCTTTTTGTTGTATAAAGTTCAAATCCTTTCCTTCACCAACATCTAAGCAGCAAGCTACTACATCATAACCTTGATCCTGTAACCATTTTATTGCTACAGATGTATCTAATCCTCCTGAATATGCTAAGACTACTTTTGGATTTGCCATTACCTAATTCCTCCTATATGCGAATAAATATTCATTTATTTATATTTTTATTCAAAAACTATATGTATCACTTTAACAACTTTCCCTAATAATTTCAATAGAATTTTTATAAAAATTTAAATAATTTTATTTTTATACACACAAAAAGATAGGAAGTCTCAGTATACATCCTATTAATAAACTAATTATTTGTATCTATAAAAATAAGCTTAATGTTTTATGCATTATTTTATACATTTCATTACTAGATAAATCTATTTTTATATATAAAAAAGGTCAACCCTTTTCTTTACATGAAAAGTTATTGACCTTTTTATTATTATTTATGCAACTCGCTGACGACATGACTTAATTCAGGAAGGATTAATTTGTTCATCGCAAGCCGTACAGCCCCTGTAGATCCTGGAGTACAAAAAATGACCGTATTATTAATCGTTCCAGCAATCGCTCTTGATAGTATGGCACTAGAGCCTATATCTTCTGTATAGCTTAACATTCGAAACAGTTCTCCAAATCCATCTAATTCTTTTGTTAAAAGAGGTTTAATAGCTTCGATGGTAACATCCCTTGGTGAAATTCCTGTCCCTCCATTTAGGAGAATACAGTCTATTTCAGCTGATTGCACGCCCGTTATTATCTCTTGTACAATTTGTTCTTTCTCATCCTTTACAATGACATACTTTTGTATAGAATGGTTTTCCTGTTCTAGCAGATCAATCATCAATTTACCGCTTTTATCATTTTCCTCAGATCTTGTATCACTAACGGTTATTATTTTACAGCCCACCTGTAAGTATTGATGCTTCGTATGGATTTGTTTATTCATCTTTCCCCACTCTTTCGCTCGTTTTCTTTCTCCACTGTAAAATATGCTTCATGTGTCTTATCCAATAATAACGATGCTTTGTCGCGTGTAAATAAATGAAGGCGATGCATTGGTCTTGTCATTGCTACATATAAAAGCTTTAAATCTATTTCTTCTTGGGAAAAAGACTCATTTAACGTAAAAAGAAGAACTGCGTCAAATTCCAGTCCCTTGGAAAGGTAGCTTGGGACAATAATTAAATAATTCTTTTCAAGATCTTCATTTTCTTGAAGAAATTGGACATTAGGCACTTTTCTTTTTTGCATCTCTTTCAATATTGCTTTACATTCTTCCTCTGTTTTACCAATAATAGCAATAGAGTGATAACCGTCATTATGCAGTCGATCTGCTACTTGAATCATTCTGTCAACCAATTCTTGTTTTTGCTCATATAAATGAACAGTTGGTTTTTCTCCATGGCGGACAACTGGTTTTACTTTGGGCAAATCTTCATTGACTAAATGCAAAATTTCATTTGCCAAAAACATAATTTCAATCGTAGTCCGGTAGCTTTTTTGCAAGGTCATATAATTCGCGCGCGGAAAAATAGTTTGCTGTAATGTCTGCCAGTTCTGTAATCCTCGATAGGAGTGAATCCCTTGTGCTAAATCTCCAACAAGGGTAAACATATCTGTTTCTAGTCCTGCTTTTAAGGCATATAGCTGAAATTCGCTATAATCCTGCACTTCATCAATGACAATATTCTTCGCTCGATATTCTTTATCTATGCCAAATATTTTATACTGCAAATAAAATAATGCCCCTAAGTCCTCGATTTCCACTTTCTTTTGTTTTAATATCTTTCGCTGGAAGGCAATCAAATAATCTAATTGCTTTTCTGTTAGCGAATCTTCCGTATATTTTCTAAGGAGCTCCTTATCCGCAAATAATCTGGAATAATACCCATATAAATCGGTTGTTTCCATCGTCTTCATATATCTTCTAACAGCAGTTGATGCTTCTTTCTTTACTGTTGCTAATCTTTCTGCCTTCGTGTCTAGAAAATAGACAACTTTCTCTTTACGCTTTGTATCTTCTTTTATCTTTAAGGCTCGATCTAATGCATCTTCATACTTATCTTCCAACTTACTTAAGATTATTTTCTTTTTCCGTTTTAAATCAGCTTGTAAGATTCCCTTTATTTTCTCTTTCCGTTTGATTAAAGGAAGATAATCGTATTCCTTCTTAAATAAACGCTCCAGTTTCTTTGCTCCATATAACGGGAATTTTTCTACCCGAAAATCTTCTTTTGGACTCATTTCATTACATATATCCACTAAATATTTATCCATTACCTTTTTATATTCTAAAGATCCTTTATAACGGGAAAGCCACTTAACCAATTCTTCTTGTTTGTTCGTATGATTTATAAATGTTAGTAGTTTTTTATTTGACTGAATTACTTTCATTTTCTTGCCAATGCATAGTAAAACATAATCTAGGAATGTCGTTTGGCGAATCTTCTCTACGCCCAAATCAGGCAGTGCTTGTGCAATATATCCGATAAACATATTATTTGGCGCAATAATCATTAATTGCTCAGGTTGAAAATATTTTGCATAGTTATAGATAAAATAGGATATTCGGTGTAAAGCAATAGTTGTCTTACCACTTCCGGCCGCTCCTTGCACAATGATCGGTCGATTTAAATCAGCTCGAATTATTTCATTTTGTTCTGCTTGAATGGTTGAAATAATCTCTGTTAGTCGTTGGTCTGCTTTTCCAGCAAGAGATTGCTGCAATAATTCATCTGTCGTCGTTAAATCTATATCCTGATAATGAAGGAGCTCCCCTTTTTCAATTTTAAATTGTCTTTTTAACGATAAATGCCCATCAATCGTTTCTTCATTGACTTCATATGAAACTTCTCCCAATCGTCCATCGTAATAGACATTTGCAATTGGTGAACGCCAGTCTACTATAATTGGTTTTTGTGTGTCTTTTTCAAAAAGCGATGTCTTTCCTAAATAATAGACATTCTTTTGGGATTTCCCTTTCATTTGATAATCAATCCGCGCAAAATAGGGAGCATCTAAAATACGTTTTAAAATACTTAACTCGGTTGTTGCAAGCTGCAAAAACTTACTATTCGTTAAATAGTTGATATAACTCAAACTACTGTCAAGCGCCTCTTCATTGCTTATGGATTCTCGCACATTTTCCTGTAAAGTCCCTTGATTGATTTGCGCCTCATGCAAAACGTCATTCATATAATTTTTCGTATATTCAAGTCTTTTCTTTTCCTGTTCCCATTCGTCTATTGAAAAGTCTTCCATTGTTTCCCCTTTCTCCATTTATAAGAAACTTCCATCCGTATTTTAGTCCACGGTTGCTGCACCTATCTCAAAGTCGGATAAATTCTATCTTGTTTGCTTAGTAAATAGCTTTTTTGATAAAAATGATTTGCCATTTCCGTCATCCTTTTCGTAAAATGGTAATTCGCAGCTGCTCCTATTATGGTACCAGCCTTACTGTATTTCCTTTTAAGAAATAAAATAAAGGAAAGCTTTATCAGCTCATTTAATAAAGAATGCAGCATCTTTTCCTGAACTATTTCATCCTTTCCATCATAAAAGAAACCTTGCTGTTCTTGCTCTAATTCATCCATTAGCTCATTCCATGCTTCTTTTCGCTGCTCATGCGGTAAACAGCCTGCACAGAAAACTTTCAATGCCGTCATGATTTCATTGGGACTATCTGCTGGTCTCCCATATAGCGAAGCAAGAACCTGAACGGATCGAAGATTAATAATAAGCATCGAGAGAAAATCTCCCATGAAAAAACCAGTATGCTTTGAAGCCAAAGCCCCTTGGACCGAGGCAAGCATCCTGTAATGAGCCATTTGTTTTTCTGCAATGGATTGTAATTGGTCTATACTCAATTTTGTCATATCTCTTAAAGTGAAGATGGATTCATTATGTACTCTTGCCTGCTGCATAATTTTTTGGGCGGTGTTTCGTTGAAATGTGGAATTAATTAAGATGGCATGAAGATGAAATAAGATATTATTAAGTGATCGTACAATTTTTTGTTTTTGCCATTCAGGTAAATAGGATAAGCCAGTATCTATGTAATCTGAATAAAGATGGAGAATTTTGATTGGGCGCTCACTTTTCCTTTCCTTTTCCCATTGTTCTATTTTATCCAAATAATAAGCTTCAGCTTTTGTAAGCATTTAATCCCCCCTGAATAATAAGAATCATTCCTTATTTTACTAAAAGAAGCCAATAAAAGACAATCTTTATCGTACATTGAGCTACGAAAAAGATTGTCTTGTTATTCTTATCCTAGATCTTTGCAGACTTAACTTAAATACCAGCTAATCTACAAACGTCTCTTGCAATCATTACTTCTTCATTTGTTGGAATTACCATTACTTTTACTGGAGAATGTGGATAGTTAACGAATGACTCTTCTCCAGAAATTTTATTCAATGTTGGATCCCAATATACTCCCATAAATTCAAGGCCTTGAAGAACTCTTGCACGAACAATTTCACTATTCTCCCCAATACCAGCAGTAAAGATGATTGCATCTACACCGTTCATTCCAGATGCATATGAGCCAATGTATTTATGGATGTTATCTGCAAAAATTCTCAATGCAAGTTCCGCACGATCGTTGCCTTCTTTTGCTTGCTCTGTAATATCACGTAAATCACTGGAGAAACCAGAGATTCCTAAAAGACCACTCTTCTTATTTAACACTTGTAATACTTCATCAGCAGATTGATCTGTTTTTTCCATGATAAATGGAATTAACGCAGGGTCAATATTACCAGAACGAGTTCCCATTGTAACACCTGCAAGAGGAGTGAATCCCATTGAAGTATCAACAGACTTTCCACCTTCAATAGCTGCAATACTAGCGCCATTTCCTAAGTGACATGAAATTAAACGTAATTGGTCAATAGGACGGCCTAATAATTCAGCAGCGCGTTGAGACACGTATTTATGGCTTGTTCCATGGAAACCATATTTACGAATTCCATATTGCTCATAATATTCATATGGAAGGCTGTATAAATAAGATTTTTCCGGCATTGTTTGATGGAACGCTGTATCAAATACTGCTACAGCCGGTACATTTGGCAATACATGTTGGAATGCACGAATACCAGTTAAGTTAGCTGGATTGTGTAAAGGCGCTAATTCAGATAAAGTATCAATTTTACCAATTACATCATCTGTAATTAATGCAGAATCAGCAAATTCTTCTCCGCCATGAACTACACGATGACCAATTCCTTCGATTTCATCTAAAGAAGCGATAATACCTAACTCTGTTAATTTGCCTAAAAGAATCTTTACAGCGACATCATGATCAGGAATTTCTGTAACTTCCTTGATTTTTTCTCCGTTGACAGAGATATTAAATACAGCATCAGTTAATCCAATACGCTCTATTAAACCTTTTGTAATTACTTCTTCACTTGGCATTTCGAACAATTGAAACTTTAGTGAAGAACTACCAGCATTAATCGCAATTATTTTTGCCATAAAATGATTTACTCCCCTTTTGTATAACAACTTTTTATTTATTTGCCTGACATTGAACAGATCGAATCATACAACAGACAAGATTTACTTCTTTCAGTTTTTCATTAAAACATTCTACTAGAAACATTTCAAGCACATTATGCCCAGTTATTCATTTTTTTTTAGATTTTCGTCGTTTTTTCGAAAAAAAGACAAATTTATGCCGATTATCTTCTATATAATAAAAGGAAACTGTCTTATAACACTTAACGTAATTTAAATTATTATCCTTATTTATTTGCTTGTATCCATGTGTCCAATTCACTTAAAACTTGTTCCATTGCACGCATATTAGAGAAGCTAGGCACTTTTGCAAGTAAAACTTGCTTTGGTGCTACTATATTATTCCCCTTTTTCTGTAGAATCAATATACTTTTTGCGGACTGTTTACTTTTGAAAAGCGTCTCTGGCAATTGCATTATTGCTTGTATGTGTACTTCTTCTTTTATATAGTCATGAAGTTTAGCCGCTTGCTCTGATTCAAATAAATTATTGGGAATAACAAAGAAAGCATAGCCACCAGGCTTAACATAATTTAAACTTTGTTCGATGAACAAATGATGTGCATATGTATGCCCATCTTCTGCTTTCACTTTAAATTCATTCGCACGAATATCGTTTGGATAATACCCTACTGGTAAATCACTTACGACAACGTCTACTGGATCGATAAACAAATGTTCTAAACTATCTTGGTTGAAAAATTCAATCGGTTGTTCCTGAAGATTAGCATTTACTAACGCTAACTGTAAAAGCAAGTCATCAATATCAACACCGTAGGCAGCGATGTTCTTACCGATTTGATGATTCATCACAGTGGTTAATAAATTCCCTGTCCCAACTGCCAAATCTAATAACCGAAGTTCTTCTTTCGTATAAAACTTTTGTACTAAATAACCAAACAGGATTCCAATTGAATCTGGTGTCATTTGATGATTAGGCTGTGTATTTTCTTTCATCCCTTTTAAAATGACTAATTGAAACGCTTTACGAATTTCCTCTTTTGAGTATTTAGCCAAGTGAATCGATTCATATGATTTTTTTAATCTTTTTTTACTTAATTCACTCAATTCTTCCTGTAAAATCGCTTCTTGAAAAATATTCTCTCCTGTTAAAGCTAAAGATTCTAAATACGTATATTCTAGTTCCTCTTGTATAATCAAAGCTGTTTCATTAAAAACTGTAAATAATTCTTCTACTGGAGAAATGTTCATTTTATCACCTAATTATTATAGATTTCTTAAAAAATAAACCAAATAAAAAGAGTCTGTCCCTTTTAAAAGGCCAAACTCTAGCTTATCATACGGTTAAGAAATTAACCAGATAATCGATTGTTTTATCTGCCATTCAGCAAATTAATTAGCTTCTTTTACTGCTTTGATTGCTGCCTCATAATTTGGATGGTTGCTTCCTTCACTAACATATTCAACATATGTTACCGTATCACTAGCATCTACTACGAAAACCGCACGTGCTAATAATCGCAATTCTTTCATCACTACACCATATGATTCCCCGAAAGACAAATCTCTATGGTCTGATACGGTAATAACATTATCCAACCCACTTGCTGCACACCATCTTCTTTGCGCAAAAGGTAAATCGACACTCACTGTTATTACTTCCACATTCTCAAGCTTGGAAGCTTCCTCATTAAATTTTCTTGTTTGTGCATCACAGACACCTGTATCAACAGAAGGAACTACACTAAAAAGACGAATCTTTCCTTTTGAGCTAGCTAAAGATACTTCTGACATATCATTCGCTAATACTGTAAAATCGGGAGCTTTGTCTCCAACTTTGATTTCGTTCCCAATCAGTGTGACTGGATTATGTTTAAAAGTTACATTTGCCATTGGTCTCTCCTCCATATTCTTATGTAATTACTTTCATCATATCGATAGTTGCTACTATTTGCAAAAAATACGAACTGTTTAAAGAACGTTTACAGGCAAAGTGAAACGAGCTCACCGATTCTTGTGAACTCGTTTTGCTAACAATTAAATTTGCGGCTTGCTGAATATTAAAATTCAATATCTTCTTTTTGTTGCTGTGATTGTCCTTCACTACTGTTGGAATCAGAAGACGAATCTTTCTTAGCAAACATTTGCTGAATTTTATCAACAGCTTGTGGAGCAATATCCAAGATTTTTTCATAAAGATGAGTACTTTCATCTAAGTGGACCATTTTTACTCCTTGAGCATTTACAATCAGAAATGCAATTGGTGTAATACTAACTCCACCACCGCTACCTCCACCAAAAGGATGCTTTGTTAAAGAATCATTTAATGAATGGTTCTCTAACGTAAATTCACTGCCTCCAGCCGCAAATCCAAATCCAACTTTAGACACAGTTAAAATCACACTGCCATCTGGTGTTTCCACAGGATCGCCAATAATCGTATTAACATCAATCATTTCTTTTAAATTTTCCATTGCAGTTGTCATTAAGCCTTGAATCGGATGATCTGACATTTTCCTATTCCTCCATTGTCTATTGTTTACTTTGGATAGACGTTTCCTTTGTTTTAAAATTAGGGAAACCATCTTTCCAATATTTCACCAGTTTAATTCCTGCCATCATAGCATGCCCTAACCGAAATTGAATCATACAAGAAAATAATGTTTCAGAGGCAACTCCCTGAAATTGAGGATAGATGTTTATTTTCGGCATATCATGCAGCTTCATATAATTACTAATCATTCCGATGATACTGCCTTTTACTGACCAAATAGCACCTGAAATCATCCCTGTATGTGCGGCATCTCCTAAACCTACAATAGAGCTCCATTCTATATTCTTTATTGTTAGTTTTGCTAAAAATGACCTTACTATGCGGTGAAAATGAACAACATGATTTAATAGCTCTTGGGAATTGGACAAAAAATTTAATAAATCTGAGCCGGAAAATTGTTTTGTATCCTCTATTTTCTCTTTTTTGCCTGTTATTTCTGTTTCTTCTTCTATTACCAATGTCGGAGAGTCCTCATCTATTTTAATTAGAGGTATTGTCTTCTTATAGCGAATAATTCCAAATAACGCACGAACTTCTATTTTTAAATCATCGTTATCTTTCTTATGGTAATAGCGGATATGTATCGTTAATTTTAAAAAAAATGAAAATAGTAGAAGTAATAAAAAAGCACCAATTATAATAGCTAGAATGAAAAGAACTTTCATTTTGGTAACACTTCCCTTCAGCTTATTATTATTGGATAAAACAGCCAAAATTAAACATGCTAAGTCAGGTGGAATTACCAGAATCCGTATCTCACCCAATCAATACAAAAAACCTGAACAATTATACGAAAAATAAACATTTCCATATAATTGTTCAGGTCTATATTAGTTAGAATACTGCAATCCTAATCTCATTTTCTGTTAACGATCATGTACTACTGCCGTATCAGCAAATAAATCATGAATTCCTTGTTTCTTTGGTAAGAAGGCAACTAAAGCATATAAAATGAAAAAGCTGCTGGAGATAAATCGGCCTATCCACTCACGGAAAAGAATAGTATCCCATGTTAGTTTTTCTTTGTTTATCGGGACTACTTTTAACCCAAAAATCATTTTCCCTAATGTTTGTTTCAAAAATTTTGTCATTAGCACAAAATATAAATAAAACGTAATAGCAGTACAAATGTTTACCGTAGAGAAAATACCTGATTCATATAACGGGACATCTGCTATTCGTAAAATAGGATAGATTAGAATACGATTAACACTTGAAACAATAATTAAATCTGCCAAATATGCCCAAAAGCGCATCCAAAATCCTGCATATACATAAGAAACTTCCCCCAATGGCAACTTCTTTTCTTTTGGTACAATTGGTGTCTGCTCATTCCTATCTACTATTTCATTGTACGAAAAAGTAGTTTCTGACACCGTTTCTTCCTTTAAAGAATTTTCAGTTTCCAACTTTTCATGTTCATTACTCAATTAGTTCCCCTCCTATTCTGCATATAAATACATTAAACGAGGTGAGTTAGCATTTGTGACGATTTTTAATATATTTGCTAATTCTTTATCCTCACTTGTTATTAATTTTTTCGCAGTCATGCCAAACAAGGAACCAAAGCCAGTATTGTCCGTATACTTAACAACCGCAGCATCATTTAATTTATAGTCTGCTTTCATCTTTTCTACAACATCATCAAAATAACCAAAATCATCAATCAAATTTAATTCCTTCGCTTGTCTTCCATCATAGATACGACCATCTGCGATTTTCTTTACTTCTGCCTCTTTCATACCTCGTCCGTCTGCAATGACTTTAACAAAGCCCGCATAAGAATTATCAATTAATCGTTGTAAAATTTCTCTTTCTTCCTCTGTCATTTCTCTAGTAGAACTCATGATATCCTTGTATTTACCACTTTTAATTGTAACAAACTCGACTCCGTACTTTTCAGCAAGACCTTCAAAATTATATCCACTCATAATAACACCAAGCGATCCCGTTAATGTTTCAGGACTTGCAAAAATTTTATCAGCAGGAGCTGAAATATAATAACCACCAGAAGCTGCCATTGATCCCATTGATACGTAGACAGGTATTTTAGCTTCCTTTTGAATTTCCACTATTTTATCGTGAATCTGCGCACTTTCCACTACTCCTCCACCTGGAGAGTTCACTTTCAAAATAACTCCTTTTACACTTGGATCTTCTTTTATGTAATCCAGCTTTTCCATAAAGGAAGTATGGTTATAACCAGCTGCTGAAAAAAGAGAATCAGCATCCCCAGTATCCTGTATCGTTCCAGACACTTCTAGAACCGCTATTTTCTTAGCAATATTACCATCCTCTATGTATTCTTCTACATAAGGCGCTTTACCTTCGCCTAGAAATTGCCCAAATAACTCTTCCACATCGGTTGTAAATGCTATTGATACCAAACTAGTAATAATGGAGAAGGCAAAAATAACACCTGCTATTCCTAAAGCCGCCCAACGTTTTCCATTCATTCACTCAAAACCCCCTAATATTTGTTCTATTTTCTATACGTCCTACCAACAAAAATGTTTCAGAAAAACCAACTTCAATATTTATTATTTTACTTCTCATGCTATTCCTTTAGCTTCTTTCTTTTTTGCTGAAGAAAATAGCTTTGTTCGTGAAAGAGAATAAATTGTTAATGCAGACCAAATAAATATAAATGCTAATAAGTGTGCCGTTGTAAAAGGCTCATGATAGACAAATACACCAAGAATTAATGTCAATGTAGGTGTTAAGTATTGTATGAATCCTAGCATGGATAAAGGAATTCGCTGCGCTCCCTTAGCGAAAAATAATAACGGAACAGCTGTTAACACGCCTGATATAATTAACAAAAAGTCTAAACTGGTTGAAATGGCCAAAAAGGCATGATCCCCTTTAGCAAATAAATAACCGATATAAAGGAGTGCAAATGGGGTAATAAACATGGTTTCCAATGTTAATCCTACATCGGAATCAACTTTGATTAATTTTTTGGCCAAGCCATATAAACCAAATGTCATTGCTAAAGATATTGCTATCCAAGGAAAGGCTCCATGGGCGAATGTAATAATACAAACTCCAATTGCAGCTAATAAAACGGAAACATACTGGATCTTCGATAATTTTTCTTTCATCACAAAAATGCCTAATAATACACTTACTAATGGATTTATATAATACCCAAGACTCGTTTCGATTATTTTGTTGGCATTTACCGCCCAAATATAGATAAACCAGTTACAACTAACTAGCACAGAGGCTATAAATAGCATAATCCCCTGTTTTTTTTGATACTTAAAAGATCGTAGTGTTTGAAAAAACAGTGTCCATTTCCGTGTAATAGTTAGTAAAATACACATAAAAATAAACGACCAAACTATTCTGTTTGCAAGTATTTCATCTGCTCCTACTCCTTGCAGATGTTTCCAATATATCGGAAACAGCCCCCATATTAAATAGGAAATTCCCGCAAAGATGGCCCCTATCCGTACATTATTTTTCTCCATTTTTCATCGCTTCTTTCTATAATCGAAATATTCCATATTATATATATTTTTTTGGAGGCTGACAATCAATCTTTTTTAGAAATCTTTGGAATGGATTAACTTCCTCTGTTAATTACGTTCATACATTATTTCATTTCCAACAATCGTTTTCATTACCTTGATTTTCTCTATTTCATGTGGATTTACGTGAAAAATATCCTTATTTAAAATCGTAAAATCCGCTACATACCCTTTCTCAATTTTCCCCCGATCCTCTTCATGACAAATTGCATAGGCACTGCCTTTTGTATACAGGCAAACTGCTTCATAAATCGTTAAAGCCTCTTTGGGAATATATCCTTTTCCTTGTTTATCCTCTTGGTTAGATCTTGTCACTGCTGCTTGAATTCCTACTAAAGGATTCACATTTTCAATTGGAGCATCTGAACCTCCTGCACAATGCAACCCTTCTTCTAATAAAGTTTTCCAAGCATAACAGTATGCTAAATTTTCCTCTCCCAGTCTGTCGATAACCCATGGAAAATCGGAAACTACAAAGCTAGGCTGGATATCTAGTATTAAAGGTAATCCCTTCAAGCGTTCGATTAAATCCTTGCGCAGCATGGTTGCATGGATAAGACGGTCTCTCCCAAAGCCTTGCAAAGGATACTTTTCAATGGCATTCAACACCATCTCAAAGGCAGCATCCCCAATGGCATGTACAGCAATCGGGCATTCTTTTTCTCTAGCCATTGCTACTAGGTCATTTAACCTTTCTTGGGTAAAAATACTTACTCCATTTGTCGAAGGATCATCATGATACGGTCTACTTAAAAAGGCAGTTCTTCCTCCGAAAGCGCCATCTGCAAATATCTTCATGCTACCAAACTCTACCCATTCGGAACCACCTAAGTATTTCCCACCATCTTCTATCATCTCTTCAAACACTTCATGGTGCACAAGCAGATGGGCTCTAAATAGATTGCCCTCTTCTTCGATTACTTTTTTAAAGGACTGATATGTTCCTTTATATCCATGATAGTAATTTAAGTCTTCTGTATGAGCTCCAGTAAGGCCTAATCGATAAGCATCTTTAATTCCCGCTCGCAATGCATTCTCCACATATTCGTCTGTTACTTTTGGTAGAACACTTGTAATTAATTCTTGAGCTTGATCTTTAAATACACCGTTAGGATTGCCTAATTCATCCTTCTCCATAACTCCCCCGAATGGAACTGGTGTATCATTTGTAATATTGGCAATCTTTAAAGCATATGAATTCACCGCAATCGCATGCTTGCATATCCGATTAAGGAGAACGGGATGATTAGAAACATGCTGATCGATGTCCTTAGCTGTCAGGACTTTCTGTTCAGGCCACATGTTTTCATTCCAACCATCGCCAATAATCCATTGCCCTTCTTTAATATCCCTTGCATAACTAGCTAACATCTGTAAAGCTTCCTCTTTTGATGTGCAAGCAGATAAATTTAGTCTTAAAAGCTTTTCTCCGTGGCCAATCAAATGCATATGACTATCGACAAAGCCTGGTAGAAGCACATCGCCTTTTAAGTCTATTTCTCCCTCTATGGTTCCGCCATGTTTTTCTTGCAAATATTCCTTATCACCATAATCTACTATATACTGTCCATCTGTTAGTATAGCTTCTATGAGATCTCCGTCTTCTTTAAGTGTGTATATTTTCCCACCATAAATAAGTTTTTTCATGAAAACCCCTCCCATTTCCACTTTTCTTTTTACAAAAAGGACACTCTTTAAAGTGCCCTTTTTGTCTCCCTATTTCATTTAATATACTATTTTAGTACTTACTATTTTTTTCATTCTCTCTTAATTCAACTCGTCTAATTTTACCTGACGTCGTTTTTGGTAGCTCATTCATAAATTCTATTTTCCGAGGATATTTATAAGGAGCGGTTAATTTCTTTACATGGGATTGCAGCTCTTTCGTTAATTCCTCGTTTCCTTCGATTCCATCTCTAAGGACGACAAATGCCTTCACTACATTCCCTCTTATTGGATCTGGACTTGCTACAACCGCACATTCTTTCACCGCTTTATGTTTAACAAGCGCATCTTCCACTTCAAATGGTCCAATCGTATAGCCAGAACTGATAATAATATCATCTCTTCTACCTTCAAACCAATAATAGCCATCTTCATCTTTTCTCGCACGATCTCCTGTAACGTAATAATCCCCGCGAAATTGATTTTGTGTTCTTTCTGGTTCTTTTAAATATTCCTTAAACAACGCTGGCGTATCTTTGTGAACTGCTATGTCTCCTACTTCACCAACTGAACAAATTTCACCATCTTCATTGATAATTTCCACCAAATTTCCTGGTGTTGGTTTTCCCATGGATCCAGGTCTTAATTCGACTCCTTTTGTTATCCCAACTAATAATGTATTTTCTGTTTGTCCATATCCATCACGTACATCTAGGTGGAAATGTTCTTTAAATACATCAATTACTTCCCTGTTTAAGGGTTCGCCAGCAGAAACAGCACTTCGTAATTGGTTTAATTGATACTTATGAATATCCTCCACTTTCGCCATTAGACGATACTCCGTTGGTGTACAACAGAAAACATTAACCTCATATTTCTCCAAAAGCTGTAAATATTTTTCCGGATTAAATCTACCATGATAAACAAGTCCAATTGCTCCTGAACCTAATACTGATAATAAAGGACTCCATACCCATTTTTGCCATCCAGGTCCTGCTGTTGCCCACACTAAATCTCCTTCTTCAATACAGAGCCAATTTGGAGCAGCTGTTCTTAGGTGAGCATATGCCCAGCCATGCGTATGTACAACACCTTTTGGGTTCCCTGTAGTTCCTGAAGTATAGGAAATAAAAGCCGTATCTGTTTTCAATGTAGGAGCTAACTGTAGCTCGTCAGAAACATCCTGTGCCCTTGCATCTAAATGCATCCATCCTTCTTTTTCTTCTCCCAGCACAAACCGTTTAATCATATGTATATCTTCCACTAGTTCTAATTCGCCTATGAAAGGATAATAACTAACAACTGCTTTTACATCTCCATGCTTGATCCGATATTGCAAATCTTTGGCACGCAGCATTTCGGAACTTGGTAAAATCGTTAATCCTAATTTTAATGCAGCTAAATATACTTGATATGCTTCTATTATTCGCGGAACAATAACAAGCACGACATCTCCTTTTTGTAAACCCTCATCCTTAAATACATTTCCTATTCTATTTGCTGCTTTCATTAAGGAGGAATATGTAACTTCTTTTGTTTCGCCTTCTTCGTTCTCCCATTTCAATGCAAGTCTATCTTGATTCTGGGCAAATTTCTCAATCTCCGAAACAAAATTATATTGTTTTGGAGCTATTAAATCTTCCGTCTTCATAATCAATTCCTCCTGATTCTAATTGTAAATACTTAACCCATTATACTACCCCATTTGTATTTTTTAAATTATTTAAATTTCAAA
Organism: Niallia sp. M35; assembly: GCF_050971705.1. Lineage (NCBI taxonomy): Bacteria > Bacillati > Bacillota > Bacilli > Caryophanales > Bacillaceae > Niallia > Niallia sp. M35. Next base: position 321,429 of record NZ_JBPCEP010000005.1, read on the forward strand.
GCACTAGGAAATTGATAGTTTTTTAAAGAATTACTCTAATATCTACATGGAAGTTCGATAGAAGAGGGTGGGACAAAAGAATTTTACATAAAGAAAAAGCCAAACTATAATACAATAAAACATCGTAATAGTTCGGGTTTTTCTTTTCGCTGATTTATCTTTTTTATAGCTAAAAAACAAGTTCGTTCCATTGCGCTCCAGTCACTCGCTTTCCGCGGGGAGAGAAACAAAAATAGATTTTATTTATCATTCGTCTAATTCAACAAATGATTATTCAGCTTTAAGCATAGCCTTTTTAGTTTTGTCTCAGCCCCATTTATTTTTAAACAATACCGCAAAGAAAGAGCAAGGCGTTATGCCTTGCTCCTTGTAGCCATTTTATTCAATTATTTTGAGAAACCGCCGCCTAATTGTTGCTCAGCCATTTGAACTAAACGTTTAGTGATTTCACCACCAACTGAACCGTTAGCGCGAGAAGTTGTTTCAGCACCTAAGTTTACACCAAACTCAGTAGCAATTTCATATTTCATTTGATCTAGAGCTTGAGAAACTCCAGGTACTAATAATTGATTTGAATTGTTGCTGCTTGCCATGTGTATCACCTCCTTGTGATAATAGAATGTGTAATACACATGGCATTCATTCGTTTTAATTACTGGTAATTCTTCACAAAAATATTGGGAATTTTTGTTACCAAAAATTATACTGCTTCGCTCAGAAAAGGGAATCCGTTTCCGTGTTTACTTTATTACTCTCTTCTCTTTTCAGAATTATCGTTTCCATATTTTTGACTGCTTCTTCAATCAAGGGCTCAAAATCAGTAAAACTTTCATAATACTGTATTTTTTCCTTTTTCGGTTTTGTTTTTGGAGAAGAGGGCACAAATACTGTACAACAATCCTCATATGGACGAATGGAAATATCATGGGTATCAATTTTCTTTGCCCATTCAATAATTTCCGTTTTATCTGTTGTTATTAAAGGTCTTAAAATAGGAGTATTAGTCACGTCATTGATCGCATACATGCTTTCGAGCGTTTGGCTCGCCACTTGCCCTAAGCTTTCTCCCGTAATGATAGCTAATGCTTCTTGTCTTTTCCGAATTTCATCTGTGATTCTTAACATAATTCTTCGTGTTGCAGTCATCGTATAGTTCTCTGGAATTTGTTTATGAATCAACTGCTGAATTGTCGTAAATGGAACAATATGCAAAACAAAATGTCCGTTAAAACTGGCCAGTTTCTCCGAAATATCAATTACCTTTTGTTTTGCTCTTTCACTAGTAAACGGCGGACTAAAGAAATGTACTCCCTCTACTTCAAGTCCCCTTTTCATGGACAAGTATCCAGCTACCGGACTATCTAATCCTCCAGATAACATCAACATTGCTTTTCCACTTGTTCCTGAAGGTAATCCTCCTGCTCCTGCTATATTTTCACAGGAAAGGTAGATAGCTTCTGTTCTGACTTCAATTTGGACATTTATATCAGGGTTTTTAACATCTACTTTTAAACCAGGGATATTTTTTAATAAATGACCACCAATTGTCTGATTGATTTCATTAGTGTCAAGTTCAAACCCTTTATCTGCGCGTCTAGCACTTATTTTGAAAGTAGACCCTTCCTCATATAAAGAAGTAACAATTTCTAAAGCTGCCGCTTTGATTATTTCGATATCTCTTTCTAGCTTTATTGCAGGACTAAAAGATTGAATACCAAAGATATTTTTTAGAACTTTGGAAATTCCGTCAACATCTTCCCCATTTAATAATACATACATTCTTTCTCTTTTTGCTTCAATAGACACAGTCGGAAATGCCTCTAAAGACTTTGCAATTGTCCGTCTTAATTTATCTACAAATTGTTTTCTATTTCTCCCCTTTGTAGATAGTTCCCCATAGCGTATTAAAATACGATCATATTTCATTTCATTACACCTCTCAACCATTCTTTAATATCTTGTATTGCAGCCATTACTTTTTCCATTTCTTCCATTGTGTTTGCATACGATAAACTAATTCGAAAAGAGTTTTCAGCAATTTGTTCGGGTACACCCATACCTAATAATGTCTTACTAACTTTATTAGTTTTGGAAGAACATGCACTCGTTGTAGAAATATAAATATCACGTTCTTCTAATGCATGAACAAATACCTCTGCTTTTATTCCTTCAATAGAGAAATTAAGAATATGGGCCACACTTTTTCCTAGAGCTGGCGAATGGATAGAGACACCATCTATTCTAGCTAGCTGTTCACGCAAATAAAGATTTATTTGTGTGAGGACAGACATTTTCTCTTTTTGATTTTGTAACTGCATCCGTAATGCCTTGGCAGTTGCTACTGCCCCAGCTACATTCTCTGTTCCACTTCTAAAAGTATTTTCTTGACCACCGCCGGCTAATAGTGGTTGAATTCTTTTACCTTCTTTTATATAAAGAACGCCATTCCCTTTAAGTCCATGAAATTTATGTGCTGAAATCGTATAAGCGTCTACATTAGCCTTCTTTAAAGAAATTGGCTGCTTTCCAATTCCTTGAACTCCATCCACATGAAAAAAAACATTCGGATAATTAGATAAACACTTGCCTATCTCTTCAATCGGCTGAATTGAACCTACTTCATTATTAACATGCATCACTGAGACTAGGATGGTTTCTTTACGAATATGTTTGACTATATCTTCTGCAGAAACTTGTCCATATTTATTAACGGGGACATACGTAATAGTAAAACCATCTTCTGCTAATTGTTCCATTACCTTGTGAATAGAATCATGTTCAATAGTTGTTGTTATTATATGATTTCCTTTTCCTTTAAACGTACGAGCTATCCCTTTTAAAACAGTATTATTCCCTTCTGTTCCTCCTGAAGTAAAATATATTTCATTACTCTTTACTTCTAAGAGCTCAGCAATTTGCTCTCTTGCCTGTATTAGTAGTTTCTCCGCTTCCATACCTATCCGATGGATCGAGGATGGATTTCCAAAAAACTTTTGAGATACTGTTGTATAAGATTCAAGAACTTCTGAAAAAGGTTTAGTTGTAGCACTATTATCTATATAGATCATTACATCGGAATTTCCTTTCCTTGAAAAAGTTAACTTTACTTAGTTAAATGGATATATTTATTAACAGCCATTAGTCGTATCATATCTTAAAAATAGGATCTTTCTAGAAAGAAGTGGTTTTTCAAAAGAATATTTATCGATTGAAAACTGCGCTGCTTTTTTATACTCTTTGACAGGATATCCGCTAAGCCAAACACTTAACGACAGATGCCCGTTGCATTTAGGTATTAAGCCCCACCATGAAAGTTTTACTTTATAATGCTACCATATGTTAAACCTTTTGCAAATACACGGATAAGCTGCACCATTCCCTTCATTCCGTAAAAAAAGTCTGAGTTGATTTCCTCAGACTTTTTTACACATATTACTTTGGCTTCTTAATGTTGATTTTCTTTCCATTCATTTGACCAAGCTTCGATTTTATTCATACTGCCTGGCTCTATTTCTTCGATGGTGGCTGCTGCATATTGCAATGCCTCTTTATAGCGGTAGTTTCTAAAATGAGCTTCAGCTTCTAATAAACCTTGATGGACTTTTTGATATTTACGACGATACCTATTTCCATATTGAATAATTTTCTCTGCTAAATAAACCGTTTCAACCAATTCAATTGTTACGTTTACTAGCATTGTCACTTTTTCTTCGGTCACATCAATGATCTTCTTCGCTTCAACCATATTTAACGGCGTATGCTCTAGCATTCTTTTTGCTTGATCAATACTCTCTTTTGCTTCTTGCATTAGTTGATTATATTCCTCTGTCACACCTGGCAAATTGCTATTTGTCACTCTTCTTACCGCATCGGCCACTTGTTTACTTAATTCTCTTAAGCGATTATGGGCAGAAACTTCGTCTTTACGAAGGGCATGAAGCTTTTCAAATAGTGCTTTTTGTTCTAAAGAAGCATTTTCTAACTGTTCCTTTAATACTTTTAACTCTTCTCCCAAAAGTGTATGTGCTGCTGATTCGGTCAGTAGTTTATGCTCTAATACTTCATATTGCTTGAAAAGAAAATTTAATTTCTTCTCTAGCTTAAATTGAAGCTCAATATCTTCATTATCTAAATTATAGTTCTTTTGTAACAATCCAACCTCTACTTGAAGCTGCGCATTTCCTTGCTGTACATCTGCTAAGATTTCTTTTGTTGCATTCATATTGATATGGCAATAATTTTTTGCTAGCACCTCTTTTTCTAATAAGTCATAAAGTAAATCTAGTTTATCCTGAATTTCAGAAACAACCTTCTCTACAGCTTCCACATTTCCTTCCTTTAAATCTGTTTCTGTGGAAGCAAGTTCATTAGTTAAACTTGCTATTTCTTCTTCCATTTGCAAATGTTCTAAAATGTATCCTTGCTCTATCATATCTGCATACCCATCTTTTAACTCATCAAGTTGTTCTGGCAGCTTCGTTTGACATTCAATTAATAATGGAGGAATTTTTTCAATCAAATAAGTAATAGTTGATAAACGATCCTGGATTTTATATACTATTTCTCTTGCTTCTAAATAATCTCCATTATTCGTTTTCTCATCATAAGTAATAAATAATTCCGCTATTTCTTGAAGCATTGTTTCAATCTTTTTCTCTGTATCACCAAAAGTATGGCGATGGGCTAAAAGATTTTTTTTGCTGACACGATAAGATTCTTTAAGTTCTTCCATTTCAGTGCGGTTTTTTTCTTCACTGCCGACAAGGTTATTAAGCTCTTCTAATAGTGTATCAATTCTTTTATCCACACTTTCCATTTTCATCCGAATAATATCTTGTGTCTTTTTCGCTTTTGGAAAATTATATTTATCAATATAACTCTCTGTATCAAAAAGCAGCTCTTCAATTTCAGGTAATTCAGCCGTAACGATATCGTCCCATTCTTTTCTCCATCTTTCAAATAACTCTTCAGTTTGTCCAATCATATTTAATTGTTTAACCTTCGCGAGCTCTTCCAGTACTGGACGATTCATGATATTTATTTTCCAGTTTTCTAATTCATCTACTCCGTTATAATACTTTCTTTTAATAAAATATCCCGCTACGAATAGGCAAATAACTATTCCTATTCCTCCAATTATGTAATTCATTTGAAGCCCCCTGTTCATACACCGGCCATAATTCCGTATCTATTTTCACTATTGTTAATCAAAATTAAGCAGCAGTAATCCGTAAATAAAGACAAAGGATTAAATGCCCTAAAAAACTTATTAAGTTCAACAAATCTATGTGATAACGAAATATGTTAAAACAATTAAGAGATGTCTCCTTATAAGCAAGTAAAATTCTTTGTATTTATGATAACATGTAAACGACAATTTTTGACTATTATTTTACGTTTTTTTCATAATTTCGTATTCTTTTTTCAAAGTTCGATAGATATCTTAATTATATAAGGATTCATTTAAAAATACACGTAGGAAAACTTCTTTATTTACCTCGCTGTTAAATTAAGTATATATTGAATATAGAAGGAATAGAAAGGATGGTAATTACAATGAAGAAGGACGGACATATCCATACACCATTTTGTCCTCATGGAACGAAGGATTCGCTTAGGCAATACGTTGAACAAGCAATTATGCTGGGTTTTACGGAAATGACATTTACAGAGCATGCACCCTTACCAAAAAGTTTTATCGATACCACCCCAACACAGGATAGTAGTATAACGCTGGAAGCATTGCCTTTCTACATAAAGGAAGTTCAGCATATCAAGAAAGAATATAAAGAAAGAATAAAGATCAATATAGGACTTGAAATAGATTATATAGAAGGATTCGAACTAGAAATAAAAGATTTTCTAGCTGAATGGGGACATTTTTTGGACGACAGTATCCTAAGTGTTCACTTTTTGAAAAATCCATTATCTAATCGTTATGATTGTGTGGATTATAGTCCTGAATATTTTGGACATATGGTGGAACAGTATGGGGGAGTTTCAAAACTATATGACTGCTACTATCAAACACTTCTTAAATCGATTAAAGCAGACTTAGGCCCAGCCAAGCCAAAAAGACTAGGCCACATCACCCTTATACATAAGTTCCAGCAGCTTTATCCACAGGAACAAAACTTTCAAACTATTATTTTCACCATTTTAGATGAAGTGAAAATACATGGATATGAACTGGATTATAATGGTGCAGGCGTAAATAAGCCATATTGCAAAGAACCATATCCCCCTAAATGGATTGTGCAGGAAGCGATAAACCGTGATATCCCTTTAGTATATGGATCTGATGCTCATCAGGCAAAAGATTTAGGGCAAGGCTGGGACGTCATGTTATGGAATAATCAATAATTCTTTTTCGTTCAAACAAACAACATCGTGAATCCACCGATGAATCTCTTCTAAATATTTTCTTTTAAAGTAGTCCTCATTTAAAAAAATATGAAGAACTTCGGTCACATAATAAGAATGAATAAAAGGCATCGAGAGCAGTCCTTTTAATTGTATAATACTATAGGAAATAGATTGTTTTCTAAATTCCTTCCTCTCGATTCCTTTTTCAAGGATTTGCGTAAAAATATACCTTTCTTTCACATAATAGGTGGACATTATTTCTCTTACAACTTGTGAATCGATGGATACCTCTCGTAAAACAAATCTTGTCAGCTGTGGATTTTTACATTGATAGGTAATAATGCAATCCACCATTTTCTTCAATTTCTCTGTTGGACTATCAGACTGAAGAAATACTTGTTCAAGCAGTTCTAAATACGTTTCAAAAAAGTTCATATAGCAATACTCTAACAATCCTTGTTTCCCATTGAAATAATACGATATATTGGCAATATTCACCTTTGCTAATCCAGCAATATCACGTATAGAAGTACCGTGATAGCCTTTTCGATTAAATAAAGAAACGGCTGCTTCCACAATGGCATCCCTTGTTGAAATTTCTTTCATCTAGTCTACCTCTTTTCTGTTGCGAATCATTAAAAAGTATGGTTGAATATTAAAAACTTCTATATAATTGAGAAAGACTGTTTTTGTAAAGACAATCGTTTTCTATTTAATTACATTTCTTTATCAGTAGGAAGAATCCTTTAAAAACCTTCCGACAAAGTGCTGGATTCTTCTGTATTTATCGTCAAAAAACAACATTTAAAATGAGAAAGATTGGTGATATACATGTTTAGTGTCGAAACATATAATGGTAACCGCGAACAACAGTATCAATTAGTTGAAAAGCAATTACGTGCATTATTAGAGGGAGAACATAATGCTATTGCGAATCTATCTAATGCCTCCGCATTATTGAATCAATTTTTGCAAAACATCAATTGGGTAGGTTTTTATCTGGTAGAAGAAAATGAACTAGTTCTTGGACCATTCCAAGGATTACCTGCTTGTGTTCGTATTCCATTTGGGAGAGGTGTTTGTGGTACAGCTGCTCACAATAAAGAAACTGTAAGAGTTGAGGATGTCCATCAATTCCCTGGCCATATTGCGTGTGATGCAGCTTCTCAATCCGAAATTGTCATCCCATTAGTCAAAGAAGATGGCACATTAATTGGAGTACTTGATATCGATTCCCCAGAAAAGAATCGATTTGATGAATTGGATCAAAAATACTTAGAATTATTCGCTTCTACTTTAGTTAAGTATTTATAATTATAAGAATAATTTTGTTATTGTCAGCTTGCAAAAAAGGTGTTTTATCTTTCCTGTGGAGAAAGGTAAAACACCTTTTTATTCTCTAAATAAGAAGAGTATTTTGAATAATAACCTTGTCTTTTCCTGTTTCTTTTGCCGTGTACAATGCTTTATCAGCACGCTTAAAAAGGGTATTATACGTATCATTACTTTGTTTATTCCAATAAGAAACCCCGCATGAAATGGTTACTGCTGGTTTAGAATTTCCCCTTACCTTTTTTACTAATCTTTCAGCAATAGTAACACCTAAAGAAAGAGGAACTCTAGGAAGATAAATGGCTAATTCCTCTCCACCCCATCTAGAACCAATATCAGAACTTCGAATATTATCTTTAATAATATTCGCTACCTGTATAATAATATCATCGCCAATTTGATGACCATATGTGTCATTTATCAATTTAAAATCATCGATATCAATTAAAATAAACGTTCCTTCCTTATCTTCCCGTAAAGACATTTGGATTTTTTCATCCAAATAATTTCTTGAATATAATTTTGTTAAATGATCTGTAACAACCATTTTTTCTAATTCTTCTCTTAACAAAGAATTGGTTAAGGCAAGGGTCGAATGATGAATCAATGATTGTAATAGTTTAAATGTATCAAAGGAAAAATGATAGGCAGAAGGATGCATGACAATCGCAACCCCCTTTAATACACCTGTTTGCATCATCGGCACAGCCATAATGGATTTATATCGTGCCCCCTCAAGCTGCATACTAAAATCTCCTAGAAACAGAGAATCTTTCTCGATTTGAATTTTTTCTTTAACATATTTAATATATTGCTGTGATTCTTGATTAAAAAAGAAAGAAGAGCTCCCTGACAGCACTTTTGTAGAATTGTTTTCAAGTGAAAATAAGATAAATCCTACTTCTTGTGCATCAAAACTAGCAGATATTCTTTCACAAATATAGGTCATTATTTCGTTTAAGCGCAAATTAGAATTTAATTGATGAGATGCCTCATTAATTAGTTGCAAATCTGTAACTAATTTTTTTGATTGTTGATATAACTGAGCATTTTCCAAAGCCCCTCCTGCTGTATTAGCTAATAAAGAAATAAATTCCACTTCGTTTTTCGGAAAGGAGATTGCATTTGGAACAATAATTTGCAAAACGCCATAGACTCCTTGTTTTCCTTTTAAAGGCGCATAAATAACTGAACTTTTTTCCTCTTTTAAGTTTTCGAATTGCAATTCAGCAGTGACATAAGCTTCCATCGCAGCCATATTTTCGCCATCATATTCTAAGTCCTTAACTGGTAAATCTGTTGGACTATTGTTATCGTGGGAAAGCAGAAGAAAATAATGATAGAATGGGTAAACTTCCTTTAAAGTGAAGATAACTTCTCTTAATACGTCTTCCATCATCATGGATGAATGAAATTTCTCCGTCACTTTAAATAACTGCTTGTATTTCTTTTTTTCTTTCATTGCGTCCGCAATATTCTGCATATTCGCAAAAAAACTTCCGACTTCTTTCCCTGCCATCTCTAACAAAAAACTCTCTTCATTGGGGTCATCCAATATTTCCTTCTTCATTTTAATCGCTAAAATATAATCGACTTTTTCTTTTTTCTTGTTATTAAGTGCTAACAACATATAATCATGTGCCAAATCATCTTTTATAGAAGTTCGAGAAAATTTATATTCGCATAGAAAAGATATGTCTTCGTTCAGACAAACAGCTTTATCTTCGCAATTCTTTAATACAGTTGAAGATACAATCTTCCAATTAACATCCCATTCTTCGTTAGTATACAAAGTTACTTCAACGGCACCAAATACTTCTCGGATTGCTTCAAGTGCAGCTTGCGTGATGATGCCAATGTTTTCATGTATCACTTTCGTATTATATAAATCAAAAAAACGACTTTTTAACATTAATATTTTTTGGTGGCCAAGGAAGTCCATGTATTTATCACCTAATTCACCTAACTATTCATTCTTTGATTATTTATTCATAATTTACATAGACAAAATAAATCGATATATGCAATCTCATTATAAATAAATTCCCATCCCATTTTGGTTATTTAATAATAAATATAGTTTTGGAAATTAAATCGCAACAAATTTCTGAGAAACAAAGCACATAATTAATAACAGGGAAATAATTTCTTGGAGGACATTAACTAATAATGCTAATAACAAAAAACAGTTCTAATTACTTATAATGTATACCTATTCAAACTGGAGGAATATTACGCATAAAATCCTTCAAAGTATTGCTACCCAATAGGCTTTCAATGAAATATATGTAAAAGGATTTCTAGGATATATTACCTAATAGGATAATCTAGTTAAATTATACTAATTATATCATATTGGCAATAAATAGGTAGAAAAAAAATGATAAGATCTTGTTGATATACTACGATTTTCTCGAAAAGTAACGTATCTGCAAATACTACTTGACTTTTCACCTATAAAAAACATATAATATTCTTTGTGTAAAATAGCGCAGCATATGTAAACACTTTTTGTCTTATTTTGTTCCTCAAATATTGATTTGATGGTGTATTGAGTAACCCTTGGCTGCTAGGGCGAAGGTACAGGAAGACAAAATAAACAAGAAGACATGTTACATCTGTTTTTATTTTACCAAATAAAAACATGAAGGAGGAGTCAATTATGGCTCGTTATACAGGTCCAAGCTGGAAACTTTCTCGTCGTCTTGGTATTTCTTTAAGTGGTACAGGTAAGGAGTTAGATAAACGCCCTTACGCTCCAGGACAACATGGTCCAAACCAACGTAAAAAATTATCAGAATACGGATTACAATTACAAGAAAAACAAAAACTTCGTCATATGTATGGTGTGAACGAACGTCAATTCCGTAATCTTTTTGATATCGCAGGTAAAATGACTGGTAAGCATGGTGAAAACTTCATGATCTTATTAGAAACTCGCCTAGATAACGTTGTTTACCGTTTAGGTTTAGCTCGTACTCGTCGTCAAGCACGTCAATTAGTTAACCATGGTCATATCTTAGTAGATGGCAAACGCCTTGATATCCCATCATACCGCGTTAAAGCTGGTCAAACTATCACTTTACGTGAAAAATCTCGCAACCTTGAAGTTGTTAAAGAAGCAGTAGAAGTAAATAACTTCGTACCTGATTTCTTAACTTTCGATGCAGATAAATTAGAAGGTACATTCACTCGTTTACCAGAACGTTCTGAATTACCAGCTGAAATTAACGAAGCTCTTATCGTTGAGTTCTATTCTCGTTAATAGAATTACTAAAAAAAGCCCCTTTTTCCTTTTGGAATTAGGGCTTTTTTTAATGACATTATGTCTTTTCTAGTCACAATTCCCTTTTCCTCCCAAAGGAAAAAGGAGCTCTCCCCAATTAGCCTTTTCTTTCTTTTTTGGTCTTTTTACAAGAATATTATTTATAAATAATCCCTCTTCATAAAAAAATGTTGCTACTTGCACTTGGTGAAAAAAAGGAAAGAACAAATCCTTTATTCTCATTTCTATATCTCTTGTATATTTAACATTCGGGAGACTAATCTGAATAACAGTCTTTTCTCTTTTTTGTTCATATACAAGCCAATATTCATGGACAACCTGGTTTATTATTTGTTGAAATTCCCATTTTTCTTTCCCCTTTTCTTCCCTGCTAGTAAGACATATTTTATCCCCTAATATCTCTTGATTCTTAAATAGTTCTATTATACCGTCCTTTTGGAAGTCCACACTCCATTCGGGGGAAACGAGATCTCCTGTTAGGATTGTCGGAAAGCAGTCCATTCGATCTTCTACTTTTGTTTGTTGATTCAAATAATCTATTATCGCCATATAGGATGATCGACTATCACATTGATTCACTTGCAGGAGGATTTGTTCATATATATTTGCCCGTAGATTAATTAAAGTAACAATATTATTTTTCCACTTTACTTTATCAAAAAGCATTTGAAATTCCGGAATCACATAGCTGCTCTCAAAACGACTTAAAGGGTATTGAAAAGCGATAGAATAATGATCCTTTTCATAATACTTCATCATAAACATTCGCATTACAATATACTCTAAAAAAGGAGACGGTACATTTAAGACTTCACTGTTTAGTTTCATTGATTTCACAGGAAAAGTAAGTCTATTACATCTTCCCGTTTCTCCCTCCTTCAACAATTGTTTATTATAAGTATAAAACAATTTGTTGGATAAACAGATTAGAAATGGAAAAAAATATATCTTTTTCACATTTTAGACAATATATTGTAACAAAATGTTGCCATAAAAATGCTGTCTGATGAAAAATGGTTCTTTCATCAGACAGTAGACAAACCTTAGAATTTTAGAAATAGAAGTTGGTCTATGGTATATTTAATAATTTCTTAGAATAGTGACATTGCTTTCCGTGGAACTTGCGCTGAGCCGCGGTCTGCTGACAGCCTGCAGGATCTCAGGCTGTCTCGCTAATCCACAGGAATCTCACCCCTTACACACTACAAGCAATGCATCAAAATCCCTTTTAACTTTTCTAAAATCAGTTTGTCGACAAACTGATTTCATTTTATTAAACACCATTATTTCATTTCAAAAAAACCACCCTAAAAGTTTCCTTTTAGGGTGGTTGCCATTAAAACTTAATTAAATAATATTTTTTCTTGCCTCGACGGATTACGGTAAACTGTCCTTCAATTCGATCTTCTTCAGTAAGTGCATAATCTAGTTCCTGTTTGCGCTCTCCATTAATATAGACAGCACCATTTGTTATATCTTCGCGCGCTTGTCTTTTCGAGGATACAATACCAGCAGCCACTAATAAATCAACAAGCAGAGCTTCTCCTTCTGTATGTTCATATGTTGGCACATCTTTAAAACCTTGTTTGATTTCTTCTGCCGTTAAATTTTTTATATCTCCACTAAAGAGCGCTGCCGTTATTTTTTGTGCCTGTTCTAGGGCAGATTCTCCATGAATTAATTTCGTCATCTCTTCCGCTAATGTTTTTTGAGCTTTACGGAGATGAGCCTCTTCTTGTACAGACTTTTCTAATTCCTCAATTTCTTCTTTAGAAAGGAAAGTAAAGAATTTCAAATACTTAATCACATCAGCATCTGCTGTGTTAATCCAAAATTGATAAAATTCATAAGGAGTTGTTTTTTCAGGATCTAACCAAACAGCACCACTTTCCGTTTTACCAAACTTCGTACCATCTGCCTTTGTCACAAGTGGAATGGTTAAACCATACGCCTTAGCCCCTTCTGGCATGTTCTTTCTAATTAATTCTAACCCTGTTGTAATATTCCCCCACTGGTCACTTCCGCCAATTTGCAATTTACAATCATGATGTTCATATAAATGTAAAAAGTCTAATGCTTGTAAAATTGTATACGTAAATTCAGTAAAAGATATCCCTGTTTCTAAACGATTAGCAATGGTATCTTTTGCTAACATATAATTAATTCCAATGTGTTTTCCATAATCACGTAAGAATGTAACAATATCCATTTTCCCTGCCCAATCATAGTTATTCACCATAATTGCACCATTTGTTCCATCAAAGTCAAAGATTCTTTCCAATTGTCCTTGTAAGCATTTTACATTATAGCCAATAACATCTAATGTTTGTAGCTTTCTTTCTTCGCTTTTTCCACTTGGATCCCCAATTAAACCTGTTGCCCCACCTACTAACACAATTGGGCGATGTCCAGCGTTTTGAAAACGTCTTAATGTTAAAAACGGTAATAGATGTCCAATATGCATGCTATCAGCAGTAGGGTCAACGCCACAATATAAACTAGTCATTCCTTTTTCCAATTGTTCTTTCAATCCTGCTTCATCTGTCTGTTGGTAAATAATACCTCTCCATTGAAGATCTTCTAGTAAATTCATGTATATTCCTCCATTATAAAGTAAAATATCCTTGTCCTATTTTTCGTTATTGATTTAAAAACACAAAAAGTCCCTGCATCTAATATGCAGGGACGCCAAATCAGCGCGGTACCACCCAAAACTTGAGAAAATAGATTCTCCACTTCATTTGAATAACGGTTCAAGCCGTTCACTGCTACTAATTTACTATAACTTTCCCAGTGAAAGCTCCAGGAGGTAATTCATTCTTTTATTTATACCATTTTGCACCGACCAATGGCTCTCTGTTTATAGTGATAAAAGAACTACTTCTTCCCTTCAAAGCAATAACGAATCAATATATAGTTAGTTTATTTTTATCACATAAAAGCTGTTAATGTCAAACAATTATTCGAAGAAACAGGAAAAATATCGAACTCTGTCTATATTCCCCTCTCCTTTATGCTATAATGTATGTGATTTTAGGGGGAATGATACCATGAACGAAAGGCCGAAGTGGAAAAATGCTTTAAACCATTTTAAAAACTTCTTCACCAATAAACGAACACTGAAAGGAGCCCGTTTAACCTATGAAGTAACATGGAATATAGCTTTGCTCTTTATCATCATTACTGTGGTAGGGGGTGCATTTGGGCTAGGAATTGGTGCAGGATACTTTGCATCACTTGTTAAGGATGAGCCAATCCGTCCTTACACAACAATGCAAAAAGATATTTATAATTACGAAGAAACTTCAGAGTTATTCTTTGCTAACAATGAGTATTTAGGAAAAGTGCCTACAGACCTTGAGAGGGAAGAAGTAAAAATTAAAGATGTTTCTCCCTATTTAAAAGATGCTGTTATCGCTACTGAAGATGAAAATTTCTACAATCATAACGGAGTAGTTCCAAAAGCAATCTTCCGTGCATTATTTCAAGAAGTAGCAAACTCTTCTACGCAATCTGGTGGAAGTACGTTAACTCAACAGTTAATAAAGAATCAAATTTTAACTAACGAAGTCTCTTTTGAACGAAAAGCAAAAGAAATTCTCCTAGCACTGAGGCTAGAGAAATTCTTTGAGAAGGATGAAATATTAGAAGCTTACTTAAATGTTTCAACCTTAGGAAGAAATTCATCTGGCAGAAACATTGCAGGTGTACAGGCTGCAGCAAATGGTATATTTGGTGTAGATGCAAAGGATTTAACTTTGCCTCAAGCTGCATTTATCGCAGGGCTTCCACAAAGTCCATTTGGCTACACTCCTTTTACACAAGAAGGAAAATTAAAAAAGAATTTAGAACCAGGTTTAAATCGATTGAAAACAGTTTTAAACCGAATGTATGACCAAAAGAAAATATCTAAACAAGAATATGATACTGCCATGAAATATGACATAACGAAGGATTTTATCGGTCCGCAAAAAAGTCCAATTGAAGATTATCCGGCTGTTACGATTGAAATCCAACAAAGAAGCATAGAAATTATTGCCGAATTGTTAGCAAAAGAAGATGGATATACAAAAGAAGACTTGCAAGAAGACGATGTATTAGCAGAACAATACACTACACTTGCTGATCGTCAGATCCATCAAAATGGATACAAAATTCATAGTACCATCAATAAAAAAATCTATGATATTCAACAAAAGGCAGTCAAAAATTTCTCTCTTTTTGGACCAGATAAGAAACAACAAGTGATTGATCCAGAAACAAAAGAAAAAGTGACTATTATGGAACCTGTTGAAACTGGAGCAATTTTGATAGAAAACAAAACTGGGGCTATTTTAAGTTTTGTTGGAGGGCGTGATTATAATCGAGAAGCAACAAATCATGCCACACGTAGTGTCAGATCAAATGGTTCAACCATGAAACCACTTTTAGTTTATGGTCCAGCAATTGAACTGGGAACATTATCGCCTGGAAGTGTTTTACCAGACGTTCCATTAAGATTAAATCCTAGTAAACCAGGGAGTATTTGGCCAAACAACTATGACTCGCGATTTCATGGTTTAGTAACAGCAAGATATGCACTACAGCAATCATACAATGTTCCAGCAGTAAAAGCATATATTGATATATTGCCACAGAAACCAATTAAATTCTTAGAAAAAATGGGCGTTTCGTCATTAACTCCTGCTGATGCTTCAAACAGGGCTACTGCTATCGGTGGACTGGAGGATGGTATAACTGTTGAAGAAAATACCAATGCCTTTTCTACCTTTGCTAATAGTGGGAAATTTATCGATTCTTATATGATTGACAAGATTGAAGATAAAGATGGCAATGTTATTTATCAGCATGAAGTAAAACCTGTCGATGTATTTAGCCCACAAACCGCATACTTAACATTAGACATGATGAGAGATGTGATGAATCGCGGAACAGCCGCTGCCGTAAACAGCCGCCTAAAATTTAATTCTGACTGGGCAGGTAAGACCGGAACAGCCCAAGACTTTACAGATTCTTGGTTAGTTGCGACAAATCCAAATGTAACTTTTGGAGTTTGGACAGGTTATGATACACCAAAATCTTTACAAACTGGTTCGCTGCCTTCTTATAGTAACCGTACTAACTACTTATGGGCAGATTTACTGAATGCTGCATATGACGTTGCACCTGATCTTGTAGCTCCGTCCAAAAGCTTCAAGATGCCTGGTGGAATCGTAAGACAATCTGTATGTTCTATTTCTGGACTACTGCCTTCTGAGGGATGCTCAAAAGCCGGATTAGTGACAACTGATTTATTCAAGTCAGGAACGGTTCCATCTAAGAGGGACGACAGTTTAGTTGCAGGTAAATATGTAAAAATCGGTGATAAGAAATACATGGCTTTAGATTCTACTCCAAGTGAATTCGCTGAACCAGGATTAATGCTAAATCCAGACTATATCGAAAAGCTATTTGGTATTCGTATCAGCGATCCAAGTATTCTAAGCGAGAACAATCAAAAGCTCAAGAATCTTATCATTCCAAGCAATAAAATTGAAGACAATGGGAAGGCTCCTAGTGCACTAAAAGTCAATCTTAAAGGTGACACTATTAAATGGAGCAAGCATAGCGAAAAAGATGTAATTGGTTACCGGGTCTATAAAAATGGCAAAAAAGTAAAGAGTTTAAAAGCAGCAAATACCTTAAGTTTTAAAGGTGGTAATGGAAAATATATTGTTAAAGCAGTTGATATTGCTGGGAAAGAATCAAAGGCATCAAATGAAGTGGTAATTGGCAATTCACAAGAAAAGCAAGAGAGTCAAACTAAAAAGGAAAGTCAAGAAAAAAAGACCAGTACTAAAGAGCAAACAGCGAACAAGCCAAAAGACAACAAAGAAAAAAATAGCAAGCCAAATAATGACAAACCTAAAGACGACAAGCCACCAGAAAATAACCAGCAAAACAATAAAGAACAAACAGAAAAGCCTGATAAAAAGACAGAAAATAATTAACTCCAATAAGGTTGGAACATAAATATTTCAATAACCATAACCTCAAACTATTATTCGTACACACTAATAACTATTCGTATAATGGTTTGGGGTTTTTATTTATTTTACGAAAGAAGGTTTGTGATAATCACCCGCAAACTGAATATACTTCGCTTTCCATGAAGTGAGCGCCATGCTCCTCGCGTCTTTAGTTTCTGCAGGAAGCAGACAGTGCATCGTGTCTGTAGAGTAGTGAATTGGATTGGATTGGTGTTTCGCACTAAATTAGAGAGTATTCGTCATTATGCAATATATTTTGTCCGTCCTAGCAACTCTTTTCTCGTTTCCTTTTTTCTTAAACAAAAAAAGACCAAGGCTGGATGTTTAATCCGGTTTTGGTCTTTTCCGTATCTAAACTTATTTTGTAGATTTTCGAGATTCTATACGATGTGGAAGTGTAACAATATGATCTTCTACTGTTTCTTTATTCATATATTTAGTAAGCAATCTCATAGCCACGGCACCGATATCATACAATGGTTGTACAACAGTTGTCAGTTGCGGGCGAACCATTAGTGTTAATTTTGTATTATCAGAGGTAACAATTTCGAAATCCTCCGGAACTTTATATCCTTTGTCTTCTGCTCCATGAATGACACCTAGAGCCATTTCATCTGAACCAACAAAGATTGCCGTTGGTTTATTATCACCTTCAATTAATTTATCGAAAGCTTCCATACCAGATTCATAGCTATAATCTCCTTCAACAACTAAGGATTCATTAAATTCGATTCCAGCTGCTTCTAATGCCTTTTTATAACCGCCTAATTTCTCATTTTTGTTGATTGGTTCTTCTAAGGATCCAAGGACAATTCCAATAGATTTATGGCCCTTTTCAACAAAGCTAGTTACTACATCGTACGTAGCTTGCGCATAATCAATGTTAACAGAAGAAATCTTTTTGCTTTCTTCAATACTAGCCGCAAGCACAATTGGTACAGGAGACTTTTCAAATTCAGTAACATGTTCCTCTGTTATATTGCCACCCATAAATACAATACCATCCACTTGTTTGCCTAACATGGTATTTAATAAGTGCAACTCTTTATCTTTATTTTGATCAGAGTTACTTAGAATAATATTATATTTATACATTGTAGCAATATCCTCAATACCTCTTGCTAATTCCGCGTAGAATGTGCTTGAGATATCAGGGATAATTACTCCAACTGTAGTAGTTTTCTTACTTGCTAGCCCTCTTGCAACAGCATTTGGACGATATCCTAAGCGATCAATAACTTCTAATACCTTTTTTCTTGTTGTTGGCTTAACGTTTGGATTTCCATTAACAACACGGGAAACGGTTGCCATAGAAACACTAGCTTCTCTTGCGACATCATATATTGTGATATTCATTGTGATTTTTACACTCCTTTTAGTCGAACTATTTCTTTCTATTATTTTATGGCAAGAAGCTACTTTCTTAATCATAAAAGATTCCCAATTTAGCTAATCTTGTCTAAGTATGTACTAATGATACGATATAGCAGGAAAACCCGCAATGACAAGCTTTCATTTTTTTTCAAAAAAAACGACTTTTTTTCGCTTTTTTAGCAAAAAAATTTTTTTATTAAGCATTCTTCCATTCAGTTTACCATAAAATGAGGAAAAATATAAATGAATTTGTCATACTATCAAATTCATTATAAAAAAATAAAAAACCTCGTAATTATTTCTAAACAATTACGAGGTAATGATAATCATATTTTTATGCATTTACATATGGTGTAGCTTGTAACGCACGGTAAAATTCATCGAATTGGTCAATATCCATTTGCTGTGCTGAATCAGACAATGCGACAGCAGGATCTGGATGAACTTCTGCCATTACTCCATCTGCCCCAATAGCTAAAGCTGCTTTCGCACAAGGTAATAATAAATCCTTTCTGCCAGTTGAATGTGTTACATCAACAAAGACAGGAAGATGTGTTTCTTGTTTTAAAATTGGAACAGCAGAAATATCTAATGTATTTCTTGTTGCCCGTTCATACGTACGAATACCACGTTCACAGAGGATAATCTGATCATTTCCTTGTGACATTATATATTCTGCAGCATTGATGAACTCTTCAATCGTTGCTGCTAAACCACGTTTTAATAGAATTGGTTTTTTTACACTTCCAGCAGCTTTTAACAGCTCAAAGTTTTGCATATTACGAGCACCAATTTGAATAACATCAATATAATCTAACGCTGTTTCAATGTGTTCCGTACTAACAATTTCACTAATTACTGCTAAATCGTATTCATCTGCCACTCTTTTTAAGATTTTCAAACCTTCTACACCAAGTCCTTGGAAATCATATGGAGATGTTCTTGGCTTAAATGCGCCACCACGAAGAAGCTTTAATCCTTTAGCTTGTACGGACGCTGCCACTTGAGCAACTTGTTCATATGACTCTACTGAACATGGCCCAAACACAAATTTAGGTGTACCGTCACCAATTTTTGTTCCTTTTATATCAACAATAGTATCCTCTGCTTTTTTCTTACGAGATACTAATAACGCTTTACTGTCATCTTCTTGTTGTAATTGTAAGCCCATTTTGAAAATTTGCTTAAACAAATGAGAAATTGTCCCATTATCAAATGGCCCATCATTTTTATTTAAGATATGATCAAGCATTTTTCTTTCGCGAACAGGATCATATCGATGTGCACCGTGGGTAACTTTTGTTTGGGCAATTTTTTGCACAAGGCTTGCCCGCTCATTAATTTTTTCTAAAATTTCTAAATTTAATTCATCCACTCGATTACGTAATTCTTCTAATTCCTTATTACTCACAATCATCTCATCCCTTCATTAAAAGCACAAATCCATGTAATTTCCTTTACACTATTTGCTTAGATTCTTTATACAAATGCAAAAATATGTTACATTTCTCTTAATTGGGTTAATTATAAATCATATTTATCCCATTGTCACTAATTTTATTTAATGCTTAAACGCTTTTAAGTGCTAAAGTGTCAATTTTTTATAAAGAAGTTAGATAATTGGTTCACTATAATCTATTTTAATTTATATTTTATAAACAATCTTTAAATAAAAAGAAGGTGTTTTCTATGCAAAAACATGAAAAACTATTTGCATTAGATATTGGTACTCGATCAGTTGTCGGAATTATCTTAGAAAAAAAAGAGGATAATTATCATGTAGCTGATTTATTATCCATCGAACATACAGAAAGAGCAATGTTGGATGGTCAAATACATGATGTGTTAGCTGTTTCCAAAATTATTAAAGAAATAAAAGATCAGTTAGAAATCAAACATGGACCTTTAGAAAGAGTGAGTGTTGCAGCTGCTGGAAGAGCCTTAAAAACTGAACGGGCTGCTTATGAAATGAATATAGAAAGAAAGCCACTCATTACAAAAGAAGATATTTTACATATGGAGTTAACAGCTGTACAGCAGGCACAAAGCACTGTCGCAGAAAAAAATGAGCGAGATAAAAGTCAATTTTATTATTGTGTGGGCTATTCCGTCCTTCACTACTCTTTAGATGATCAAGCTATGGGTAGCTTAATTGATCAGCAAGGTTCAATAGCGAAGGTAGAAATTATCGCAACTTTCTTGCCTAAAGTAGTAGTTGAATCATTAATCGCTGCCTTGCATCGAGCAAATTTAGAAATGCAGGCATTGACGTTAGAGCCCATTGCTGCCATTAATGTCCTTATTCCTCCATCGATGAGAAGATTAAATGTAGCTTTAGTAGACATTGGAGCAGGAACATCAGATATAGCTATCACCGATATTGGAACCGTCATTGCCTATGGAATGGTACCTGTCGCTGGAGATGAAATAACAGAAGCAATCAGCGATGCGTATTTATTGGACTTTCCATTAGCCGAAAAGGCAAAAAGAGAATTATCTCAAAAAGATCAGATTTCTATTTCGGATATTCTTGGCTTTACAACGGAATTGCATAAGGAAGAAGTAATTAAGGAAATTGAACCAGCTTTAGATAAATTAGCAGATACGATTTGCCGGGAGATTCTTTCATTAAACAATCATAAATCCCCTAAAGCTGTAATGCTTGTTGGTGGTGGAAGCCAAACGCCAGCTTTACAACAAAAAATGGCGGAAATGCTTAATCTGCCTTCTAACCGGGTTGCCATTAGAGGCATTGATGCCATTACTCACCTTACATTTGAGGAAAATTTCCATTTAGGGCCCGAGCTTGTTACACCAGTCGGAATTGCTATCGCTGCTGAAAAATCGCCAGTCCAATACAAAACAGTTTATATAAATGAGCAGCCTGTAAGACTGTTTGAGGTAAATAAATTGACCGTTGGGGATTGTATTTTAGCCTCTGGCATTCGAATGAACCAATTATACGGAAAGCCAGGTAATGCAATGATTGTTACAATCAATAATCAAAAAATTACCATACCAGGAAGTCATGGTGAAGGACCCACTATTTTAAGAAAAGATGTCCCTTGCTCTTTAGAAGATACAGTAGAAGATGGCGAAACATTAACGGTTTATCGTGGCAGGGATGGAGAACAAGCCATCGTTCAAATAAAGGACTTACTAGATGCTGAATCTGACAAAGAAATAAAGATCAATAATAAAAGCTATACGCTTCATACCAAAATTCTTTGCAATGGCAACCCTGTTTCCCCTGAGCATCTGATTGCTGACAAAGATATCATTGAATATAAAGCAGACACTACTATTCAAGAAGCACTAGAAGGGCTCCATTTAACGAATTTAATAGAGGAGTTAAGACCTTTCCAACTGTTGATTAACGGCAAAGAGACTGTCCTTCCTGCTTTCTCTGGGAAGGTTGTTAAAAATGGTCTTCCTTGCCGATTAAACCAATTGCTTAGTCACAAGGATGAAGTTATCTTGGAAAAAAGAAAAACACCAACTGTTCAAGAATTAGCAGAAAAAAAACAAATTTTAATGTATCAAGTACTTCCAGTTTATTTTAATGACAAAAAGATTACACTTACAAAGCAGCTAGCACAAATACAAAGAAGAGGACAACTCCTCCAAATGGAAGATCTCTTATTCAGTGGGGATGATATTCGTATCGAGCAGAAACCATTTGAAGGCTTTTTATTTCAGGACTTATTTGCGTTTGTTGATATCAATATGCCACAAAGTGGCGGAGGATCTTTTCAGCTATTGCGTAACGGCGAACAAGCTACGTTTTTGACCCCTATAAAAAAAGGGGATAAATTATCGATTGTTTGGCCAGCTAAAACGAAAAGCCCTTCTATGAATAATTAATTGTTTACCCAAAAAGGAATTCAGAATGCACTCCTTCTGAATTCCTTTTTTATCGAATCTTTATAACTTATTTTCTTCGCTAGCTTTTTGTAAAGAAGCTGCAGTAATCTGTCCATGGGATGCATGCCAAACAATATTATTATGAACAAAAAGCAATGCTTGTGGTGATTCATGTCTTACTTCGTATTTTTCAGCAATATAATTAGAAACATCTCGTGCATCTTGCACAGTTAAATAATAAGTATCTACTGCATTATTTCCGCTTGCATATTGCTTATATTCATCGAAAGCTCTCGCACTAATTGGACATGTTACACTATGTTTAACTAACCAAAAAGCATCTTTGTTCTGAACTAACTCTTCGATCTTTTCGATAGTCTTTATTATTTCCATACCTAAAAATCACCCTTTATCTATTTGTTTATCCCATGACATATAAAAAAACAGTCTATATACCTTTTCTTTCTTGCATTGTTCTAAAAGATTTGGTTCTCATTGAATGCAGAAAGCAATGTGTATATAGACTGTATACTTTATCTCGCTTTTATACAAAAATAATGTTTAATGGTTATATTTACTTTCTGTTTCATCAAATGCACGTTTTGTTTCTTCTAACTTTTGCTGAATTTCATCAAACTCAGCATTTTTTAAGCTTGAGCTTAAATCAGATGCTTCTTCTTTTAGCTCATCAAAACGGGCTGACATATTTTCTTGCCCTTTTGTTTTTTTTACTTTATCCATAATTTCAGCAGATGTTTTGGTAACAGCATTACTAAGTTGATCTGTTTTATCTTTAGCAATAGAAATAAACTCTGAGCCTTTTTCTTTGACCGTATCAGTTAACTCAATCCCTTTTTCCTTGAGTATGCCAGCTTGTCCGTTTAAATCATGAAGCAGTTCTCTTCCAGGCTTTGGCGCAAGAAATAAAGCAGTTGCTGCTCCGACAACCCCACCTACTAGAGCACCTAATAGAAAATCCTTTGAACTTGAGCTTTCATTTGCATGAATTATTTCTTGTTCTCGCTTCATCTTAACATCCTCCTTTTAATTACTTCTTACTCGTGTTCGGTTTTGTTCAGCCTTCTTAGCTCTCCATTGATCTCTAATATTCATAAACACCTTGCTGTATTGAACAATTTGAGCTATTTTATCTTGATTTTTTACAAGGGTGTTTTCTACATTATTGGTAATCGTTTGTACCGATTGATTAAACCCTTGTACACTCGTACCAACATCTTTTACTGCGTCAACCACAGAATTTAAACTTTCAGATTTCTGTTGAATATCTGCAGCTAAATCATTCGTTTTTTGCAATAAAATAGTTGTTTCTCTTGTGACGCCATCCAGTTGCCTTTCTAACCCGACAAGTGTTTTAGAAACACTATCCAGTGTAGTATGTAAGGACTTCAATGTTCTCGCAACATAAATGACAAGAACCGTAAACGCAATAGCTATTAAAGCTACACTTAAGTATAAAAGATTTATCATATTTATCGCACCTCCACTTTATTGGTCTTTTCCCAGATTCGCGTTTGCTAAAACCTTAGTTTTATTATAATTGGAAAAACTTTCAGAAACAAATGATTCTTTAGCAAGAGTAACTATACAATCGAAGCAAATAATCTTTCTTCCTTATTTTTTCTATTTTGAGTTTTTTTATTTAAGGAAAAAATATTTTCGGGTACAATAAGATAGTTATCACATTTTTTTAATATTTTGGAGGTACATATGAAGGATCCACGAATTGATCAACTAGCAAAAAACTTAATTAATTATTCCATTCGCTTACAAAAAGGCGAAAAAGTTCTTATTGAAAACTTTGGACTTCAAAAGGAACTTGTAAAAGCGCTTGTGCGTGAAGCATATGCAGCTGGTGGTTATCCTTTTGTTTCACTGAAAGATAATGATATTAATCGCTCCTTGCTTTTAGGCGCTCAAACAGAACAATATGAAATGATGGCCCAATTCGAAGCAAATGTCATGAGTAATATGGATGCATACATCGGGCTTCGAGCTGGTGATAACATTAATGAGCTTGCAGACGTTCCTGCAGAACAAATGAAGATTGAAGGTGCAACCATTGGCAAAAAGGTACATAGAGAAATTCGTGTACCAAACACAAAATGGGTAGTTCTTCGTTATCCAAGCCCATCCATGGCACAGCTTGCGAGAATGAGCACCGATGCATTTGAAGATTTTTATTTCAACGTGTGCAACCTAGATTATGGAAAAATGGATAAAGCAATGGATAATCTTGTAGAATTAATGAATCGTACCGACAAAGTTCGCTTAACTGGTCCTGGCACTGACTTAACTTTCTCTATTAAAGATATTCCGTCCATCAAATGCTCTGGTCAAATGAATATTCCTGACGGCGAGGTTTATACGGCACCTGTACGTGATTCTATCAATGGTGTACTAACCTATAATACACCTTCCCCTTATCAAGGATTCACTTTTGAAAATGTCAGCCTGAAGTTTGAAAATGGAAAAATTATCGAAGCAACATCTAATGACTCCGAAAGATTAAATAAAATTTTGGATACAGATGAAGGCGCTCGTTATATTGGCGAATTCGCTATTGGAGTAAATCCATATATTCTTCATCCAATGCAAGATATCTTATTCGATGAAAAAATCGATGGAAGCTTCCACTTTACACCTGGCCAAGCCTATGATGATGCTTATAACGGCAATGATTCCAATATCCACTGGGATATGGTAAATATTCAACGTCCTGATTATGGTGGTGGGGAAATCTACTTTGATGATGTACTTATAAGAAAAGATGGTAAGTTTGTTATTCCAGAATTAGAAGTATTAAATCCAGAAAATTTAAAGTAACCTATGAAAAAGGGGATCAGAATTTTTAAATTCTGATCCCCTTTTATTATTAGCCTAATGTTTTTTCATAAGCACTTTGATATTTTTGAATATCTCCTGCGCCCATAAACAAGATTACACTATTATCATGTTCTTTCAGAGAAGAAACTGTCTCTTCTGAAATAATTTTGCTTCCAGGTACCTTATCAGCTAAATCTGTAATACTTAGCTTTCCATGATTCTCACGGGCGGAACCAAATATATCACATAGATAAGTAGAATCTGCTAAATTTAAACTATCAGCAAATTCTTGAAGAAATGCTTGAGTACGAGAGAATGTATGTGGCTGGAATACAGCAACAATTTCTCTATCTGGATACTTTTGGCGAGCGGCTTCCACCGTTGCTTTTATTTCCGTAGGATGGTGAGCATAATCATCGATAATAACCTGTGTACCAATTGTCTTTTCTGTAAATCTTCGTTTTACACCTTCAAATGTCATTAAGCGCTCTTTAACGATTTCCGCATCTAGTTCCTCATAATGACTAAGCGTAATAACAGCTAAAGCATTTAAGATATTATGGTCCCCAAATGTCGGAATGGAGAAGGTATTGTAATACGTATTACGTACATAAACTTCAAAAGTTGTACCTTCAGTTGTTTTCTCCACATTTCTCGCTTGGAAATCATTTTCATCTCCAAATCCATAAAATACAACTGGTACTTTTGCTTGAATTTTTTGTAAATGTTCGTCATCCCCACAAGCAAAAATTCCTTTTTTTACTTGCCATGCCATCTCTTGAAAGGCAGAAAAAACATCATCCACATTGGCAAAATAATCTGGATGATCAAAATCAATATTGGTCATCAATGCATAATCAGGGAAATAGGATAAGAAATGTCTTCGATATTCACATGCTTCAAAAGCAAAATATTCTGCTCCAGTTACCCCTTTCCCTGTACCATCACCAATTAAATACGCTGTCGGCTTTGCCCCCTTCATTACATGGGAAAGCAAACCAGTTGTTGATGTCTTTCCATGTGCTCCAGTTACAGCTATACTTGTAAATTGCTTCATAAAATCTCCTAGGAAACGATGGTATCGAATCACTGGAAGACCCAGTTTTACTGCTTCTTCAACTTCCTCATGTGTATCTGGAAATGCATTTCCTACAATAACATTCATTCCTGGTTGAATATTTTCACGTTGAAAAGGAAGAATTTTTATTCCAGCTTGTTCTAAAGCAATCTGAGTGAAAAATCTTTTATCCACATCAGAGCCTTGTACCTCAAAACCCATATCATGTAAAATTTGTGCTAATGCACTCATACCCGACCCTTTTATACCTACGAAGTGGTAAATAGTCATATAAAGAACCTCCAACTACGCATATCTTTTAACAGTATATGATATCCTCATTCAATTTGCTCATTGCATTTATGTATGCAACTTTGTTCACTTTATTTTTCTCATTCAACTAATTAATCATGTTTCGATAATATACTAACTTTTTTTTCCTTTTTTTATTTCACATTTATACATTATACCATCTTTCATGATGAAAAACTATGGAACAGTATAATTCCAATGTATGGCAGCAGTTTACGAAGTAATCCTTTTTCCTACTTATTCATTTTCCTGTAATAACAGCAATTCACTTTCTGTTATTAATACGTCTCTAGGCTTTGTGCCTCTCGCTTCTGATATAAACCCCTGCTTTTCCATCATATCAATTAATCTCGCTGCTCGGTTATATCCTATCTTGAAATTCCTTTGCAGACTAGATGTAGACGCTCCACCTTGTTCAATAATAAATTCACAAGCTTCATAAAATAACTCATCTTCTTCTTCAGACATTTGAACTTTTTTTAACAGCTCTTCTTGTTCAAATAAATATTCTGGTTTTCTTTCTTTCCTAACATGTGCCACTACCTGATCAATTTCTTCATCTGATACAAATGTACCTTGCAATCGAACGGGCTTTGATGTTCCATTTTCTAAAAATAGCATATCCCCTTTACCCAAAAGCTTCTCGGCACCACTAATATCAATGACGGTACGTGAATCAATTTGAGAGGAAACAGAAAACGCAATTCGTGTTGGAACATTTGCCTTAATCAATCCCGTAATAACATCAACTGATGGTCTTTGTGTAGCAATTAATAGGTGAATCCCACACGCTCTTGCTTTTTGAGCTATTCTACTAATCGCTTCTTCTACATCCGCAGGTGCCATCATCATTAAATCGGCTAACTCATCAATTACGATCACTAAATATGGTAATTTCTCACTATATCTTTTATGTTCTTCCGCTAATTGATTATATTTTGTAATATCTCTAACACCAGCATGTGCTAATAGCTCATACCTTCTTTCCATCTCTTCGACAGCCCATTTTAGTGCAGCAGTTGCCGTCTTTACATCTGTAATAACAGGACTTGCTAAATGGGGAACATAATTATATGGCGCTAATTCAACCATTTTAGGATCTACTAATAATAGCTTTAATTCCTCTGGCTTTGCTTTGTATAGTAAGCTCACAAGCATTGTATTAATACATACACTTTTTCCAGATCCGGTTGCTCCAGCTATTAATCCATGTGGCATTTTGCGTAAATCTGTAACGATTGGTTTTCCTGAAATATCCAAACCCATTGCTACCGTCAAAGGAGATGTTGAACTTTTAAATTCTTCACTCTCCAAAATCTCTCTTATAAGTACAGGGCGACTTTTTTGGTTTGGAACTTCAATTCCTACTGTATGCTTTCCAGGAATCGGCGCCTCAATTCTGATATCCTTTGCAGCCAAACTTAATTTTAAGTCATCAGAAAGATTGGTAATTTTGCTAACCTTTACTCCTGGTTCTGGTTGTACCTCATAGCGTGTTACAGAAGGTCCTTGTGTAACATTTACCACCTTTGCATGAACATTAAAATTGGTAAATGTATCATTTAACAGCATAGTCTGCTCTTCAATCCATCCATCCTTTTCTATTTGCAAAATAGGTGGATTCAATAAATTTTCTTCGGGAAAAACGTAATAAGGTAAGTCATTTTGTTCCTCATCTTCTTTTTCTATCATAGACGGAACTACAACTTCTGCCTTCGACTGTGACTCTGGCTCCTCATATATTTTTTTCTCGACTTTTTGATTTGCCAATCGTTTTCTGTCTTTATTTAGCATCAACACATTAAATGGTAAAGGACCTTTACGGGAAGATGTCTTCTTCTCCTCTATTTTCCCCTGGGAAACTTCTTCCTTCTTTTCTTCTACTATTGCTTCATCATTTTCCTGATAAGCTTCTTCTACTACTTCCACTTCTTCAAACTTTAACAATAATTGATCATCATTAAGTTCTTGAACGTCTATTAAATTTTCTTCCTGCTCATTTACTTCCATTTCTGCTTCGCTGGCAAAAATGCTTAGAGAAGCAATATTCTCTACCTCTAGTGCACTATCAGCTTTAGAACTTATTTCTTCATGAAAATATTCCTCAGCTTTTATAGAAAGAGATGAATCTTGCTCCATTATACTGTCCACTGTTACCGTTTCTTGCGCAACAGCTGTCTCAGCCTTATGCAGTTCAACTGTCTCCTCATTAGCATGTTGTTGTCCAGATTCTTGCGGTTCTAGCGACTCTATGTTACTTTCCGCTTCTTGAAGTTCAGGTGACTCTACAACTCTTTCTGCTTCTTGCAGTTCTGCCGCCTCTAAATTCCTCTTCGCTTCTTGTGATTCAGATAGCTCATCATTCATTCCAGCAAATGTTAGTAGTTCTTCATTTACTCTTATTTCCTTTTGTTCTTTCTGGTTACTGTTCGCTTCTTTCGAAATTCCAACTTTTTTTTCTATTATTGGTCGCGATTCCGTTGTCCTTGTCTCTTTCCTTTCTGGACGATTATATCCATATATCGGAGAAACAACTTCTGTAGGTTTGAAAGGACGATTAGTACTATATGTATTGGATACTTTGTCTTCCTTCTGGTCACTTTTCGTCTGTTCTACATATGGAGGTTTATATGGTTGATCGTTTTCACGCCTATTTTCATGGAAGGCTTGCCTAGGTTCTCTTCTCTTCCTTCTATCCGTCTCTTTCTTATCATCTTTCTCTTCATCTGGAATTAGCGGAAAGCGAAAGTTCCCTTTCGGATATTGATAAATAATCTTTGAATCTATTTCTTTCTTCCATGCCGTAGACTCCATTTTCGGTTGCTGTTCTACTTCAACCGATTCTTCAACTTGGTTCAGCTCCTCTTCTTCACTAGCAAACTGTTTAAATACTTTTTTGAACCAATTCACACGTAATCACTCTTTCTTTCCAATCTCATTACTATTTTAACAGTTATGTTCAGAATTGGGAGCACTATTTTTAACAACTCTCCCTTTCCCTCTTTAGCAGAAAGTTAAACAAAGATAAATTTTCCTCTTTGTTCTTTTTTATTGCCAACACTCCAACAACTCTGGTTCTATAACTAGACTAGATACATTTATCATAGCAATTAAAAAAGAGACACCTTTTGAAAGTTTGTATATCCTAATTGCCTCTTTCATTAAGTCTCTCTTTTTAATTAGGTTAAAACAGGGAACTTATAGAAACATTCTAGCTTTTCCATCCATATAATTGTTATTTTAGTATAAAAATATTTCAATTAGATGTCATTCAAAAGTAAATTATAAATCGATTTGATTACATTGTCCCTATTATCTTTCTCTTTTTTTATTTTTGCCTAAAATAAATATAGGTTCTAATTCGCCATCCTCATATAGGAAAGATAGTGCTGTAATGGGAACTCTTCCGCTTGCAAAGAAACTCATCGTCATTTGAGCTAAGATATCGTATCCTGTTTCATTTCGAATATCACCAATAATTAGTACATCTTGATGGGGAACAGCTACCGTCATTGTGCCTTCACGCTGCTCATACATATCCTTTAAAAAGGCATCATTTAATATTCGACTTGCATCATAGCCATCATTGCTGTTTAAAAAATAAAAAACATTACCAGCAACACTATCTGCTTTTACATTTGTGGATAAAGACCTAACATTAAAAAGAGCCATTTCCTTAATCGAAGTGGCAGACCAATTTTCTTTTTCCATCAATTTCTCATCAATGAGGCGATAGGTATTCCCCATATCCAAAGCATAATAAATTCTAGTTTCTGCCGTATGCTCATCTGTTATAAAGGGAATTTCCTCATTTGATTGTTGAGGAAAAGAAGTGGAACGAATCACAGGAAATATTTTTTTCTCTTTTCCTTCTATTTCTCCATCTTTTTCGATTGCTCCTAAGCCCTGTTCAATATAATAAACAATCTCGTCGACTGCTTTTTCTTTTTTTGTTTCCCATTTTGCAATTATTTCAGGCAAGGAAACGGTAACTCCCTTTCCTGTTGCTTTACTCTCTATACGTACTTGATCTTTTTTACTATCAAATGAAAAAGTTCGATCCTCATTACTTATTCGTTGGATAAGCATATCCTTCATTTTTTTACTTGTCATTTTCATGCTTGTTTCACTTCCGTCCTCTTCAATTTCTTCCTATTTATTATACTCTAAATGATTCGATAATCATCTTTTTAATAGGCAGTTTTTTCTTGTAATCAATGGAAAAAGGTTATCTCCGCTTAAAATATAGCAGTGAACTCCGTCCTTTTCCAAGCTACATTTTATATAGGAGACAACCTTTTATAAGACAAACACTTTTTTACTATTACAGCAAATAAAGAACAAACTCGCTACTGATGCTTTGTAGACTTAATAAGCCTCCACGGTCTTGTTCCGTGTTGAGAATAAGCTAAATCATTCTCTCACTTATTATTTTCTTTATAAAGATTCAATAAATTTTTCAATTTCTTCCTGTGTTTTTCGATCTTTGCTTACAAATCTACCAAGTTCTTTCCCGCCTTCAAAAGCGATAAAGCTTGGAATACCAAATACATCTAGCTCTATACAAGTATCAATAAATTTATCGCGATCGATATGTATAAATGTATATTGATCATATTTCGCTTCAACTTCTGGCATAAATGGTTCGATAAAACGACAGTCTCCACACCATTCTGCTGAAAAAAGAAATATATGTTTCTCTGGACTATTTTTAAGCTCTGCAAATTCTTCTGCTGATTGTAAATGTTTCAATGTAAATGCCCCCTTCATAATATGTACCCTTTCATAAATAGTATCAGAATTATAGCTTCCTCACTACTAATATGCTTTCCTATTGCTTCATTTTTATCAAGCATTTTCTACTTAAATTGAGCTAATTTCTAAAGTCCCTCTAGCTCTTATTTTCTTTGATATTCCATTTGACCTAGAAGCAATTCAACAACATGTTCAAACATTGCTGTCCTATTAATCCTGCCGTTTGTGAAGATTCCTATAGCACCTTCTGTTGAGCGAACATTTTCTTTTTGGACATATTCATCCATAACCGGACCTAGTTCTCTTCCTGCAACTAGTTTTGTTTCAATTTCCTTTGGTAGCGGAATTCTTGCTCCACTAGCTATATAGGTGGTTCCATCCTTCCAAACAAGCGCTCCCCAATTAGTTAAAAAGAGAGTGTCATTTGTTCGGTGGACGCCTCCTTCCAAGCCAATCCCTATCTCGCCGGCCCCTTCCTGCAATGCAGCCTTCGCTCGGTTAACGGCCCCTTTGATCGTTTCCTCATCTGAAAATGGCTGTTCGCTTACCCCAGAGCTCACATTAAATGTAGCAAACTCTATAGCCGTATCTTTTTCTAAACAGTTTTTTACTGCTTTTACTTTTGCTTTATTATTGGTGCCAATACAAACTTTCACTTTGCTTCACTCCTAATATCATGACAAAATAGTTTATAAAAAGAGAGTGGGACATAAGCATTTCAACCAAATCTAACCCCGAACAATTATACGTACACACTAAAAAAAATTCGTATAATTGTTTGTGTTTTTTTATTATTTTAAGAAAAAAGGTATGTGGTAATCACCCGCAGCCTGAATACACTTCGCTTTCCATGGGGCGAGCGCCAAGCCTCCTCGTT